>JBAWXM010000051.1:0-20596 GCA_037144075.1 Lentisphaerota bacterium | reverse complement strand
TGGGCAATTATGATGTGCGGAACAGCCTTCCGGTGGATACTGTTATCCTTCCTGAGAATTCTCCATTCGCCCGTGCCAGGTTCGACGAAAGTCAATCTTACAGAGTCTGTTGAGAAAAGCATAAATAATAGTCCTGTATATGTATAAGATAATTGCATGAATCGCATAAATCAAGAATTGGATATATTTTCAAGATAGATATATGGATTTGAAAATGACTTATAAAATATTGAGGTCAGACGATGAATTTGGCAACCGCAGATAATATAACAAATGCCGGGATGTCCGCATGGAAGATGTTTCGACCAGCAGGCGGCGAAACAACATCCCGTTTGAGTCAGTCCACGAAGGCCCTGGCGGCCAGATATCTTTCCGGCGAGATCGGCCGCTCAATGAAGGAAGACGATCTATGGATGTTACTGGCGGCATATAATCATTTTCAGAAATGGGAAACTGATTGGATACTTGCTGGACCAATGAATAACAACGGCAGTTCCCCGGATGGGCTGGCGGCGGAAGATTTGTTTTTAGACGGCGCGAAGACGATGAAAGAGGTAAAAACATCAGCAACCGTTCTGCCGGAATGTTTTCATAGCGTTCATGGGAAAATACAATTCAAGGAATTGTTCAGTTCAGCAAAAGTTCATTCTGCCGCATACTGCTTCACAGAAATAGATACCGCGTCCGCCTGTATACTGCCATTCTCGCTTGATTGCGACTGGTATTGCTCCATATTCGTCAACGGAGAGTTGAAACACGCAGGCACCGGACTGTCCAAATTTATCAGACTTCCGCTGAAAGCGGGCCGGAATTTGATCGGTTTACGTATTACTGGCGGCTCGAACGGATGGTCACTCGCACTGGTCAAAGGAGAATTGATGTTGCCGGAAGAAAAACAAATAGAGCCTGATCAAAATAAGCTGTACGCGGAAGCCGTCAGATTGATCGCCTTGAACGCTCCGCTGCGGATAATTGCCGGCGAGAGGATTGCCGGCGCTGCAACGCTCAAAGAAGCGATGCGCCACAATGTTCCGGTTCTGCGCTGCCCTTCCGTCAGTCATACTACATTGGGTTTTGAAAAAGCGCTTGCCATTGGTTACAAAGGCATCAGGACGGAAATTGAAGAGCGGCTTTGTCGCGGGGGGCTGGACGAAAACGGCAACAAGCTGCTTCATGCGATGCTTTCCTGCCTGGATTCTGCAAAAATATGGCACGGCAGATATCTCGATGAATTGAAGAAACTTGCCGGCGAAGGCAAAAAAGATATTGACGCCACCATAGAGTCGCTGCAAAATGTGCCGGAAAATCCGCCGGAGACGTTTCGCGAGGCGGTGCAGTCCTTGTGGATGTTATGGGATTTTCAGCGGCTGTGCGGCAACTGGAGCGGCATCGGCCGGATCGACAAAATGCTCGGGCCGTATCTGAAACGCGATCTGGCGGCAGGCATTACCGATATAGATGAGGCGAGAGAGCTGATCGCCCATTTCTGGATAAAAGGGTGTGAGTGGATCACTGCGGATACTGTCGGCAGCGGCGATGCCCAGTTTTATCAGAACATCGTTCTAGGCGGGGTCGATGAAGCCGGAAATGACGTTACTAACGAAGTCACTTATCTTGTCCTGGATGTCGTCGAAGAACTGCATATTTCCGACTTCCCCATCGCAGTGCGCATCTCGAAAAATTCGGATGAAAAACTGCTGCGCCGGATTGCGGAAATACAGCGGCTCGGCGGCGGCATCATTGCGGTTTACAATGATGACCGGATCATTCCTAGTCTGGTGAATTTCGGATACCCGCTGGCGGAAGCCAGAAATTTTGCCAACGACGGCTGCTGGGAAGTGCTTATCCCCGGCAAAACTTGTTTTAGCTACCTCCCTTTCGACGCCCTGAAAATTCTCCAGGACGTGCTTGGACTGAATGATTCAGGCGGCGACCTCGGCAAATACACCGAATTTGACGAATTATACGAAGCTTTTAAGCAAAAGCTGGCCGGGCAAATAGTACAAATTACCAGCCATGTGATCACCGCATTAAAGCAGAAAACGGACCCCGCCGTGCTGGTCGATATGCTGATTGACGGCTGCATCGAAAAGGGGCGTTCGTACTATCATCTCGGTCCGGAATACACGGTCATGTCGCCACATGCAGGAGGACTCCCGGACGTCGTCAACAGCCTGCAAGTAATTAAGAAACTTGTCTATGAAGAACATGAATTTTCTCTAGCGGAACTTGTTGACATCCTCCGGAAGAACTGGGAAGGGCATGACGAGACTCGCCGTGCAATACGTTCGCGCTTTGACTTCTACGGCAACGATTCAGAAGAAAGCAATGCGATGATGAAAAGAGTTTTTGACGACTATACCGGCATTGTTGCCATGGTTCCATCAAACAAGGGCGTGCTCTTTCCCGCCGGAATCAGCACCTTCGGGCGCGAAGCCAATGTTTTTCTGCCGGGCCGGACAGCTTCTGCGGCGGGCTCCAAAAAAGGCGACATCCTGGCGTTGAATTTCAGTCCTTCGCCAGGCACCGACAAACGCGGCCCCACCGCCGTCATCAAGTCGCACTGCGCGGTGGATTTTTCCCGGCTGCCCTGCGGCACCGCGCTGGAATTGAAGATACTTCCTTCGTCATTGCGGGGAGAAGGGGGGATTGCCGCGCTGACTGGACTCATGAAGTCCTTCGTCGCTCTCGGCGGAATATTCATGCAGATTGACGCGGTGGATACCGCAATGCTCCGCGACGCGCAGGAGCATCCGGAAAAATATCCCAATCTCTCAGTCCGGGTATCCGGCTGGTCGGCGCGTTTCGCGATGCTGTCAAAAGAGTGGCAGGAAATGATAATTGTCCGCAGCGAACAGCGAATTCCATAAGGTAAGGACGCCGGGCTGTTCAATGCTAATGAACTTAACCGGCTGCGGCGGGACTTTTCCTGTCAGACGCTCCGGCCTGACTTTGGACTGCGGCGGCATGCGCCACTTTGGTTTTGCTGTAGAACTTCTGTATTCCGGTACTGGCAAAATATTCATGGTATCATATCAAATTATGCTCAAAGGATTTAGATTTTCGGGAAAAATTGAGGCGTAACGGGGTTGTAAAAATGCTAGCATTGAACAGCCCTGGGTAAGGACGGCATATTGGGAATCTATTATTTGCAGGAATCATAAAGCAGGCGTTGGCCGGAAAGCAGAGATAATGTCTTCCTGGGATAACGCCGCCGGAACGAGGCATCAAGTTTTACATTTCTGCCGAAATGCAATTTAAAGGGAACTGTTTCTGAGCCTGAATTGACGATGCGAAGGCATCTTAATTCTCCGTTTTTAAGCGAGAACGAAATGGACAGTCCCTGTTCAATACATATATTTTTAACGCTGCAATCAGGCCATGAATCAGGGATTCCTGCTCCTATTTGCACGGTACCGGCATAAACATTGGCCGCCATCCGGCTCAGTGCGGTTAGAAAAGCGGCGTGTGCCGTCGCCATCCAGTGTTTATACAGACTGCCATCCGGCCTCACTTGTTCGGGAAGTCCGCCCAGGCGATTTGTGTTTTTGCAACAAGCCTCCAAATAAGCGAAAGCCTTATCCGGATCGTCAAGGGAGGCCCAGATTGCCCCCGCCCAGGCCTGAAACCAGGGAACGTTGCGAGCGTCCTGACAGGGACAACCGTAACGGCAGACGTCAACAAAACGGCCGCGGTTCCGCCATAATGCATTCATGGTTTTCCGGGCGGATTCGTATTCAGGATTCAGCAGGTAAATCATGGAGCCGAAACTTGCAGAATCTGCACCCTGAGCCGAAAGAAGCAGACCTCCGGCATCATGATTTGCTTTTAGTCCTGTCTCCATTTTTTGCAGAAGACTTTCGTATTGCGGCGATATTTCGAAATTGAGTATTTGCGCAGCCTCGATCAAGTTGTGCAGCGCTTCAATGGTAGCCCCGGCCGTCCAGGTGTCATTGCCGCGCTTGCACCTTGTGGATTCGTCCACACCTTCGCAATTGACAATCACGGCGGAATCGGCATCCTCGCGAATGCCGTAGGAAACGAGGAAATCGACAGCTTCTTTGATGACCGGAAAGAGAATTTGCAATTGTGCGCGATCTCCGGTAAAGCGGAATTGGTTAAATGCGGAAACAGCGACAACGGCGTTATTGTGGAATTCGTCAATTTCGAGGAGATGATTGCAACAGCCTTGCCGGTTGGTGCACCAGCCGTAACGAGCGCCGTCGCCACGGCCATATTTTTGTTTCCAGAGCTCGGCATTGCGACGGGCCTGCGGAAGTATTTTCAAGTTGAACAGACTTAGTTTTTCGGCTTCCGCCATCTTATTGTTGCGAAGAAAAGCCTCGTGCATAAAGAATGAATCCCAGAAGATTTTACCCTGCCAGAGCCATGGATACATGCCGGTCGGGGTGGAGCCGTCAACCGGATGCTGATGCGCCTTAAGCAGATAATTGCTGACCAGGCATAGATAGTCGATATCCGGATTGCCGGTGCGGATTGAGGAACGGCGCTGATAGGAGTTCCAGGCGGTTGCGTGTTCTCTGAGAATTCCGGCATAATTCATGGAGGTTATCTTATTGCGGATCGTCTTCGCAGCCAGGACAGGATTGTCATAATCAAGGGTGTCGCCGATGAACAGATATTGAGTTAATTGCATTTTCTGACGAATATTGCGCACGGAGAGGCGACCGCCTCTCCAGGCCAGACGACCGCCCTCGGAGCCAATCTCTCCGTCCGTCGCCGGCGGATCAGTCAACAGCATGGCAACACCGTTCCAGCCGGAGGATGCATACTGCCCGGTCATACAGTGATGGCGTTCATCCCAGGCAAATTCATATTTAACTGCCGGTTCGTCGCTCTCCGTCCGTGAAAGGACGAATTCAACGGCGGCATCGCCCCCGGGAACGGCAATAAATTCGAAATGTTCGACCAGTAAATGATCGGCCGTGAGAAAGGTTGTCACCTTGAACCTGAATCCGGCCGCCTCGGCACGGGTATGCAGAACGGCGCGACAGGGATCGAAGCGCTGTTCGAAATCCCGGATCAAGTGTTGTTCGCCGTCAAGCGTTAACATATAGCCGGCAAAGAACAGCGGGCAAAGCGCGGAGTCGCCATCGCCTTTGCGGCGATCCGCCTTGAACCAGCAGCGATCAACGTGTTCGAGGCCTTTATCACAGGCACGGATTGAACCGCTCCAGTCAATCAGCATGGAGTCAACGCCATTGGCCAGCAGCATCGGGAAATATGGTTTTGAGATAGCCATATTGATTTTTAACGTTTCTTTAATACCACAGCAGGATCCGGCGAAAGACATGGAACGACGTCGCCGCGCATTTTAAATTTTAAATCCTCTACCGCGTTTATATTTATGGTCCATATTTTGCCGGTATAATTTTTATCCACGGGGACATTGTACCATTTATTTTCCAGCCATTGACCATCGTGCTCAAAAGCAATTTTGCCGTCAGGCGCAATGATTGTAACTTTAGCCGGCTCATCCTCGCCTCCGTTGATGCCTGATATTTCAAATTTCTTTGAATCTGCCGGAACATAAAAATATAATTTAGTTTTACCTCCGAACAAAATCAGCGGCCTGTATTCCTGGGACCAATAACCGTAAAATGCCGGTTTTTCTATTTTTACCATGAAAAAGTTACTGCTGTAAAGCAGATTGTAAAGGCCGGCTTCCGGAACACTTACCGTTACAAATTCTTCCAGTTTTTCTTTCGGGATAACTCCTGATGCTACTGTCCGCTGCATATTGTCTGTTAATTGCCAGGTAAAAGGCTGTGACGGTTTATAGGCGGCTTTGGCCGTGAAGCGCAATATTTTTTCCGGACCGGTAAAAACCACGAGTTGTCCATTAAAGCGTTGCGGCGGAGACCAGTATAATTCATTTTTGGCCGCGCCTGCATTGGCCGGCGCCAAACCTGCCGGCGCCATGATTATTTTGATTTTCTTTATAAGCATAGTCTCTTCATTTTCTGTATAATTAAGACCGAGACGGATATTATATTCTTCTTTATCGGCATTCTTTAAAGTCTTAATTTCAAACGGCAGATTAATCGAACTTAATGCATTAACATGAATTTTGCTGATTGTTCCTTTGAACACAACATTCCAGCCGTCCGGCAGTACGTTCGATAAATTTACATCCAGATCATATGGAGAAACATTTTTAATTAAGATGGAACTTTGCACGGTTGAACCAGGCGCAATATTGACAAAGACTGCCGGTTCCTGAGGCAAATCAGCCATTAGTGGACGATCAATTTCAAAATAACTCAAATTATTCACCGCAAAAGTCATGCCGTTTAAGTTTATCGTGCAGTTAAAGAGCAACGGAACCAGGTTTGCAGAGGCGGAATCGCGATTGGGCGTGATAGAAAAAGTATTATCTTTTCCGCTTTTTAATGTCAAAGTCTCTGACAGATCTTTTCGCAGATTCACCATCTCATTTTTCTGCATATTCCCGTTGCCTTGATTTACTTTATATTCGATTTTTGTCGTTATTAATGGTAAAATCCAGTCGTATTCCATCATATTCATACAATCAGCGCCGATAGCAGCGTATGCCGCCGCATTGCCGGTAAATAAAAGTTTGTCTGCCAGCTTTTTATCTATTTCCGCGATAATCCTTGCCGCGCCTAATTTTGAAATCCCCTGTTCTATTGCGCCGACGGAAATATCTGCCAGTGATTTCATCAGGGATTTCTCATCGGGAACAGGAATAGCATTATCTGCGGTCCATGCGGCAAAGCGGTAAGCTCCGGGTTGCACGGGCGCTTTTCCCTTATAAAGAACTGGCTGACTGTTTTCCTGCGCAAGCACTATTATAGAATCTTGCGGCCCCGAGATAAGCCCGGCGCTTTTAACCTCTATTCTGCCGAAAATTACATTATCATTAAATCTTACAGATGTATTGGCGGTGCAATTCAGCATGAACGGCGATTGCTCCAGCAAATAAAATGGTTTATCATCAATTTTGCGATCTTTCCCATAGCCTTCTGCTGTTCCCCATTTCACCAGTTTTTCAAGGCGGCGAGGGGTGTTTGTGCGAAGGGAGCGAAGGTTCAAAATGTTTCCGTTATCTGTTGAAGTATTTTCGACGACGGAATCAATACAGCCCCACAAATTACCGCTTTGTACTTTTACCGGCTTGAAGGAGCAGTCTTTTTCCGCAGTTATGAATTCCCATGGGATATTTTCAAGCGGCTTGATTTCCGGCGGAGTGTCATTGCGCAGCTCGAAAACCATTGCCGATGCCGCAGGAACTTTGAGCGGCATACTGTATTTGCCTGAGATTTTATCAATCCGCTGCACCGGCAGCGGCCATGAGCGCCAAAGCACCTTGCCGTTCATTCCAAGTTTAACCGTGTCCAGCATAACCTCCGCGTCAGCGCTCTTGTCTGTTATATTGGTCAGGACAAAGCCGAAAGTCCCGTCTGCGGCAAACCAGCCGGACCCCGGAACCGATGGACCATGCCATGGGAAAGTGAGCTCATTATTGAGACGGACCGATGTTTGAGCGCTTATGATTGCGGCGGCGGCATTGCCCGCCAGTTTGCGGTCCGGCACCATTGCCGTTTCCGCGCCGCGTCCGCCGGTCAGGAATTTTCCTCCAGCCTGATACCATGCACGAACAATTTCGCGGGTATACATATCATTTGCCGGATTTCCGGTTTCGGGTTTTAAAATTTCATAACTGCTGTATCCAAGCTGAAATCCCCAGATAAAGCACAAACCCATCTGCCAGCGCAGCATTTCCGGAGCCATGCGCTGGTTGCAGTCAGTACTGAATGTAATTGCGTAATCATGATATACCATGCCAATGGCCGGATAGTTGTCGTACCCGCGTTTTTCCTTCCAGCCGTAACGGTAGATATCCAGAGTTAAAAATCCATCCAGCAAGTCTATATAGTTTTCACAGAATCCCTCTGTCGTTAAAAAAGTTTCACTTGATATTTTCCGCAAATCTTTTCTTAAATTCTCAAGCAGTTTCCGGTTTCCATCGGACCAGTAAGTGCCGCCGTTAGGCTTGTTAAGTTTATCATTATAACAAGGCATTGCCGCCATCGCCAGTACGTCCAGATATTCGCCGCTGACACCCCAGTCCTGGAACATTTTTCGGTTTATATCGCTGAATTTTTCCTGCCAGAGTTCAGAGGCGGGATTCATCCAGGCATTGGGCCGCTGTTTGTATAAATTCCACATATAAGGCGATCCGGCTTCTGAAATAGCCGCCGCGCTTTGAATATCAAATTTATCCCAGGATTTCAAATCTATATCCCAGATCGCGCAGCAGACATACGGCATTACGCCGATGGACATTTGTTTAAGGTCGCGGACGCCTTCCCTGTAATAAGGGTGCACCGGAAAGTATTCGGGATTTTTGTCGTCAAAATTATTGATATAATACCGGTACCAGTGAAGGTTCATCGGCGCTTGCAAATATTTGCGCATCCCCGCAACTTCAGGAACTACTTTGCCAGCGTCCTGATAGAATTTACCCCAGAATGCACAGTCAAGCATTTTAGAGGAGACGCTGTTCTTTTCAGGATTCAGCGGTTTGCGCAACGGTCCGCGCGCCATCCATGGTTGATCCAACGCCCATTCACGGTACAGGGAGCAAGCCTTGCCTGTTCCGCCGGCAAATGTGCCGAGCATAACCTTATATGGCAGGTTGTAATTGAAAATATCAGAACGCGCATGTTTTGACGGAGGCCAGAAATCTAGCGCCGGGTAATGTTCAATTTCCATATTAAAAGAATCTTTTTGCCCCTTTAAACGGAACACTTCGAGTTTTTTAATCCATCCGGCGCCATCAGCGGCAGAATAAAATAAGCCGGTTTCGTCATCCGCCGGCCCCCGGTAAAATCCATTGACTTTGAACTCTCCCGCCATATCCACTAAATCATTCGCATTAAGTTGCGCACTGCCATGGAATGCGGCAAATTGCATTGACCAGCTTCCCGGACAGATTATTGATCGCCGTTCCAACCGTTTGCCCGGATTGCGGACTATCCGGCCAACCGATTCACCGGTTAGCAAGTAATCGTCGCCAAGCGATTTTATGCCGCGCAATAAAGGAAATTTCACAATTTTCACCCAGGGTGCCTGAGTTCCTGTCACATTAACTTTTATCGACCATTGCGCAATGGAGCTGTCATCTGGAAGAAAGATACTGGCAGTTACATTTCCAATACTGTTTTTGACTTTAATTTTTTCCCACATGATAATCAGTTCAGAGCCATTATCTTTCCTGACAATCTCACTTCTGGCGCTGTTTTTTGCGCATGTGACTGGAAACTCCGTGTCGTCATCGATAAAGATCATTTCCCATAAACCTGATTGCAATGCGGGTAATTTCTTATCAAAATCAATGCTTCTATTTGTTTCCTTATTGACAATTTCAGTAAGCGCATAATTCAAGTCTTGCGAGAAAACAAAAGATACTTTTGAGTTCTCCAGTTTTATTTCATTGCCAGTCAGACAAAAAGTAATTCCGATTGTCCACATACTTAACAGCAGTTTTTTCATACACACCAAATTCCCTTGATTATTTTAAGAAGATTGATAAATTTTGAAAGTTCACAAGCAGCCAATATCTATATCTGCCGGCAAAGAACTAAACACGGTCATGCTGTTGCATAAAGTTGACATGACCGTCTTCGAAGTCGATTTGCATTTCTGACGGCTATTTATTATAGACGTTCCAGTACTCATGACCGGGCTTGTCAAGTTGCTCTCCGGCGATGGTATAGAAATCCCTGCCCTTGATTTTGGTAAATCCGGCGGCATGGCCGTCAAGGAATAACAAGTTACAAGAGCCGCTGGAATATATACTTTGGGCGCCGTGACGTCCAAACAGAATTCCGCTCCCGGCACGGTTCGTTGGTCCTATAGTATAGAATCCATAATTTTCTTTACCTGTTAAAGTACTTCTGGAGTCGCCCAGCAGAATCTTTTGTGACGGATTTATTGCGCGAGAAGCACGTAATGTTGGATAATTTACACTTGCACTTATCGTCTGCCCGTAGTCAGCTCCGGTAGCGCCGGTTTTCCAGCCATTGCCGCCGACATAGAAAAAGTTGTAACCGTAAGCAATAAATTTAGCTGGAATAGAAGTAGGCTTATCCCGCTCTGCCGGAGCATTGGCCAATGTAATGGCGGAATCTGCGCGACTGTACCAGTCATGCATGAGTCCTTCATCCGGGCAATAACAAATTCTATAATTAGTCAGATATTTTCTCATGTTATAAGTCCAGGTGTAGTTGCCGCCGATACCCATCGAGTATGGCGGGTAGAAATCACCGCTGTCGGAAAGGTAAAGGCTGAAAGTTGTACTCCACTGCCTGAGGTTGGAAACACAACTAATATTGCGCGCCGATGACCGGGCTTTATTCAGCGCCGGCAGCAGCATTGAGGCCAAAATAGCGATGATCGCTATCACAACCAGGAGTTCTATAAGCGTAAAAAACCTTTCATGTCGGCCGTTCTTTTTTTTCATCCTTTTCATTTTATTACCCTTTTCCATTATATGTTTTCAAAATACATGATACAGCTATTTGGTCTTCTTTTTACTTCTCCCAGTATACTGAATTAAGCGTTCGCCGGGAGGAGCTGTCGTTGCGCCTTCATGCAACTTCGGCCTGACCAGAATGGTCACGTTGTCAACCATTTTCCCGTCAATAATATCCAGCAGCAGCCTGGTGGCCTGCGCGCAAACGTCGTGAAACCGGTCGTTTACGGCAGTCCAGATAAAATCATCCTGCTGAATGGCAAAGTCATTGCATGTCGTGATGATGCTGATATCCGCGGGAACACTCAGTCCAAGATAATGCAGCGCATTCATAGTGGCCTGACTCTTGACTGTATCGCAACAGATCAAAGCGGTCGGCGGCGTGGCATAGTTCATCAATTCTGTGATGCGTTGCGTATAATCCGGAATCGTATTTTCCATGGGCAGGATACCGTTTTTGCGCTGCCGCTGCCACAGGGCGCTCCAGGATATATCCGGTTGAATGCCGAAAAGTTCCAGAGCTTTCCTGTATCCATGATATCTTTCGATATGCTGCAATCCCTCGATATAATCAGTCACGAATCCGATGCGGCGGTGACCCAGTTCAAATAAATGCCTGACCGCCTGGAAAGCGATGTTTTCATTATCGTTCTTAACCCAGTTGCATTCGTAGCGTGGATTATAGTGCTGAATGCCCACATGCGGGAATTTGCGTATGTAATTATTATAAAACTCTTCCGGCACTCGTCCATGGAAGATAATTCCGTCGATATTCCCGCGCAGCAGACACGGCGGCGGAGCATTGTCTATATCCACATTCGCCACCAGCAGATTATAACCAAGTCGGTCGATCACGCCGCTGATTCCTTTGACGATCGGCATATAGGTGTCATAACTATGCAGCGTATCCGGAGATAAAGTATTGGAGAATGACAGAAAAACAATCTGTCTGGTCAGCTTGGCGGAATCAGTCTCCCTGAATTCGAAATCATATCCCAGATTTTTAGCCACTTCAATAATCCGCCGCTGATTCGGAGTCTTCAGCGAACCTGGATTGCGCAGCGTTCTGGACACGGTGGCCATGGACACGCCGGCCTTGTCTGCGATTAATGAAATGTTTGCCATATCGTTTCGTCCGAGTTGTTTTGCGTTAGTTTAAGGATACATGACTGCCGTGAAAATGTCAATAGCAATACATGCAAAATATGAAAACAAACATGAAAATAATGAAAAACAAGCAATAAAATACGAGTTTATGGAATTAATCAGAACAATTTAAGAAGAAGGTTTTTGCCTGCATTGCTCATAGTTATTCGCTGTTGAACACCGGCACAAAACCCATGCATTTTCTGGTAATAGGAATTGCGCTGCAGTAGTTCATTGTCGGATTGCTTCCGCTTAATAATGAAAAGAAAGAATCTCCAGCCGTTTATTCTATTACCATAAACTATGGTTACACTCCATTCGGACTGTCAGGAGCTACGCTGTTGTCAATAACAGGGGAATGGAATTGATGCCGCTACTCTTTCCTCTTGCGGTGCGATTCGTTTTTTTAAGCACATGGATTGTGATAAAATTTTTCACCAGCAATCTCTCCTGGTGGTGTCGCTGATGTGAAGATTCGCTCATTTTCGGATTCCATCCACAGCTTTTGATCAAAACACAATTTTAGCAGATGCACTGTTGAATCGGCATTACATTCTATCTCTACAATATTGCCATTGCAGACAACCGGAATAGGCTCAAGATCGTATTGTTCGTCAAGCGCCAGAAGTTCGCAGCGCTCCGGTTCAGTATCAAGTTCTATCGTAATTTTACCGCCGCCGCTTCTGAAGCAGGAAATCAATATTGCCGCGCCGGACTCATTTTTGCCAGCAAGCACATACACATTAGCGCTGTCGGATTCCGCTTTTACCCGGTCAGCATAGCGCACAATCACCCCGAAAGATTTCAGCCCGTAATAGCACTTCGTCGGGATACCATACTTATCAAAAATACCGTAATAATTTCCGAAATTTGTTGTAACAGTGTAAAAACAGCTCATATCGAGTACGGTGTCCTGCCAGGCGCTCAAAAGAGCGGAACTGTACACGCCCGACTCCAGACTGGGAAAGCCTTCGTAAATCAGCTTGCTCAACGCCTTGTCAGCACGCCAGTTGCCTGGAGGCACCGGGTAAGTCTGCGTATGGTGCCATTCGTTGAGATGTAGCTCCGTATTAGGATATCCCGCTTCAATTGCCCAGTTTTTAACGATTTGAATTTGCTCAACATTTTCTTTAATGGTTGCGCCATAGCTGTGCCAGGAGTAGAAATCAACCGGAGCCTTAGACTTGGCGCAAGCGGCGAAAAACTGCTGAGTTTTCGCCTTGTAGCCGGTATGGGACGGTCCGCCGAATTTGAGATGGGGGAAACGCTTTTTAAGTTCCGTTGCAACTTTTACATAGAATTCAAGATACTCTTCATAAGAACCTCCCCAGTTCGGCTTGTCGCCGTCTGGAGTAACCCCCTCGGGTTCGTTCCATATTTCCCAATATTCTATTTTAAATTGAAAACCTTTCGCCCAGCTCTCGGTATAGTGCAGAATAATATGCGAACAGATGTCGATCCATTTGTTGAAATCTTCAGGCGGAAAACTGAAATATTTATTGACACCCCATTCAATACTCTCTCCGAGCCGGTAGATGATGCCGGTTCCCAGTTCGATACAGTTTTTGATGTAATCATCGGTTTGTTTAAAATAGTAGTTACGCGGATCGGCGGCATCGGCGTGGAAATTGGCAAAGATATGATGGACATCGACCAGACGCATGCCGGGGTTATCATACGGAGCATCGTGAAGCCGCGTCAGCGGAAGATTCAATGCTTGAAATTCCTTGCGAATATTCAGGCCCGCTTTTTCAAGCGCGATCGGCGGCGCGAGGCTCCCGCCGTTGATCTTTTTTATCCTGCCCGCTTTTTCTTTGATATACACCTTTACATTTGCATCGCTCATTAAAGCAGCTCCTTGTGCTATATGCAGTTTATGTTGTTTTAATTGTCTGATCTGATTCGAATTGATATGAACCGCCTGTTACCTCATGCAGCGTTCCATCTGGAAGGTAAACTGAGGCGGCGGCTCCGTCAGGAACGGTCACGGATAGCGTATACACTCCGCCGTCCGCCTGCCATTCGGACACATAGCCCTGATGTTCGGCTTTGACATGTTCCAGGCCGACGATAAACATTGGCGCTATTTTCAGGTATTTTTCTCCGGGGATGTCGAAGTTGTGGGAAAACCCGCCTGGATATTTGAACATCCATGCGCTTATGTCGCCGAACATGATGTGGTTTTTTGACGAATTACCTTTCCAGTGTTCCCAAAGCGTTGTCGCACCTTTTTTCATCCAATATCCCCAGCCCGGATATTCCTCCTGCGTGATTATGCGGAACGCCAGATCGGCGTGTCCGTTGTCAGCCAGCACACGCGGAATGTATTTCGCACCGAGTATTCCGAAATCGGCTTTGCAATCGTTCGTATTGACAAGCGACGCCAGTTTCAACACGGCTGCGGTTTTCTCCGAATCATCGCAGAGTCCCCAGTACAGCGCTGCCCCGATTGAAGTCATTTCTCCGTTCGCGTAAACACCGTCGCCGTGATAATATTTTTTGTTGAACGCCGCTTTTATTTCCAGCGCAAGTTCAGCATATATGTGACGGTCATCTTCCCTGCCCAGCAAGCCTGCGAACTTTGAGAACATTATGACACAGCCGTAATAACAGCCGGTTGACGTTAACCCTGCCGGGGCCATTTTATCCCAATCCGGCGGACACCAGTCGCCAAGACCGAAATCGACAGTATAGTTTTCGCTCATCATTGCGCAGAAATCAAGATATGAGCGCATGAGATCGTAATTTTTTACGATGCACTCCTTATCGCCGGTGAAAAGGTAAATATTATAAGGAATGACAAAAAGCGCACTGTCCCAGGCGGGGCCAGCAGTATAATTCCAGCCTGCATTCGGAATTATTGCTGGAAGTTGTCCGCTTGGACGCTGAGCGTCCCGGAATGAATCAATCCACTGCTTGTATGAACTTACGCCGTCGAAGTTAAAAAGACCGGTTTCGACCGCAAGCTGTGCATCCCCGGTCCAGGCGTTTTTTTCCCGGTGCGGGCAATCGGTCGGGATGCCGGTGAAGTTCGACAAATAACTTCGACGAGTGCAGTCCTGGAGCCGGTTCAGCATTTCGGAAGAGCAGGTGAATTGACCAACTGATTTGAAGCCTGAATTTACCAGACGAGCCTCAAGTTTTATAATTTCCACATCGCCGGCAGCGATGACATGCACATATTGGAATCCGTGATATGTAAAGCGCGGCTCCCATACTTCTATTCCGTCCCCTTTAAGGATGTATTTATCGGTTTGAAAATCTCCGCCTTTGATAAATTTGTCCTGATTATATGTGCTGAGTTCGCCGTCGTCGGTAAGGCGTTCCGCGTATCTTAGCGTAACTTGCGAACCCGCTTTACCTCTAACGGTAATCCTGGCGTGTCCGGTAATGTTTACGCCTGTGTCATACACGTCGAATATGTTTATTTTTTTCATTTCAATAGTCTGCGTGATGCGGCACGGAACAGCAGTCTGTTCTTCGAGGCCGCCGCCCGGCGGGGAGACAATAGCGGCATAACCCCATGTCGAATCATTATATGTGCAGGAAAGCCAGTCGCCGAGCTCCAGCCTCGCGTCATAGTGTTCCCCGTTGCGCAGTCCGTCGAATATGATGGGACCTTCGGAAACTTTCCATGAGGTATCGCTGAACAGGAGTTCTTCGTTTTCCGATCTTATCTCCAGAAGCAGCTTCGGATAATCGCGCCAGGCGGCGTTATAAAACTTCCAGACTTCCGGCGTGTGGCAGTTGTACCAGCCATTGCCGAGTATCACGCCGATAACGTTTTCGCCTTTTTTAAGATAATCGGAGACGTCATGAATCACATAACGAACACGCTTGTCGTATTGCGTGACAATCGGGTCGAGAACATTTTCGGAAACTTTCCTGCCGTTGATAAACAATTCATAGTAACCCAGACCGCAAAACGCGATTTTCATTCCGGCAGGATTGGCGCATTGGAAAACTTTCCGGAAATATGGTGCGGGCAGAACCGCCTGGTCATCCTTCCAGATACTTTTCCCTTTCCGGCCGATCCATTTTGAATTATGATCTGAAAAAAAATCCATTTGATTAATTCTCCGACTTATCTCTCAAGTCAATTGCAAAAACATTAGCTGCTGGTTTATTATAAAATAACATTTTAAACCGTATTTCAATACAAAAAAAGTTGAACTCATTAATAGTTTTATGGGCTCAACGCGGAACTAGCCGAAGTTCCGGACTGGCGAAGATATAAGGAATCTTGCCTTCCGGTAATGACAAAGAAAAATCTTGCGTATAATATCCCTCAATCGGCTTCTCAGGCTTTTCAAAAATTAACTCGTTGAACCCGGTCTTGAGCAAAACTGGGTGTTTTTCTTTGCTAACGACAAGATTTTTGTTGTACATATAGACCTGTCCGCTTCTGGAATGTATAGCTAGCGAGGGATTTCCGAAATCAGTACCAGCCACAAATACTCTTAATGGAGCTCCAAAGAAGTCGGTTCTTCGCCTGGCATCGAACGCATAATGTTTATTGTATACAGTTACACTGTACCAAGCATCTCTGCCTGATATCGCCAGAGCGTAAATCCCGTTTCCCGGTGCCACAACAGTAAACGTCTCAGACACGCCTGGAGGTATCATCTCATTCCTCAGTTTATTTCTATTTTTGTCGATCAGGGCATAAAGAAGTGCGGTAGGGCGGCTTCTTCCGGCTTCGTGCTTCAGAGTAACCTTTATATCCTCTCCAGCATCGGCATGTATGAATATAGTCTGCTGACCTCTGAGCGTAAATTTTTTCTGCGCGCTTGCATCTGAACCGCTTCCGGCTGGAATAAGGTCAGGAATTGTGACAACGGAGTAATCTATTGGCATCACAAGCGGCTTGGGCGGCGTGAACGGTATGCGATAGCCTGTTTTAAGCGTATTCTCCTTGATATCCAGCGAGATTGCATCGTTGGCTTTCCTATAGGCGTTCCAGTAATCGTCACTGGTATATTTTGCAGGAAGTTCATAAACCCCGGACTGGTTCTCGCTGCATAACATTGTGAGTGTCCAGTTTGAATAACCATCACAGTTAATTGCCGCATGATACGCCTGTGCAGGGATATCCTCAGCATGGTAACTGTTTATACGGAACCACGGAATGAAAAGATTGTTCGGATTTTTTTGCTTTATCTTGTCTCTGCGTTTTT
This sequence comes from Lentisphaerota bacterium, assembly GCA_037144075.1. Classification (GTDB taxonomy): domain Bacteria; phylum Verrucomicrobiota; class Lentisphaeria; order Victivallales; family Victivallaceae; genus CAIPAT01. Next base: position 3,751 of record JBAWXM010000051.1, on the reverse strand, counting down.
TCACTTCATCGGAGTAACCTTCCCCATTGTACATGCACCAGTCGTCGATTATCGCTGGCGCATCCTGCGTACCAAGATATTTTATAAAACCATCGGAGACCCATTCATAACATGTTGGCATTAATCCGAGTTTCAGCTTGGGATTGATGGCGTGCATCTCTTTTTCGAATTTGATAACCGTATTCTCGAATTCGCCGATGAACCATTTCCGGTATTTGTCAACTGCATTTGCGTCTTTGAGTGCGGCGAAGCGTTTATCTGCAGAAGTGCCAGCGTGGAAATCCGGGTTAGTCATGCAGAATTTCTGCCACGCCTTGTCGTCATACGACATACCGCAATTTGCGATCGTTTCAATATCAAGTTTTACTGCGGTAATCGGGATCTTAAGGCTGAGTTTTGCAAAGTCAAAAGCATGAGCGAAAGCCTCGCGCCAGACTTCATAATCAATTAAACTAAAACGTCCCGGATATTCCCTGCCGTTTTCCGTGACCAGTGCGGGCAGCTTTTTATGCTCCTCCCAGTCTATTCGACGATCTCCACTGTAAGGTGCCGGGTAGAGATATACCTGAAATTCAAGTCCATGTTTTGTGGCAAGATTGACAAGGACTGTCAGCTCCTTCTCATATTTGAATACATCCAGTCTGCGCACTTGATATGGCTGGACTTTGAGTTCTATCGTGTTGAATCCAGCTTTCTCCATAGGAACAAACAAAAGTGCTTCCCACTTGTCTGGAGTGTATATAGGATTGCCTGGCTGATATCCTTCGTAAGCAGAAAGTTGGCGCTTCTCGGCAGCTCCTGACACCACGCTTAATCCAAGAAGCGTTATTGCAATTAGTTTTTTCATATAAAAATGAGTCCCTTAAATGTAATAGATTAGTTTTATATATGTTAATTTTTTGGGCAATACTTGAATCAGTCAGTGGTTGATTCCCCGCGCCGTTAGAGCGCTCAACCCGAACCAAATTTTCGGCCCCCGCAGGCATGTCAGAATTTTTAAATTTTCGCCTACCAATTTGATTCCAAAGTGCTTTAAATCTGCCTCCTTATTTTTTTGATAAATAGCTAATTTTTTTTAATTTGCTTACCACCAAACGCGCATTACCACCAATAATCATTCGCCGTGGAAGAATGCAATCCAGACTTCATTTCTCGAAGATTTGCCCATGAGACATGTCCGTCAACATATAGCCGATTACTACCTTCCGGGGCACCTGTTCTACTTAGGTGATTTACAAAACCAGCATACCAATAGTGGCTGTTGTCGCAAATATTAGCATCGGCCATCAAAACCCAGTCAGAATGCACTCCATTCCGCATTGGAGATTTAGGGAAACCTGAGTATTTAATACCACAGCAGATACTATATGTTATACTGTTGTTTTTCCATAGTGTATCCATGTTTACACTATTACTTGGGCAAAAATAATTTGCTTTACTCATCTTATATGGGGCCATTAGATTTTTGCCTCTGGATTGGACTGAAGTTGGATAACTTGTGTTATCCTGTAGAGTTGGGAAAAACCCCTTGTAATCATCTGAATAGCTAATAAGGGCAAGACCAAACTGTTTCAGTTTATTAACGCATGAAGATTTTCGAGCCTTTTCCCTTGCCTGGTTGAGCGCCGGCAGCAGCATTGAGGCCAAAATTGCGATGATCGCGATCACAATAAGGAGTTCGATGAGTGTGAAAATTTTACTGCAGCAAGTCCGACTATGGCTCATAGTCTCAACGTTGTTTTCATAGAATTTCTTGTTCATATTACCAATGCTCCTTTTGTTAATTTTGTTGTATTTTTCAAAAACCATATCAATATACAAAGTTCCAGTCCAGCCATAATCGTGAAATGCCTGAAAGAACGTATTTGGCAGATTTTGGCCTTTCCGCAACAAATCCGGCGGCTCCACTTCCATGCGGTCATCAAAAAATTCAAACAATGCGCCGAACTTCAAATAGGTACGTTCGACTTCCTGCATGGTTTTATCCAGCAGCAATTGCGCTTCTGTCTCATAGCCGTACCGGCGCAACCCGTAAGCGATCAACCAGTTAATATTGGTCCATACCGGACCGCGCCACATATCTTTTGAATAATATTCGCCGCAACTGCGGGAGATCGACGCCACCGGCAGCGGCGTGGCGAAAGTTTCGGGATTGTTCAGATGGGCTGCCAGCCTGGCGGCCTGTTCCTCGCTGGCGGCGCCGCAAATCAGCGGCAGAAAACCTGAACTTGCCAGAATTGGCGATTGCTGCCGGAGCTGAAGATCATAGTCAACATAAAATCCTTCGTCTTCATTCCACAGTCGTTTATTTATTTTGCTGCACATGGTCTCATGGCGTTTCTGCCATATATGCCGATCAGCCGGATTGCAGATCGCCGCAATTTTCGCCATGATTTCAAATTCCAGCGCGATGAACGCATTAAAGTCCGCGGCATCGAGCTGGTGCGCGCAATCAAACCGGGGGGAGTTATCCATGCCGCTTTCGCCGCTCCGGCAATCGACATGCTCTTCGATATACCATTCAAGCAGGCCGAACCCGTCGCTGTCACGATTGCTCATATCCCACTCCAGATAATCTTTGAGTTTAGGGTATATCTCCGCCAGCCATTCCGGGCTGTTCTCTGCTTCATTGACCAGCCATGCCCCAAGCGCTATCACCGGAGGTTGAGTAATATTGGATACGCCGGTTGGAGACATCATATGAGCGATAAAACCATCTTCCCGCTGCATATTCAAAACAGCATCAATCGCTTCTCTGGCCATCCCGCCATTAATATGCCGGATGCCGATCGCGTGAAAAACTGAATCCCACAACCACATCCGGCGATGCGGCCAGCGGTCAGGGGTTGTCCAGCGCTGTTTGATTAAACCTTCCGGTGAGCAAATCTGCGTTTTCAATTGAGAAAAGGCTTTATACAACGTTTTTTCCGCCGCTTCCGGCAGATTTTCCGGACACGGGAAGTTAAGCAATTCCTGCCGCCGCGCCGCAATTAATTCCTTGACCGGCAATTGCAAATGCGCGGGATTGAAGAATTGACTGACTCCGATTAAAGTGCGGTTGCCGGATTGAAGAACTGTTACCGGCAATCCCGGTTCTACGCGGACATGGCCCTCCATCAGCAAGTGCCAGGCGTCAACCAGTACGCCGCAGGCTGAACGAAGCTGGAAGAAGTCGCCGGCCAGCATCAGGGAGGAATCATTTAAATCGGACGGTTCAACATAAATCCGACCGCCGACTTCCGGGAGCTTAATTTCAAATCCGGCCATGGCAAAGGCCGTCCGCAGCGCCAGCCCGTGTTCGAAATCGGTTTGCCCGTCCAAACCGGAATATGCAATTATTTGTCCCGGCCCCCAGATATTAAGAACGTGCTTCGTCATTATCATAATCCTTAATCTTACTGTTTATTTATATTATATATGCAAAAGACGATTGACACAACATGAGAACTGAGATAATATATGTGATATTAATGCGAAAATATTATATTTTTAAAATAATCAGGACAAACAGCCGAATGCCAATACCCAAACATGCTAAAAATGTTTCAGTTACCAGCATGGACGGCATTTCCAAGCTGTGGCACACTCCGGTTAATCAATATTATACCCGTGAGTTTTATATGGATACCAGGCCGGAACTGGCTCAGGCGCTGCCGCTCTGGCTGGACTTTGCCCACGAAGAGCATTGCTACAAGAATTATTACCGCAAACGTGAATTTTCCGAGCTTTTTGCCATTGAACTGGTGCTGGA
>JBAWXM010000050.1:0-20690 GCA_037144075.1 Lentisphaerota bacterium | reverse complement strand
AATTCAGGGACAAATGAAATCAGCGAATTCTGGACAAATGAAATCAGCGGCGACATTTAGCTCTTGCGTGTCTCTTACATTTTAACATGCACGTATTATTAACATACGCGCATGTAAAAAGTCGAGGACTCCAAGCACGATTTTAGTAAAAAATGTGCCTTTGAAACTGTTTTCTGCTTAACGTGCACGCATTATCCGACTTTCAGGCTGTTAAGCATCATCGGCGGCCTGGTCTCAATGCTGGGAGTACTGCTCGCCGCCTGGATCGTTATCATGCGCTGTATCCATGGTGATGCTTACACACAAGGCGGGGTGTTCACTTTGTTTGCCGTGCTGTTCTTCATTGCCGGATTCCAGTTAGTCGGCATGGGCCTGCTGGGCGAATATATCGGGCGCATCTATTACGATGTCCGCGCCAGACCCCGCTACTTCGTGGAAAAAGTAGTCGGCAGAGAGACTAAATAAGCGTCGTTTGCCAATAAAATCACCATCCCGGAAATACGTTTTTCCGGGATTTATTTTTTCAATACTGCGGTTTTACTGTAAAACAGACCGTGGCCCATGATTTTTCCGGGTTTTGTTTTCATAAATATTCATCCGGGAATAGAAAAATCGCTTATTTCTGTTATCTTAATGCTGTTTGCATAATTATTTGTCAGAATTTGATTAGGATATTAATTTAATATATTTGGAGGCAAAAATGAAATGTGTCGTTCTGGGCTATCACAATATCGGCTGTGCCGGCATTAAGGCTCTGATTAAAAACGGGTTCGATGTTGCGGCGGTTTTCACCCACAAAGACAATCCGAACGAAAATATCTGGTTTGATTCGGTCGCCGAACTGGCCTGCGCCGAAGGGTTGCCGGTTTTCGCCCCGGATGACATTAATCATCCGGTATGGGTCGAAAAAATCAAAGCCATCAAGCCGGACATCATTTTTTCATTTTACTTCCGGGACATGGTCAAGAGCCCGATTCTCGAAATCCCGAAACATGGCTGCCTGAACCTCCATGGTTCGCTGCTGCCGGCGTATCGCGGCAGAGTTCCGATCAACTGGGCGATCATCAACGGCGAAACCGAAACCGGAGTGACTCTCCATTACATGACCACCAAGCCGGACAATGGCGACATTGTCGGCCAGGAAAAAATTGCGATCGGCCCCGATGACACCGCGAAAGACGTTCACCAGAATGCCACTAAAGCCGCCGCCGCATTGCTGGAAAAAATGCTGCCGCTGGTCAAAAAAGGCAAAGCACCGCGCAAAAAACAGGATGAGTCCAAAGCCTCTTATTTCGGCGGACGTAAGCCTGCCGACGGCGAAATTGACTGGAGCAAGTCTGCTAAAGAAATTAGAAATCTGGTGCGCGCCACCACCCGTCCCTACCCCGGCGCGTTCAGTTTCATGGGCGACCGCAAATGTTTCTTCTGGTCGGTATCCGAAGCAAAACTGGCGAAGAAGGCCAAACCCGGCACGGTTATCACCTATGATCCGCTGGTTATCGCCTGCGGCAATAAAGGCGCGGTAAAAATTGAGTCCGCCCAGCTTGAAAACGGCGTTTATATGTCCGGCTCACAGTTTGCCGCGGAAGCCAGAATCGTCGAAAATATGGTGTTCGGCCCCGATGCCAGAACCCTCAAAGAAGCCACCCGGAAAAAGAGCGTGCTCATTCTCGGGGTGAACGGTTTTATCGGCAGCCATCTCAGCGAACGGCTGCTGGCCAGCGGCAAATATGAAGTTTACGGGCTGGACCTGCGTTCAAACTATATCACCCATCTGCTGGATCGTCCCGGCTTCTTCTTCCGTGAAGGTGATATCTCCATCCATCGCGAATGGATCGAGTACCATATCCGCAAATGCGATATCATTCTGCCGCTGGTCGCGATTGCGACCCCGATCGAATACACCAGGAATCCGCTGCGCGTGTTTGAACTGGACTTTGAAGAAAATCTGCGCATCGTCCGCTACTGCGTGAAATATAAGAAACGGATTTTGTTCCCGTCCACATCTGAAGTCTACGGCATGTGCCAGGACGAAAATTTTGACGAAGACAACTCCAAGCTGATCACCGGCCCGATCCGGATGCAGCGCTGGATTTATTCGAGCAGCAAACAGCTTCTCGACCGCGTCATCTGGGCTTACGGCGCGAAAGACGGCTTGAAATTCACCTTGTTCCGCCCGTTCAACTGGATCGGCCCCAAACTCGACAGCCTGACTTCCGCCAGAATCGGCAGTTCCCGCGCCATAACCCAGTTGATCCTGAACCTGGTGCAGGGTTCGCCGATTCAACTGGTTGACGGCGGCGAACAGAAACGCTGCTTCATTGATATTTCCGAAGGCATCGAGGCGCTGTTCCGGATCATCGAAAACAAAAATGGAATATGCGACGGCCAGATTGTCAACATCGGCAATCCCGACAATGAAGCGTCGATCAAGGAAATGGCGGAAATGCTGGTCAAGAAGTTCGACAAGCATCCCTACCGCAAAAAATTCCCGCCGTTCGCCGGTTATATGATCGTCGAAAGCGGCGCGTTTTACGGCAAGGGCTATCAGGACGTTCAGCACCGCAAACCCAGCATTAAGAATGCAATGCGCCTGCTCGACTGGGAGCCGAAAATAAAACTCGAAAAATCTATCGAGAAAACGCTTGATTTCTTCCTGCAGGAAGCCATTAAATCCGGAGATTTCAGCGCCGAATAAGGTATTCAAACCGTTTAATTCATGGTGCGCGAATGAGTAAGACCGTAGAAAAATTCAGACGATGGATGAGTGGCGTGCGGCCTAATGCCTGGCTGGCAGCCATGACAGTATTTGCCGCGGTAGTGTTTCTCACCGGGCTGAACGCGCGCCAGTTGTGGGGCGCGGATGAACCGCGCATCGCCGGCATTTCCACGGAAATGGCTGTTTACAACAACTGGGTGCAACCACGCTTGAACGGAGAACCATTTCTGGAAACGCCGCCGCTGTTTTTCTGGGCGGACGCAGTTTCCATCAAAATTTTCGGGCAGAATAATTTTGCCGCCAAACTGCCGGCCGCGCTGGCCGCCGTCGCCGGCGTAATCGCGGTTTTTCTGCTGGTGCGCAATATGGGTTTTTCCGGATTCACCGCCCTGATCAGCGGCAGTCTGCTGGCGACGTCCGCGCAATATTGGAATAACGGCAGAAAATGCATGACCGACATTCTGCTTTGCGCATTCATAATTCTCGCCATGATGGCGTTCCAGCGGCTCGCGAAAGCGGACACTGAAGGGTTCCGCAAGCAGAAGAAATGGTTTGTGCTGTTTACCCTTTTTCTGGCTGGCGCACTGCTGTCAAAATCGCTGATCGGACTGGCAATACCGGCGTCAGCGCTGTTTTTCTGGCTGCTGATTGACAACCTGTATATCAGCAAAAAATTCACGCCTTCAAACTGGATTTATCTTTTCGCTGGCTCCGCGCTGGCGTTCATTCCGCTGGCATTATGGCTGTGGCTGCTGTACTGCGCTCACGGCTATGACGCGGTTTTCACCGTTGTCTGGACTAACAATATCGGCCGTTTTATGGGCAGTCACGCCGAACATGTCGAACCGTTTTACTTTTATCTCAAAAAGCTGCCGGAACAGCTTCAGCCGTGGACCATTCTGCTGCCGTTTGCCATGGTTTTTCATTTCATCCAGGCAAAAAGTGCGCGGAACCGGAGTTCTCTATTCATGCTGTGCTGGATGCTGATTCCTTTCATTCTGCTCTCCATTGCCGCCGGCAAGCGTCAGGTTTATGTGCTGCCGCTGTATGCGGCGGAAGCAATCATGATCGGAACGCTCCTCGGACCGATTATCGAAGGCGCATTAAAGTTGCCGGAAAGAATCAATGTTAAACTTATTATCCGGATCGTGGCCGCAGTCCTGGCGGGTGTAATCTGCGCATCGCCGCTGGTACTATTTGTTATCGCGCGAATACTGAGACAGCCGGTTTTTGCCTCGGATAATTTAATTCTCTGCCTGCTGGCTTCCGCCGGACTGATCCTGTTCGGACTGTTCGGCAGATACGGACGCCATCCTGAATTGATCGCCGCCGGTATTTTCTTCGGACTCGCAATAAATTATGTGGCCATTGACGCGGTGATCATGAAATCACGCAATTCAATTTATTCGATGGAAACGGTTTTTAGCACGGCTCAGAAAGAAACAGACAAAGGCCGTCAACTGTATCTGTACAGCCCGACGGAAAGAGTCAAAGGCGGCGCCGTATTTTATTTCGGCAGGATAATTCCTGTTGTTAACGATGTTGAAGCGCTGGATAAACTCAGGTCCGAACAGGATTCCGGCAAAGCCATTTTTCTGGCGGATGAAACTGCAACAACCGCGTTGAGCAACATAAAGATCATCTACGAAAGCAAAGTCAAAAAAGACGATATGGTTTTGTTTAAATTCGGGGTCAGGAAATGAAGATCGGGCTGAGGATTGACGTTGACACATTCCGGGGAACTAAAATCGGAGTCCCCAACCTCTGCCGCCTTTTCGCTAAACACAATATTACCGGCACTTTTTATTTTTCGGTCGGCCCGGATAATATGGGACGGCATCTCTGGCGCCTGCTGAAACCGGCGTTTCTATGGAAAATGCTTCGCACCAACGCCGCCGGCCTCTACGGGCCGGAAATCATTTTAATGGGAACCTGCTGGCCGGGGCCGCAGATCGGCAGGCGGCTGGGATACGCCATCAAAGCCGCGGCCGACGCCGGACATGAAATCGGCCTTCATGCCTGGGACCATCACCAGCTTCAGGCGGACATTGAAAAAATGCCTGCGCGGAAAATTTTTGAAACCTTCAAAAAAGGCTGCGATCTGCTTACTCAAATAACCGGACGGGCGCCCGTTAGTTCGGCCATGCCCGGCTGGCGCTGCACCGATACGGTGCTGCTGGAAAAAAGCAGACTGCCGTTTATTTACAACAGCGACTGCCGCGGCGATTTTATTTTCCGTCCGGTGGTCGGCGGCAGGCCGCTTGACCAGGTTCAAGTGCCGGTTACTCTGCCGACTTATGACGAAATACTCGGACGCAACGGCGTCACCGACGCGAATTATAATGATTACATGCTTTCCCTGCTCAAGCCCGGCAAACTGAATGTTCTTACCATCCACGCGGAGGCGGAAGGCGGAAAATGCCTGGAAATGTTCGATGATTATATCGCCAGGGCGAAGCAGGCCGGATGGGAGTTTGTCACGCTGGGTTCGCTGGTTGCGAAAACGCCTGATATCCCGCAGGGGAAAATAGCGCCGAAAGCGTTTCCGGGACGGGAAGGCTGGCTGGCCTGTCAGGAACCGGTGTAATTGAAAATTGAAAATTGAAAATTAACAGGGATGGACAGGATAGATAGGATATTATATAAAACTTTTATATATTTTGCCATGCTGCCGCTCTTCGCCGGTGTTTGCGGAGCGGAAAAGAGCAATGCCGACGCAGACAAAACCGTTGAAGATGAACCGGCGGCAGTCCGCATAAATATTCCCGCAACGGGCGTTTATGCCAAAATGGAAGCGATTATATTTCCAAGCGTTGAATTTGATGATGCCGATCTTTTTTCCGTTGTGAGATACCTTAACCGCAGCAGCAAACGCTATGACCTGTCAAAAGCGGGAGTCGGAATTGTCATCGCGGGGATTACGAAAGAGGAGGCGGGCAGACTTCCGAAGATCACGATGCATTTGTCGAAGATACCCATGAGCGAAATTCTGCGGTATGTCTGCCAGAGTACTGGATTGAAGTGCAAAATTGACGAAGGCGTGGTAGTGATTGGAGTTGATGTTGACGAAATGGTGACCGGATATTTCAATGTGCGGGGCGATTTAGCTTCGGATATAACCGGAGTAAAGAGTGAAGACAAAGAGAAGAAAAATGACCCGCGCATTACCGGCTCTGGAGCCAAAGCAGATTTCACCAATACGTTTAAGAGTTAGGTGGAGAAGACAGGAGTCAGGAGGCAGAATAAAACCGGAAGACAGTAGACCGTAGGCAGAATGAACAGCCGGGAAGGAATATCCAATATCCAACACGGAATGTCCAATGTCCAAGTGAACAGCCGGAAAACCGGAAGACAGTAGATAGAAGACAGTGAGTTAGGAGTTAGGGTCCTATCAATCCTATCAGTCCTATGGAATTCAGCAGGAGAAAAACATGGAAAATACAGCAGATGTCCAGGCGGATGAACTGAATGAAAAAACCAGCTTTCAGCATCTGAAAGTCATCGGGGATTATACTTTGATCAAGCCCATCGGCATTGGCGGCATGGGCGAAGTCTTCATGGCTGAACAGAAATCCATGCAGCGCATTGTCGCATTGAAAATACTGCTTCCGGCGCTGGTCAACAACAAAAGTTCCCTGGAGCGTTTCTTCCGGGAAGTGCGGACTCTGGCCAAAATTGAACATCCGAATATCGCGCAGGCAATAGAGGCCGGGATCGAAGACGATGTATGTTATTTTTCGATGACCTATATTAAAGGAGAAGACCTTTCCTCGGTCATTAAAAGAAAAAAGCGGATCGATGAAATACCGGCGTTGAAAATTATCCGGGATGTTGCCGCGACGCTCGATTACGCATGGCAGAAACACAAGCTGATTCACCGCGATGTGAAGCCGTCAAATATCATGCTGACCAGCGAAGGCGAGGTAAAATTGCTGGATCTGGGCATCTCTAAAATTTACGGCATTGACGAGGAGGAACTTACCCAGCGCGGCGTAATGGTCGGCTCCCCCTACTATGTCAGTCCGGAACAGGCCAAAGGCGAGGAAGTTGACTTCCATGCGGACATGTATTCACTGGGCGCGACTTTTTTCCAGATGGTCACCGGACAGCCGCCGTTTGATTCAGAAACCACTCTTGGCATTGTCAGCAGGCATCTATGCGACCCCGTGCCGGACCCGCTGACAATCAACCCGGAGCTGTCGCCGAAAACCGCCGCCGTCATCATGAAAATGCTGGCAAAAAAACGTTATGACCGCTTCCCCGACTGGCTGCGCGTCATCAACGAATGCAATGATATCATTGCAGAAAAAGAGAGCAGGAACGCCGCCCCGGAATTTAAATCCATGCGGCCGGCGCTGGCGCTGCACCGCATGGCGATTCCGCCAAGAGTGCAACGGCTGCTTTTCACCCTGCTGGTGATGATAATTGCCATGGCTGTGCTGATTATTTACAGTAACAAGGAAAGCGCCAGAAAAGAGAAGGAAAAAAGTTTCGTCAGCGCAATTGATTTCGCGAAAAATTGTTCACCCGCCCAATATCAGGACGCATTCTCCAGGCTGGAATATGTAATCCGCAACGCCCCGGCCCAATATGCCGTCCCCGCCAGGGAACTGCTAAACAGCCTGAATGATAAAATCATTGAGGAAAAACGAGTGGATGAAAAACATAAAATTGAGGCCGCGGTTTTAGCGCTGCGGCAAAAATCCTACACTCTGGAGCAGCAGGGCAAATTTCAGCAGGCCATAGAACTGTGGCAGTTCCATCTGGAAAACAGTCCGTGGCGCAGCAATCAGACCTTCCGCAATCAAGTTGATAAAATGATCAACTTAATCAAGGAAGAACGCACTCAAAAAGAGAAAAAACAGTTAGACTGACAGCCGGTTTACACATCGTGAAAGCCGGGCGCCTGAACAGTGAAATGTCAGGTGAAGGTGAAATATCAGACTGAATTCTGTTAAAGCAATAATCGATTATCCGCCTCTATGAATACCGGGAATACTGGGAATGAATCAGGTCTGTTCAATGCTAATGAACTTAACCGGCTGCGCCGGGACTTTAAATGCAATAACCACAGCTCACTGAGGACACGGAGAGAAAAACTGTGTCATTGCATGACCGCAGTTGTGTCCGCGTTCATGCAATGACCACATGTATTTTCTTCATTAACATCATGCATTTCATGGCGAAGTGCATGAAAGAGAAGAACGGCGCCACGGGACGGGCAAAGTAGGACAGTTTCGCCGAAACTGTCTCATGCCGGTGACGATCCCGATGCATGGCAACAGCGAATCACTGAATGCCGCCCGGGGCGCCGCCATCTTCCTGTTCGAATACGTCCGCAGAACATTCGCCGCAAAATAGTCGATTCATCAATCCGCCGCGAATTCATGGCGCAGTTTTTCGCCGTGTTCGTTCAGTTTGGGCGGAAGCTGTTTGGTGCAGGCGGAATCGTATGCGCCGAATTTCAGGGGTGAACCCGGCACCTGGCGTCCGCCGACATTTTCCACCATGTTTCTAGCCTGGATCTGCGGCATATTTTCAGCTTCGGTGACGGTCTGCACCAGTCCGACCGGAATATGGGCGGCTTCCAGTTTTGCCTGCCACGCCTCCGCGGTACCGGCGCTAAGCGCGACTTCCAGCGCGGGCTTTAAATCCCCGTAATTTTCAACGCGTTTTTCGTTGGAGTTGAACCGTTCATCCTGAGCCAGTTCCGGCAGGCCCAGAGTAACACACATGGCGTCAAAAAGTTTATCATTGCCGCAGCAGATTGCAAGCATGCGGTCACTGCACTGGAAAGTGTCAAACGGAGCGATGGACGGATGCCGGTTGCCGATGCGGTGCGGATTGACATGTTTGGCCAGCGCGTCCATCAGGCCGTGTTCCATCAGACTGAAAATGCCGTCGAGCATCGCCACGTCAATCGTGGTGCCGCGTCCGGTCCGTTCACGGGCGGCCAGCGCGGTGGCGATGGCCGCATATGCGAATACCCCTGCCGACAGGTCGGCGATGGAAGTTCCGACGCGGGTCGGTGCGCCGTCGGGTTCGCCGGTAACGCTCATGATGCCGGACAGCGCCTGCACCACGGTATCGTAGGCTGGAGCCTGATGCAGCGGTCCGTACTGACCGAAGCCTGAAACCGAACAGACAATCAGGCGCGGAAATTCCTTGACCAGTTGCGCCGGGTCCAAACCCAGGCGGGCCATCGCGCCGGGACTGAAGTTCTCCACCACAATGTCGGCTTTGCCAATCATGCGCTTGACCATCGCGAGGTCATCCGGATTTTTCAGGTCCATCGCAATGCTTTCCTTGCCGCGGTTGGCAAACCAGAAATAAGCCGAGGTGTCATCGTCATAAAACGGGCCGAAAGCGCGGCTGTCATCGCCGGTATCCGGACGTTCGACTTTAATGATACGCGCCCCCTGGTCCGCCAGCATCATCGTGCAGAACGGTCCGCTGAGCACATGGGTGAAATCAATGACGGTAATTCCGGTTAAAGGCTTGTTTTCCATAATTAAAGATCCCCGTAAAGCAAGTTCTAAAGTTCTAAAGTGCTAAAGTTCTAAAGTTTTTAAAATCATAAAGTCATAAAACCAGTTCTAAAATTCTAAAGTCATTAAAATCAAAAAGCCACAAAACAAATTCTAAATCAGCATTTTACCAGTTTGCAAATAATTCCGGTGCAGTTCAAATGTCTTCGACAAATCATGCCCGATATGGCCGCCGCTAGCACTGTTCAGATAACTGTGCAGATAAGCGCGGTATTCCGGAGCGGCGCATTTTTCGATAATCTCCCGCGCTTTTGCACGGGGCGAAAGGGCGCGCAAATCCGCGACCCCGTATTCCGTCACTATCACTTTCACCGAGTGTTCGCTGTGATCCAGATGCGTGCACATGGGAACGATTGACGAAATGCAGCCCTGTTTGGCGGTGGACGGCAGCATAAACACGGAAAGATAAGCATTGCGTTCAAAATCCCCGCTGCCGCCGATGCCGTTCATAATATTCTGTCCGAAAAGATGCGTGGAATTGGCATTGCCGTAGATATCCGCCTCCAGCGCGACATTCAGGGCGATAACCCCCAGCCGCCGGATGACTTCCGGATTATTGGACAACTCCTGCGGGCGCAGCAATATTTTCGATTTATAGAAATCAAAATTCGCGTAAATCCTTTCCAGCGTTGCCGGAAGTACGGTGAGGCTGGAGGCGCTGATTCCGGAAATCCTGCCTTTATCCATCAGTTCCGCGGCGCTGTCCTGAAAAACTTCGGTGTACATGCTGAATACTGGAAAATCCGGGTGTTCGCCCAGCGCTTTCAGAACGGCATTGTTGATATTTCCGACGCCGCTCTGAATTGGCAGAAATGCTTTCGGGATACGTCCGGAAGCCAGTTCGTTTAGCAGGAATTCCACCAGATTGGCGGCGATTTTTCTGTCAGTTTCATTACATTCCGCGAACGCCCCGATTTCGTCCGGCGAATTTGTTTCAACCACGGCGGCGATTTTCTCCGGCGGCACAGTCAGATAACCGCAGCCGATGCGGTCCAGAGGGTGGCAGACGGGAACCGGCTTCCTGTCCGGCGGTGCGCTCAGGAACGCGATGTCGGTGATTTCCTCCAGCCGCGGCGAATGATATGCATTCAGTTCGACAATTATCTTTTTAGCTTTCGCGGCAAAAGTCGGAGCCGCCCCGATACCGGTAGTCAGAGTGATGCGTCCGGAGTTATCAATGGACGAGGCTTCAATAATCGCGAAATCCAACTCGCCGAAGAAGCCGTAATCAACCATCTGGGCGATTTCGGATAAATGCATATCGGTAAAATCAATTTTCCCGGCGTTAATCATTTTGCGCATGACGCCGCTGGTCTGGTATGGAGCGCGCCAGCCAACCGCGCCGGATTCCGCCAGCAAGTCTTCCGAACTCGCGCTGATGGATGCTCCGGACAGCAGTCTTATCTTAAAAGACTGCCCGGCCTGATGCAGACTGACAGCGCGTTCCGCCAGCGCTTTTGGAACGGCCTTGGGAGCTCCGGCCGGAGAAAAGCCGCCGATGGCAACCGTGCTGCTGTCGCCGATTAAAGCGGCGGCCTCCGCCGCGGACATGACCGGAAAACGGTTATAACTGCTCATTAATATTCTCCGTAACACAAATTCTAAAGTTCTAAAAACTATGGGAATAATGAGAATAATGGGATATTGTCGCCCCGCATGGACGGAACATCTCTCATCACTACTTTCATTTTCCCGTAAAAACCGGTTTGCGTTTTTCAAAAAATGCGGCAATGCCTTCTTTGGCGTCATCGCTGTCATAGACCACCCGGCGCAAGCCCTGCAAACGTTCAAACTCGTCAGGGGTCAGCGGATTCGCTTCATTGAGCACTCTGAGTTCTTCTTTAATCAGGGAGATGGACAGCGGGGCTTTGACCGAGATCAGTTCAGCAATTTCCATAACAGCGCCTTCGAGCTCCGCCGCCGGAAAAGTGCGGTTGACGATGCCGGCCTGCAAGGCGCGTTCAGCGCTGACCGGTTTGGCAGTAAACAGCATTTCTTTGATAACGTGCAGACTGCAATCGCGGATCAGATTATGAATCCCGACAATATCGTATGCCACGCCAAGATTTGCCGGAGTCATCGCGAAAGTACTGGTGTCCGCGGCAAAAATCATGTCGCAGCTCATCACCAGTTCAAAGGCGCCGCCCCAGACCGAGCCCTCGACCATAGCGATAACCGGCCCCGGAAAACTCTGGATTGCCCGGACGCCGCGGCGCAGCGGATCTTCATAACTCAGCGGGTCGCGGCTGCCTTTAGGCAGTTCGCTGATGTCGTGCCCGGCGGAAAAGACTTTACATCCTGCGGCAGCCCGCAGGATTACGCAGTGCGCTCCCTGTTCTTTTATCTGATTCAGCCCGGCAATCAGATCGTCAATTAATTCCTTACATAAAGCGTTGAGTTTGGGCGGATTGTTCAGGGTGATAACGCCGGTGCGGTTTTTCATTTCGGTAATTACCAGACTCATTTTTCATCCTCCTGTGAATTTATATTTATCGTTCCCGTTGTCTTTATTTTGCCTATTATTTACAACAGAGGACACTGAGGGCACAGAGATAATACAAGCATCAGCGAATTATTGCGGAAATACACGCCGTAATCCGCTGACTACGGTTTAAACTCCGTGGTAAAAATACTTTTCTGTTTTCAGGCTCTCCATTTCACAATTTTAGCACTTTTGTTACTCTTCGGTTTTAATAACTTTAGCAATTTAGAATTTGTATTATGACTTTTGGATTTTAATAACTTTTGCGCTTTAGAACTTTAGAATTTTTGAACTTCCCCAATTACATCCAGCGACTTGGCAGCGCTTTCCAGCATCGTGGTGCCGGGACAGAAAATTGCTTTGACACCGTGCTGATATAGGAAATCATAATCCTGCGGCGGAATGACTCCGCCGGCAACGACTTTTATATCCTCCCTGCCGATCGCTTTGAGCTGAGCTATCAAGTCCGGAAGCAGTGTTTTATGTCCGGCTGCAAGCGATGACGCCCCGATCAAATCAGCATTACTGGCTGCCGCCAGTCTGGCAACTTCTTCAGGCGTGGAGAACATGGGGCTGAAATCAACCGCAAAACCCAGATCGGAATAGGCGCTGGCGATCACTTTCGCGCCGCGGTCATGTCCATCCTGCCCCATTTTAGCAATCAGCACGCGCGGCGGCCGCCCGTTTTTCTTCGCCAGTTCCGCGACCCGTTCATGAATTGCGTCAAACTGCGCTTTAGCAGCGGGGTTCTGCGCAAATACTCTGGCTACCACTCCGGTCACGCAATGCGTTTTCTGCTGATACCGTCCGAATACTTCTTCCATGGCGTCGGATATTTCGCCGATGGTTGCCCGCAGCCTTGCCGCTTTGACCGCGACGGCGAGCAGATTTCCATTCCCGGCGGCGGCCTGCTTTATTTCCTCCAGCACGGCTTTTACCGCCGCGCTATCCCGCGAGGATTTGATTTTGCGCAGCGAATCAATCTGTTCATGGCTGACGGCGCTGTCATCAATCTCGCGCACGTTTACCGCTTCCTCTTTTTGCAGGTGATATTTATTCACGCCGACAATCACCCGGCTGCCTTCGTCAATCTGTGCCTGCATGGTTGCGGCCGCTTCGTCAATCATCCGGTTCGGAATCCCGGCTTCAATGGCTTTAGCCATGCCGCCGTTTTTCTCAATCAGGTCAATCAGCGCGCCGGCCTGGTCAATTATTTCCTGCGTCAGCGATTCAACATAGTACGAACCGGCCAGCGGATCCACCGTGCGGCAGATTTCCGACTCCTCCTGAACGATGATCTGGGTGTTGCGCGCGATCCTGGCGGAAAATTCAGTCGGCAGCCCCAGCGCTTCGTCGAACGCGTTGGTGTGCATCGACTGGGTGCCGCCCAGCGCGGCGGACAGGCATTCAAGCGTGGTGCGGACAACATTGTTGTAAGGGTCCTGTTCGGTCAGCGACCATCCGGAGGTCTGGCAGTGCGTCCGCAGCGCCAGCGAATGCGGGTTTGCCGCGCCAAATTTCTTTACCGCGTCGCTCCATAAATAGCGGGCGGCCCGCAGCATTGCCACATTCATAAAAAAGTCCATGCCGATACCGAAGAAAAATGACAGACGCGGCGCGAAATCATCAATATGCAGTCCGGCGTCAACCGCCGCCCGGATGTATTCCATGCCGTCGGCAATGGTGAACGCCACCTGCTGAACACAGTTCGCGCCTGCCTCGCCGATGTGATATCCGCTGATGCTGATCGTGTTGAATTCCGGCATATTAGTCGAACAGTACGCGATGATGTCGGAAATAATGCGCATGGAAGGTTTCGGCGGATAAATATAGGTGTTCCGGCAAAGATACTCTTTCAGAATGTCATTCTGGATCGTGCCGGTCAGTTTTTCCGGAGTGACGCCCTGTTCTTCAGCGGC
Source organism: Lentisphaerota bacterium (assembly GCA_037144075.1). GTDB lineage: Bacteria > Verrucomicrobiota > Lentisphaeria > Victivallales > Victivallaceae > CAIPAT01. Next base: position 7,022 of record JBAWXM010000050.1, on the reverse strand, counting down.
GACAATGTAGAATGCCATGATTGGAATAACCGCGCCGTTCATCGTCATGGAGACGGACATGTGGTCCAGCGGAATCTGGTCAAACAGGACTTTCATGTCTTCAACCGTATCCACGGCAACTCCAGCCTTGCCGACATCGCCCGCCACCCGCGGATTATCGGAATCGTAGCCCCGATGAGTGGCCAGGTCAAACGCGACCGACAGCCCCTTCTGGCCAGCAGCCAGATTTTTGCGGTAAAAAGCATTGGATTCATGCGCGGTTGAAAATCCGGCGTACTGCCTGATTGTCCACGGGCGACCGACGTACATGGAAGCCCGCGGCCCGCGAATATACGGCGGCAGTCCTGGGAGTGTATTCAGATTTTTTAACTGACAAAGATCTTCCGCTGTATATAACGGTTTTACGGTAAAGCCTTCAGGGGTGTTCCAGTTCAAATCATCAATGGTTTTATGAAGCGATGCCGCCTCTTTCGCCGCCAGTCCCTGCCATACATCGAAATTTTCCATGCTGCTTTCTCCTGTCGTTGCACATCAATTTTATGAATCCGGCCGAAAGCCGTCTTTCCTGCTGAAGATAATCTCTACAATAGCCTGATAGGGGGAAAAAACAAACAGCGGAAAACGCAAACTTATTAGATTTTGATTTGAAGTTATTTTATTTTAACAGGATATCGACAGGATGGACAGGATAGTGAAACAGAAACAATGCACAATGTGTGGCCCAAAAGAGGGTGACGACAACCTTAACCGGTTGCCGTTAAAGTTGTTTGAAAATTTTAAAAGCCGCTGTGTTCAACCGGTCTCCAAAGATCTCGAAAATGTCATCCAGACCATGGTATGCAAAAAGTGTCCGCCGCAATATTCCTGCGGCGGACACTATGGCAGCAGTTTATTTATAGCCGGGCAGGAAGGCTTTTTCAGCTTTGAACAGACTTTCAGTCATCTCCTTGATTTCGGACAGACTGCAGACTGCTGCGGTCAGGGGATCAAGCATCAGCGCTTTGGCCGCCAAATCTTTGGAGCGTTGCAGACAGGCATCGGCGGCCAGATCGAACATCCGCATATTGGCGTCGCACAAGGCGGCGCATTGCGGGGGGAGTCTGCCGAAAAATGTCGGGGTGACGCCGCGCTTATCCACGAGGCAGGCGACTTCAACGACCCCGTCCTGCGGCAGATTGGTGATCAGTCCGGTATTCGGCACGGATCCGTAAATGGTGACCGGGCTGTGGGTTTCCATGGCTTCGATGATAAAACTGGCATATTCCCAGGTTCGGGCAATTTCTATTTCCAGTTCGCCGCTGATAAATTTTCTGCGGTTTTCATCATTGGCTTTCCGCCAGCCCGGCCATTCGTCGGCATAGAAGCTGCTTTGCCCGAGATACCTGGGGCCGCAATGTTTATCAATCAATTCCTGGCGTTTCCGGTAGTAGGGCAGATATTCGCTGAAATGTCCGCTGGACTCGGTGACGAAGTAATCAAAATACTTCATTACGTCAAATCTGACCGGATCTTCCGCCAGCAATTTCGCGTCCTTTTCGATTTTTTTCTTCAGCTCCGGATAGAGGTCTTTGCCGTTGCGGGTCAGTTCGGTGAACCATGCCAGATGGTTGATGCCGCCGCAGCGCCAGTTCATTTCCCGATAGGGGACGCCGGCGTATTTAGCCAGTAAATGTGAAGTACCCTGAACGCTGTGACAAAGTCCGATCACTTTGGCTTTGCTCGCTCTTGCCGCCGACAGACACATGATGCTCATGGGATTGGTATAGTTCAGCACCCAGGCATTCGGGCACATCTTCTCGACATCCCTGAGGACTTCGATGAATACCGGTACAGTACGGAGTGCCTTGAACAGGCCGCCGGCGCCGATGGTGTCGCCAATACACTGGTCAACCCCGTATTCCCGCGGGATGTCATTGTCAAAGCGGACGCAGGCGGTTCCGCTGACTTCAATGCAGTTGATGATGTAATCCGCGCCTTCGAGGACTTTTTTGCGATCAGTCGTTGCAGTGACTTTCCAGCCCTTTCTGCCGGATATTTTGACGATTTTATCCCCGAGTTTTTTAGCCAGCGCCAGCCTTTCGGGGTCAATGTCCACCAGCGCCATTTCCCCCTTATCCGCGCCGGGAATATTGATCACATCGGTGAACAACCCCTTGAAAAAACCGCTGCCGGCGCCGAGAAAAACTACTTTCAGCGGACGGCTAACTCCGTCAAGAATGCCGAGGTTATCTGCTTTCTGCATGTGTGCCTCGTGCCCGACTTTTTTGGCCTTCATCTTTTACAGTCTCCTGTTGATTGTATACTCTGTACTGCTGAAACTTTAACCCCCAGCGTCTATTTTTAAATTTTCAGCCGTGCAGAGTATAATATTTGAAAAACAAAATAATAAAACTATATTGCTTTATTATATGTGCCAATTATGCTTATGTAAATATGACAAATTTGCTAATAATGGTATAATCATGCTAAATATATTTAAAGAATATCCTTATCGCGGACAGGCGCCGATATTTCCGGCGCGCGCTTTTCATCTGCACTCAATGCTGATTAACTGCGGACACCAGGCGGTATCTTCAGCCTCCTACAGTTTTGACGGAATGAAACGCGGCAGGCGGGAAATGTTCATCTGGCAGTATACGCTGGCCGGATGCGGACGGTTCAGGTTCGAAGGTGAAGAATACAAGGTGGAACAGGGTAAAGCCATGCTGGCAATGATTCCTGAAGATCACTGCTATTATTTTTCACCGGACGACGAATACTGGGAATTCGTTTTTGTTACGGTCAATGGTTCGGAGCTTATCCGGTTATGGCGCGAGCTACGGAAAATGACCGGTCCGGTAGTCCGGATTTCAACAGAATCAAAATGCGTCCTGAAAGCTGCGGAAATCTATAAATGCTGCTGCGAGGGGAAGCTGCAAACTCCTTATGATGCATCCATGATGGCTTATGATTTTACTATGTGTGCCTTACAGGACTTGAGCAAGGGCGAAAGCGGCGAAGACCGTCCGGAATTTATTGTCCGGGTCACAGAATACTGCATGGAGCATATTGGAGAGGATATTACAATTAATGATCTGGCGGAAATCGCCGGTTACAGCAGATACCATTTCAGCCGGATGTTCCATAAATATCAGGGTATAACCCCGATGACATTCATTTCCGATCTGAAAATGCGGCTGGCGGTGCGGCTGCTTCAGACCGAGCGGCTGAGCATTAAAGAAATCGCGGCAAAATGCGGTTTCATGGACGTCAGTTACTTTTGCAAGGTTTTCAGTAATTCACAGGGCGTCTCGCCAGCCCGTTTCCGCAACCAGAAATAGGTTACCATATATTTTTCAAGGATCAGCAGAATGATAAAAACTGAAGTAAAGAAGAACGCTCTTCCAGCCGCAATATTATCCGGAATAATGTTTTTCAGTTTTTCCGGCAACGGGCAGACGGCGGAACCTGCGCGAGACAATATCCAGACGTTGAAATTCAACGCATCCTCGAAGCCGGTCGTGAATCCCGGCAAGGGCTGGGTTGCCTATGGCGGATCGCCGAAAGGCCACACTCAGGAGGCGCTTGACCTTTGCAGCTCGGCCTACACTCGCTTCCACTGGAGCGAGCTGGAGCCGGAGGAAGGTAAATTTAACTGGGACCCGGTTGACAAAGCGCTTGACGCCTGGACCAAAGCAGGAAAACAGTTCGGGTTCGGCGTCATGTGCGAGAGTTTTCATTCCGACACAAAATACAACACCCCAAAGTGGGTTTACGATGCAGGCGTTCCCTCGATCCAATACGACGGGTATAAAGTCAAAGGGATGGTTGCCCCGAAGCAATGGGATAATCCCGTTTTCATGGAAAAGCTCAAGAACTTCATCGCGGCAATGGGCAGGCGATATAACGGCGATCCCCGCATCTCGTTAATAGACATCCGTTCCTACGGGCAATGGGGCGAAGGACACCTGGGCCATTTGAAAGGCTCTGAAAAAATATCCAGGGAAGGACTCAAGCGGCATATCCAGATTCATCTGGACGCCTTCAGCCGCACCCGGCTTTTCCTGCCCTGGGGCGAAAAACTCTACAATCCCGTCTATGACTGGGCAGTGGATCAGGGCGTCGGCATAAGGCGCGACGGCATCCTGGGAAACTCCAATGGATCCGAACTGATCCGATGCAAGGGTAAAACCCCATCCTTCGGAGAATGGTATGACACCTACAAAAAACATAAAATGAAGAGCGGGTGGCAATACGCCTGGGGTGACAAACTCGATGACAGAATACTTGCAGATACAGTAAACGGGGCCTTTACCTATCAGAACCTTGGCCAATACGACAACGGCGACTCTTTCGTCAAAGAGAAACGACCTTTCATCGACAAGCTCACAAACATGATGGGATATCACTTCCTGCTGAACGAGGTATCGTTTCCGCGGCGCATCGCGTCAGGCAGCGATTTCAAAGCATCTTTCCATTGGGAAAACACCGGTCTGGCCTTTATCTTCATTCCATGCAGGGTCATTGCCGCCCTGCTTGACAAAGACGGCAAAGTAGTGGCGAAATGCCCGGCGAAAGACAGCCATCCGGAAAAGTGGGCGCCCGGCAAGCAGATTACAGATATTTCCAACCTTATGTTCACCGTTCCGCCCGGTTCCTACCGTCTGGCCGTCGGTCTCTTCTCCGACGCCACGCGTCCGAATCCGGACATCAGACTGGGCATCGAAGGCGATACCGTCAACAACTGGCAGGTGCTGGGAAATCTTAGAGTAGACTGAAAAATCAGACTCTGGCGTACAGGCACTTGAGGTAATTCGACTCTTTGAATCTGGCCGGATGATCGGCCGCGTGGCTGGTCCGCATGAACTCATCCAGCGGACGTCCGGCAGACGCCGCGACCTGATGAACGACTTCAAAAAGCTCGTCCGCGCTTATTCTGCTTGAGCACGATGCAAAAACCATGATACCGTTTTTTCTGATCAGTTTCACCGCTGATCGCGCCAGTCTGGCATAAGATTTTATTGCAGTATCTTTTTCTGCCGCCGACTTGGCAAATGAAGGCGGATCTACCACTACTATATCGAACAGTTTTCTCTCTTTTTCCATGTTATTCATGACTTCAAAAGCATCCCCGGCAATTCCTGAATGTCTGCATGCGGTGATATTGCGGTCATTCGCATTCAGCGCAAAGTTGCGGCAGGCCGCCGCTATCGCGTGCTTACTGAAGTCAACGCTGTAAACCTCCGCCGCCCCGGACCTTGCGGCATAAAGTGAAAAGCCGCCCGAATATGAAAACAAATTAAGAACCTTGCCTGCTCCTTTTGCAAGTTCCCCGACGGCGGCGCGGTTGTCGCGCTGATCAAGAAAAAAGCCGGTTTTCTGACCTGATTTTACGTCGGCTTCAAAAATAATGCCGTTCTCTACAAATTGAACTGAACCATCCCAGTCCGGCGAACCGGCGGCAATTAGAGTTCCGTCAAGCAGTCCAAATCTGATATCATCAGGCATCCGCTGGACCTCGCGCGAAAAACGTATTGCCAGCCGCCGCAATTCAGGATAAAGTTCAAAAATAGCGTCGGCAATATCGCCCATCCACGGAATGAATGCCGGAGTGTAGACCTTGAGGACAAGCACATCCGCGTATTTATCCGCCACCATTCCCGGAAACGCGTCCGACTCGCCATTGATCAATCGCCACGCATTGGTATTGGCGGAAATTTTCCCGTCCCGTACCTGCTTAGCCTCCAGGCAAAGCTTGCGGAACAGTTCAAGACCGACCGGTATTTTGGAAGGTCCGAAGGAAAGCATCTTGACTCGAACCGGCGAAGAAGGGTCGTAGAGCCCTGCCCCGATTACGGATTTATCATGATCGAAAACGACAGCCACATCGCCCGCGTTTCCGTCGCGGGAAATTTTCTCAATGGAATTCTCAAACAGCCATGGATGCCCATGGCGCAAAGCCCGGGCGCCTTTGTCCTTAACCCGGACAGCAATTCTGTCCAGAGGATTTCCATGAGGCAGATTATGTACTGACATCATTAAATGATCATCCGTTAAATATTGCTGTGAATCTAATTCAAATAGATAAAATAACAATCCCGGCAACCGGAATATCCGCTCTTTTGCAGATGCCAGTCCAGTACAAAGGAATACGGATGTTATTAATGAGTGAGTCTCTGCGCTAGTTCGATATTTTTGTTCCTGCTTCCGGGAATGAAAAATTCAATCTGTTTTATGCGGGCGGTTTGCTGATCAGTAAACGTTCCCATATAGTAAATTGTCATTTTTGCTATATGCATTTGATTATAAGGCTTTTTTATTAGTTTAAGCTTTTTACCTTCAATAGCTTCATGGGGAAGTGGATTTTTATGCCTGGCGCCGGTCAGGCGATATTCATCTCGCCAGTCAGCCGGATCAAAAAAATGCAATCCACAAACCATGAGTTTCAAAAATGCATTTTACCGCCCTATTTGAGCATGTTTTATCGGTTTCAGTTGACAAAACCACTAATTAGTAAAAAGTCAAGAGTTTAATTGAAAGTTGAAAGTGAGAAATGAGAAAACAAAATAGTATTATGCTCAACTGGTCTCCGGAGGCCAGCATGGTTGTAGCGCCGTCAGTGCCGGACAACTTCGGAATACTTTCTCGCGAAGCGAGAGCACTACACCGGAACGGTTCTGCTCAAGGCTGTCCGGAATGACCCCAATTTGTACAGGCGGTTGTCAGATTTTTCCTGCCGGGCCAATTTTATTTTAGCGAAAACTGTTGAAAGGGGTATTGCACTATTCGCGAACAGGCCTTATATTATACTTTGTTAAATCATTTAACAAAGTGCGGAAGTTATATAAAGCATGGCTGAAACGGCGGGAGTTCTTTTAGTTAAAGATATGGCATGTTTCAAAAGATAGTTGACACTTTTATGTCATAACGCTCTGATAAACTAAAGTAGAACAGTCAAAACAAGCTCCGGCGGAGCGATACATATTGCAGCACCGGACTTTAGTCCGGTGAATAATGATAATAAAAATTTGGAGTTCCGTAGG
>JBAWXM010000049.1:0-20853 GCA_037144075.1 Lentisphaerota bacterium | reverse complement strand
TGGCCGCATGAAAATCTTTCTAAAAAAACAAGAAAATGACGAATAGTAGTACGAATGAGTATTTTGCTGAGAATTTGATTTTGCGGCACAAAATCAAGCTCTCAGCAAGAGCTTCTGTTTTATTAGTGCCAATTAGCGCCATTCGTGGATAAAAAGGATTTATCTGTGCCTTTGTGTCTGTGGTAAAAAAAGAGTTTTAAACGAGGGCTCGACTATGCGGAAACGAATTTTGATAAATTGTGCCGGATTTATTTCCTGCGCGATAGCGGTATCGCTTATGGCGTCGTGCGCCCACACCACCCCTGAAGATGAGGCGCTGGCGAATAAAGCAACCGAGGAACTTTACCTGAAAGGGAAGCACACGCCGGCAGAATGGGCGACAGATAAGCTGAATTCACATCCAGCCTGGGTATATAAACGGATTCTGTACGGCAAATACAAACGTGGCGACGAAGAAGCATTGAATACGGCCCGCGCCTATATGAAAGAACTGTTCAGCGACATTGACAAGGGCTTCAACTGGCCGGTCAAAGAGCAGCAGAAATTCGATCTTCCATATGCATACAAGAAACCGGCGCTGAATGGTACGCTGGACGGCGACGGGTGGAATGGCGCTCTGACATTTCACGGCGAGTACCCGCCGGGCAGCCTGAAAAAGAACAATTCTCCAACAGTATGGAAAATATGCTGGGACGAGGAATTCATCTATTTCGGCGCGCGCTTTCAGGATGCCGGCATAAAATCGATTGATTATGACCCGGCGAATAAAAAATCCCCGTGGGATGGCGATGCGCTGGAGATATTCATCCTGCCGGACAGGCGCTTGAAGTCGTATTGGGAAGTGATTGTGAATCCCGGCAACAAAGTAGTGGACTGGCTGCATCTCAACAACTCGGACGGTTACTGGGTAATTGGCGCCGATGATAAAATAAATGGATTGAAAACCAGCGCTAAAATCACAAAAGACGGTTTCCTGGTCGAAGTTGCAATTCCGTTCCGGGAACTGCCCGGATATATGCGGGGAAATCCGCCCAAAGCAGGGGAAAGCATCAATCTTGTCATGGTCAGGATGAATGACGGACAGAAATCAACAATCGTCCCGCTGCTTTACGACGGACACAATATCTTCGGCTACCCTGAATTCACTCTGAAAAAATAGCAATACAATGAGGTAATTGCAAAAGGAGTCAGGAGTCAGGAGACAGAAGATAAAAGACAAAAGTAAAAAGATAAAAGTTTTTTAAAAAGGGAAAAATTTGTCCACTAATTACACGAATGAAGACGAATGAATATTTTGCTGTGAATTTGATTTTGCGGCACAAAATCAAACTCACAGCAAGCGCTTCTGTTTTATTAGTGCCAATTAGTGCCATTCGTGGATAAAAAGGATTTGCTAACTCTCGGGTTAGTCTCGCAACTGCTGGACGTCTCCGCGGTTAAGGGTTGTCCAGAATGTGTCCGGCGATATCAAAAATGGTAATCAGCAGGCCGCCGTTCCAAGCGGTCACGATTCTTTTCGAACATTACCAATGAGGTGTATTGTTCTCTCTAAAAGTTGCCACCATCAGACTTTTTCCATACACAACAATCTCAGAATTATGGATCTGTTAATCCTTAGGATTACGCGTCCATAAGCGCGTATATGAAATATTTGAGCTATACTTCTCCATCGTAACATGACCATCGCAAAACAGCAGAGATAACTGCCAATTGTGCAGCAAGCCTGCTCTATTGGATGTATCGGTCGATAATTCACTGCCCAAGCCAATCGCGCCAACATAAGGAGGTAGATTAGGCGCAGATGCTAATGCAGTATCCATGCGTCTTTGTTTCTGAGCCGACTCGCTCATTGCTACAGTGCCGCTAAAGTCTTTTATCAAAGACGTTTTTAATCCGAAACTGCTGCTATCCAAAACACCCGTGTTAGAAGCGGACCACCCACGATTGGCAAAATAAGTCGTACGTTGCCTGGTTCTAGTTGGATCAATCGCAGTACCGGCGTTGTCATACCGGTCCAGATTATCGCTGGGGCATCTAAAAAATTTAAGTAATGTTATCAGACTATTTGTATTCGAGAACGGCCCTTTTCCAAAGTATCCACTAGCAATTAACAAAGAAGGGAAACCGTCATAATTACTGCCTCGCCCGGCCCCATTTGGCAACCAACCATCAGAATCATTGATGTACATTGCCAAAGTAGTGCCTATTTGTTTCATTTGATTGGTGCAATTGATCATTCTGGCTTTTTCTTTCGCTTTATTTAAAGCGGGCAGCAACATTGAAGCAAGAATAGCAATAATTGCTATCACAATTAAGAGTTCTACAAGTGTGAAACGAACTCTGGTTAAGAACCGATGATGCGGACTGTTCATAATAAATTTCCTTTATTTAAATTTTTTTGACTGTATTTCTTACAATCAACCTGGTTTTTATTGTAATAGAATCTAAATACTCCGCAGGGTGATCGATCATCTTAATTACCTGTTCAGCAACTAAATTTCCCACTTCTTGAAAATCAATCCTGATTGCATCCGGAGCGGAGAATTTATCATTGACAAAAGTATCATTCCAGCTAATTAAGCTTATATCCTCCGGAACTTTCAGTTTATGCTTTTCCAGCGTGTTATATATAGCCAGGGTAAAATCATCTGAACCGCTAATTATCGCAGTAGGACGAGGATTTGAGGATAAAATTCTCTCGACCTGCCGGGCAACGATACTTTCTTCATCAAAAGTATTTACGGGATAAAGCTGTAAGTCTATTTTTTTGCCATTATTTAGGTGGCTTACGGCCAGCCTGGCACCATCCAGTTGCTCCCTGCCGCTAGTAAAGCTCTCTTGAATATTGACTAATGCAATATGTTTATGTCCATTTGTCACCAGATGTTTAACTGCCTGATAGGAGCCTCCGATCCAATCGTACCGAATGCCGGAAATTCCAGCTTTGACACTCGGGTGGTAAAACCAGACAATCGGGCAATAGGTGGATAATTCCAATGCTGTTTCCATTTCCACTGATTGAGTAATCAAGATCATTGCGTCAAGATCCGATGGATTAACACTGGACAGAGTGTGCTGCCGCATCATATAGTGAAAAATCCCGGCGCGCGGTATCAGTGGAATTATATTCAGATTGTAGTTGTTTTTAATCAATTGCCGATGGATGGTTTCAATGATCATGCCTCCACTGGGCTTACGGTAATATAATGGATCAGAAATGACTATGCCGACATTATGAGTTTTACGAGTTTTTGCGGGAGTAGTAACAATTCTGCCTACGCCGCGGCGAGGGATAAAAAAACCCTCCTTGTCTAATTTTCGCAGAGCTTTGCCTATGGTTGCGCGACTGATACCCAACTCTTCGGCCAATGTGAACTCATTGGGCAATAAATCGCCACACTGGTAGTACCCGAACGCGATTCGGCGGCGCAATTCCTGCACTACTCTGGTTTCCGCTGGTTCATCTAATTCGACACGCATAGTATTTACCCAATTATACTTAATATAAAATGATTATAGCACCAAAAAGCAGCAATTGCAATCCTGTTTGTCTTTTTTTTAGACAAATTCTTTTTCGTCGGCCAGTTTCCATTGATTATAAATAGTTTTGACTCGTTCGAAGCTTAATTTCCGATGCTTTCGGTCATCGCTTAACAGTCCTTTGTTGTTTATATAGCCATGAGAGACTTTCTGCGATACACGGGACGGATCATTGAAATCAGCCAAAACCCAGATAATGCAGCCATTAGCGTGACTTCTAGCCTGCTGGACAATATTTGCTAGAAGTTCCGCTTGATACTCTTCACTCCACTTTTCCAGTTTTTGAGAATACCGTCCGGGCTCTGCGCCAGCGCCGAATTCTGTAAGCAACACCGGTTTGTCTGGATATAGATTACGCATTGAGTCGAGTTCGCCGGCGATTAATTCCGGACTGGGGTCATACCAGCCGCGATAACGGTTCAGGCAGCAAATATCCACCGCCTGCAAACCTAAATTATTACTGGCATGTCGCGGCCAACTGGCAAAGGTAACAGGCCTGACTGAATCATAGCGCTGGATAATCTCCCGGCAGCATTGCAGACACTCCAAAGCTTCCGGTTTTTCTGAATTAATCTCATTAGCCATAGACCAGATCGCCACCGCCGGGTGGTTGTAATCCCGGCGGACCATCGCTTCAAGCTGGCCGTAAATCTGTTCCCTGGTTAAAGGGTTGGCCAAAGTGGCATCCCAATAAAAAGGAATTTCAACCCAGACGAGCAGACCAAGTTTATCACAAGCGTCAAGAACTTCAGTATTTTGCGGATAATGCGGCAAGCGAATAAAATTACAGCCTAACTCTTTAACCAGCCGCAAATCATCCAGCATCACCGACTCCGGCATCGTCATGCCGTAATCGGGGTGCAGATGATGGCGGCTTATGCCGCGAATAAATATATTTTTACCATTCAACATAAATTTTCCGGCTTGAGCAATAAACTCGCGGAAACCAATTTTAGTTTGAAAAATATCGAGTATTTTTCCGGTTTTATCCTGCCAGGTCAACGCAAAATCATACAATAACGGCAACTCCGGCGTCCAAAACTTTACCATCAGAGCAGGAGAAAGCCACTCGCAAGTAAAATTATCATCCAAATCAATGGTTCCGGAAAAATCAGTATTTTCTCCGGCTATTTTCCAGGTAACTATGTCATTCTGAGAGAATTTAGCCGTTGCCCGTAATTTTATCCGTCCTTCTTTTGCCGCAAAGTTATTGATGGTATCGACCAGCACCAGATCAAAACTTTTTCTTCCGGTAATCTGGAGTGAAACCGGGCGGATCAGGCCAGCGCAATTATCCCAGCCGAATTGCGGCAGTGAGTCCTCCGGGCGGGAGGCTCCTTCAACCCGGATAACTAAATAATTAATATCCAGCAGACAAGATGTTATCTCGATATTTGCCGGTAAATAAGGATAATTTAAACTGCCGACTTCATGATCGTTTAAAAAAATTTTAGCGCGATATGAGACCCCTTCGAGATGCAAAAATACCCGTTCGCCCTCTGCTAACGCGGGACGATCAAAATAGCGGATAAAAAAGGCGGCCCCCTCATAATATTTGTATTCCGGACGATATTTCTGCCAATTGCCGGGTACATTGACTTCGTCAAGCAGCAGATCATCAAAATGGCTGTGCAAATCGCCAGCGCCCTCCGGGTAGATTCCGGACGGGTTGCGCTTCTGATATTTTCCCCAGGCAAGTCCGCGATTTTGCAAATCAAGAACAAATTTCCACTTGCCGCTTAATGATATATGTCTGAGCATGATTATCTACTCCTCTATTTTAAAGCTGTCGATAAAATCATTTAATCGGCCATCTGTGCTCAAGATGCTCCAGATAACGCCAAAAGCGCCAAAGACTGAGCCTGGCCCGTTATGTTTTCCTTCTCCATGAATGGTGTAGCACTCATAAAAATCATTGGATTTGAGGATGTTTTTCACTACCGCATGGGCGATTTGATCGTGCGTTTCCCGGTCAAACAGGCGCAAGGCGGGCAGTAAATAGACTAAGTTTGACTCTTTCAGAGACCAGTCGCTGCGCTCCGGACCGGTAGTAAAAGTGCCGGAATGTTCTATGCCGTGCGGAGCTCGAACAATAAGATTATCCGGACTTAAAAAATTTTTCTTCATTATTTCCAATAACCTTTCACGGAATTCCGGACGATGCAGGCCGGGAAAAAGCGGAATCAATGCTTCAGCCGCAGTGCCGGGGGAAAATTCCGCCCCGTGACCGGGCAGATGAAGCATTAAATGCGAGCGATAGAAACCGTTTTTAACGTCATAAAAAGCGTCAATGGCCCGCAGACCATCAGCGACATAGCGGTCAATATTCGCGATCATGGCGTTGGGAGCGCCGATAATCCGGCTAATTTTGGACATGGCAATCGCCGAGAGAGTTGCATAACTGTAATTGCGCACTGACGGGCCGGTCAGGTGCCGCCAGTTAGGATTATTAAACTTATACCTCAAATTGCTATATAAAGGTTTGAATGTTCGTTTTAGAAACTCCATGTTGCCGGATTTCTGGTAAATAAGCCAGGCTACTGCCGGTTCCATGCTGACTAATTGCGTATTGCGGTGATGACCGGGCGCTTCGGCTAAAAAACCATCATCTTCAATCGCATCAACTAATGATTCAAGAATGTCTTCCCCTAGTCCTGGCTCGACATAGCAACCGAGCAGCAAAGCGCCAATCGAGGTTTCCCAGGTGGCCGGATAGACAAAACTGCCATTGCAGATGCGGTTACAAGAAACTGTGCGGTGACGCGTTTTATACATTATCAAGTCCGACGCAGGCCAAACATTGTAACGCACTGTACACCAGGCTTTATAATAGAGCTCCTGCTCTGCCACGCTCCATTTTTCAGAAGGAACCGGCAGCCTGGCAAAAAAATCTTCCCATTCGATTCTGGCATTTTTCACCGCCAGCCTGAAATCTGTTGCCTGAGCGGCCTGAGCTCTTTTAATCAAGCTGGATACCTTTGTACGCTTATGCGTTTTACCCAGCCAATTACCGGCAAAGCCAACTTGAAAAACTTTATTTTCACCAGCGTTCAAGGTAATTTTTTGAGTTCTTTTCCATGTGCTCATACCATTCGGCAGTTTTATCTCCTCCAGCTTAAATTCCGACGGAGAAAACGCCCATGCTAATTGGTAATGCCCTTCAAACCAGTGAAAAATTTGCCGGTCGGAAGCAAGATTGTTGTAAAATGGAAAGAAATCTGGTGGAAGTCCAATATCGATTCGCTTGTCCACCACAACCGCATCTTGATTAATAGTTACTTGCGAATCAGATTGATACCATGCCTGGTTACAATTTAAAACATTATTGTCGCCGGCAAAAATAAGATTCCCGCTGAAGCTGGTCGCCGAATTATTTGTTATAATTACCTGAAACACCGCCAGATTGTCGCTTTGACCGCAAACGGAAAATTCAATACCGATATTCCTGCCAGTCCAGTGACCGGCAAGATGCGATGGATACCAATTACTCTGATCCCGGACAAAATCATCGCGTTGAAGCTGTTCGTTCTCGCACCAGACATTAATGGCGTCCGCCACTACCGCCCGAATCGTACCGCAGCAATATGAGGGGCTTCGTTTATTTTCACTGGAAATGCTGTAATTTACCGAAGTATCCACGTCATTAACCGCGATATGGTTATTAACCGCTGAATTGCTGAAAAGTTGCTGATGCCCAAAAGCAAATTGGGTTTCAGGCTTGCCATGCCAGACAGATAAATCGTGCCGGATTGAATCAAAAAGCTTCATATATACAGGCTTCATAGATTATTTTATCCTTTTAAAATTGCCATACTTCGTGTATTTGTATATAAATTATACATTAACATAATAATACCACATCTTCCCGAAATTATCAATAGCATTTATATTTAAATTTAAAAAACCGCACAAACAAGACTATTGCTTAGCGACAGCACGGGATTCAATAGCCTATTTCAGAGATAGATATATTTCATTATCGACCATTCAGCACATTATACTTATGCCATTTGTTTAAAAAAAATACAAATACATGTTGCTTTTTTCAAACAGTGCTGTATAATTATATTAATTGGAATCATAAAATAATACCCATATGAGAAATGTCTGTATGAATTGAAAATCAATCAGTTGATCCATTCAGGTAATAATGTCAAACACGGTGTTGTCTGAGAGTCGGTATTTATAGCCCCATGCATCTGCATGACTACTATAACAGGGAAAATAGTCATTATGTTAAACGCTCAGTTTGTTGATCAAAATTATGCACAGAAGCCTGGAGTCCTTCCAGTCGGCAGGATAAAATTTGACAATTTAAGTTTAAATGACTGCCAGCTAGTGATCAAAAATTATTTGGAGAAAAATTGGCGGCAGATTGTACGGGAAAAAAATGGCGTTTTACCATATCCATATGTTGTTCCGGGCGGGACATATAACAACTTATGGGACTGGGATGGTTATTTTATTGCTTCCGGAATTCCTAAAGCAGGATTACGCTACGCTGCGGGGACGATCATGAATCTGCTCGCGGCTCCGGCTAAAAACGGACAGCCCGTCAAGATGACCAATCCGGACGGGCAGCTATCATACGCCGCCCATCCTTATCCATTAAGGGCTCAATTTGCCTGCTTAATTGCCCGGCGCCAAAACAGCGATTTCAGTTTTATCAAAGCGTTTTTACCACAATTAGAGTCGGCAATTAGATGGTACGAGCAAACTACTTGTGATAAAGACGGTTTTTTCTGCTGGCAAACTCAAAGCGGAATAGACAATCATCCAGCATTGTATGGCCGTCCATCCGGGCAGACTGCCGGCTGCGATCTTGCCTCATTTCATTATCGCGAATATCGGGCATTTGCACAGATTAAGCGCCATTTCAATCTGCCGGGGGCAGATGAAGCAGACGCCAAAGCCGATAAATTGCGGCACTTGGTGCAAACCTGCTATTTTGATCCGGTGGATCAATTTTTCTACGACATAGACCGTGCAGAAGCTCAAATACAATCTCGACAAATAGTCAACTGGGTGACTTATTTAAAATTTCGCAATTGTGGTAGTTTTTTTCCGTTGTGGGCTCAATTAGCCACGCCGCAACAAGCCGAAGCAATGCGTAATCGCCTGATGGATGAAACTGAATTTTTATCCCCGTGGGGGTTGCGCAGTCAAAGTCGTATTGATCCAGTTTATAACAATGCGTTAAGCGGCAACCCCTCAAACTGGCAGGGCCCTGTCTGGATACTGCCTAATGCTTTAGCTGCTTATGGCTTGAATGCTTATGGCTTTAAAGCTGATGCGATGAATATCGCCATGCGAATAGTAAATCTGCTGGCCAATGATATCGAACAAAATGGCTGCATGCATGAATATTACGATGGCGAAACTGGACAACCAGTGATAAAACCCCATTTTATAAGTTGGAATATTCTGGCTTCAGACTTGATTGATAATCTTCAAAAGAATTATAACCCGTTTGATATTAGTGAAAAGTAAACTGTTATGCATAATCCGTATTTTCATAGCGATGCTAAATAAAATATAAAAAGGTAAATGCTAATGTTGAATTTAACCAACACAATGAAGGGAATGGAGAATGACAATATCAAGAGTTAAAATGGCCCTGATCGGCCTCAAAGGCATTAATGACTGGCACTACTTGCCGGGCATCCGGAACACTCCTGCCGCCGAACTTGTCGGCGGGGTTGATCTGCAGCCGGAGGCAAGGGCTAAATTTCAGGAGAAGACCGGATTGCCAGCCTATGAAACAATGGCAGAACTCGTCAAAAAGCTCAAGCCGGAAGCCGTAATCATCGGCACCCCGAACCCGGCACACCTGCCGAACATCCGGGAGGCAGTGAACTTTGGTTTGCACATGTCAGTGACAAAACCCTTGTGCAATACCGTGGCCGAGTGCAATGAAGCGGTTCGCCTGGCAAAAACGGCAAATCTGGTTTTGCAGGTCGGGCATGAATACCGTTTCCGTCCATCTGTCTCACGCGCACTGCAATTCGTCAAAGAAGGTGCTTTGGGCGAGATTACGATGGTCACCGCGCATATGGGCAGTTCCGCCGGCTTGCAGAAGCTGACTGCCGCCGGAATGTGGCGCAGTCAGGCGGCTAATGTGCCGGGAGGCTGTTTGAATCTGCTTGGCGTCCACATGTTTGACGTCCTGAACGCAATTCTTGGAAGCCCGCTGGCAGTTAACGCGCAGTTGCGCCGCCTGGTGTCAACATCTGAATTAGAGGACACTGCCGCGGTGTTGATTGAATATGAAAATGGCCGGATCGGCGTGGTGACCTCGAGCTACGTTTCCGCGCCAAGCGACTGCATACATATTCTGGGTACGACGGGCAATGCGGTGGTCACTGAAGCCGCACTGAATCTTGAACGCGAACCAAAGCCATGGACCCGCGAAACTGTTCCGGTGACGGATCTGCCGGTTGCTGGCAGCGCAGCGAGTGTCATTGACCAATTCTGCAACGCCATTCGGGGAAAGGAAGCACTACAGACTCCTGGCGAAGCCGGATTGCTGGCGGTGGCTTTAAATGAAGCGGCCGTTATTTCACAACTGGAAGGCGGACGCCGGGTTGCTTTAACGGAATTGCTTGGAGGTGCCCGATGAAGATCGCCATATTAGGAATCGGTCACTGGCACAGCCCCATCTACGCCGGGACGTCACAACAGGCTCCGCACCAGCTAGTAGGAGTTCATGACGACGATCCGGAAATGGCGGGGATCAAGGCCGGAAAACTATCCACGCGCGGTTTCACCAATCCTGAGCAACTGCTTGACGAGACGCTTCCTGAATTCGCGGTCTGTCTGGGCAATTACCGGCGGATGCCGGAACTGGCCGGTATGCTTATCGACCGTGACATCCCATTCCTTATCGAGAAGCCGTCAGGCGCCAGTGCCGCTCCTGTCCGGGCGCTGGCGAAACGTTGTCAGGCCAAAAATCTGTTTCATGCGCCGGCCCTGATTCCATACTGGTATCCGGCATTCCGGGAACTGAAGGCGATACTCGAGTCCGGCAAACTTGGCCGCCCTGCCCGCATTGAGGCGCAGTATTTTGCCGGGCCGGTTGCACGCTACATCAAAATGGGGAGTCCATGGATGCTTGATCCGCAACTGACGCCCGGCGGCGCGTTATTGAACCTCGGGGTGCTGTGTCTGTCGATTCTTCGCATGCTGGGATTACAGCCGGTGTACCGGACCGGTATTGCCAGTCATGCCGTGAACAACTGGGAAGTTGAGGATTTCTCCTCGCTGTTTCTGGACTGCCGCGATGGTGCGTATGCAGTAGTCGAGACTGGTTATTGCCCGGTGGAGCCGCAGGACGGCTTATATCTGCATATTCTGGCCGAAAAAGGACGTGCGGAATTCCGCAAGGGAGTGTTGAAAATAGAATATGCTTCCGGCGAAGTGGAAGGAAAAATATGGCCCGACAGTGATTTCCGCAACCCGATGATGAGAGAACTGCTGGATCTGGCCAGCGCAGGTAAACCTTCTCCGTTGTCCCTGTTTGAAATGGCTGATATAATGGATATCTGTGATGCTTTTTATCTTGAACAGAACCGCAAAATCGAATAAATACCTAAGGAATAGATCATGAACAGTTTTAAAGCAGTTTGTCTTTGGGCAGTATTGATTCTTACTTTGCTCGATCAGCATTGCATTGGGGGAGAGGAGATGAAAACACCTGATCCAAACGCAAAAGAAAACCTGATTGACAACGGGAGTTTCGAGTCGGATGCAATTAAACCATGGGTTGTTTTTGGCGGTCCGGGCAAATCTCCGGAGGCAAGTCTAGTTGCCGATAACGTAAAGGAAGGAAAGCAGGCGGTCCGCATAACCAACAGCAAAGCGGATAATTTCGGCGGTCTGCAAATTCCGGTGGAACTTCCGGCATCTTTCCAAGGGCCTTTCCACATTACAGTTTCAGCAAAACGCGACGCAGTTGGCAGCACACCGCCCAACTACACTTTCGGGATTTCCATTCAGGCCGGTTACGCCGACGGCACCAATAAATGGGAAAATCCAAATTCCGGCTGGCTGGATCCCAAGACTGCGGAATGGCAGACCAGGTCGTTCGTCTGGACACCCGCAAAGCCGCTCAGCGGATTAAGTCTGCGTCTAATGTTTGTCGATCAGGGCTCATGTCTCTTCGATAACATCCAGGTTCGCGTTGCCACTGCCGAAGATGTAAAGAATGCGGCTGTAAAAGCGGTATCCGTCCCCAATCTGCAAATGGTCCCGGCAAAAATTACCGCTACCGCCCTGCCGGTGAATGAAAACATTTCGTTTGAGCAAAACCGGATGCCAGGTTTTCTGAAACCGCACATCGGCGAATGGAAGGTGGAAAACGGCGTGTTGAGCACCGCCGGACCAATGCCGGAAGCCGGCTGGTATCTGCGCAGCGAGCACCAGTATCAGTATGACGAAATTTCATTCCGCGTCAGGAAGGAGTCGCCTGATGGAATCCTTTATCTTCACACCAGACATTGGAAATTCATGTTGCGACCACATCAAATGATGGTCAAGAATGTGGAAAAACCCAACTGGTGGCTTTCCTGCGCCCGCGAGATTTCCTTTGCCGATACAAACTGGCACACCCTTCGACTGGTTTTCAAGTCCGATGCCCTCTCCATGTTCTGGGACGGAAAACAGCTCCAGGATTTTACATCTTCCAGGCAGGAATGGAAAGATTCGCCTTATGCGCCCATCCTGCCGGAAGCCGCTTTACTTTTTAAGGAGGCGGATGAAATATTTGTCTTGCATCCTTACCAGACAGGGGCGCAATTTGACGATCTGAAAATAACTGGTATTCAAAACGGTCCGGCCCAGGGATTCTTGACCACCTTGAAATATCCGGATGGTCGCTTTGTCAAGGACAACGCATTTGTGCGTTTGGCGCCGGACGAACCGGTGGAAATAAACTGGAAATTACCCGCGACTGAGCAATTCAAGGAAGAATTGCCTGCGCTGGAAAGCTTCCAGATTACCCGTCCCTTCGGTCCGGAAAAAGAACCTAAGGACACGGAAACTGTCGATTTCCGAGTGGGAAAAGATCCGAGCACCAAATTTCCACCGCATTTAATGTTGTTTCGTCAGTCAAAATGCCCGCAAAAGGTGCGCCTGCATTTCCAACTGGCCAAACCGGGGATTTACACCCTTCAAGTTCCCATCAGCGGAGCAAAAAATCTACAGCAGCTCTTTGAAGTCGCAGTTGATGGCAAGGTGATCTCGCGCGAAGTATATCGCGGACTAAACAGCAGTTCATTTCTTGGAAACGAAGGGGTGAAAGATTATATCCCGCTCAAACTTGACGCCGGTTATCACCGGATAGACCTGATATTATCAGAGGAACTGGCTGACAAATTCGCAGGCGGAACCCATTGGAAACGTCTGAGGATAGGTTTCAATAATGACGTTGGAATCCAGTTTGTCCCGGGACACATCCGGCCGGAATGGAATTTGTCCCCGTCACGTCCGCAGCATCCGAACGCATTTGAATGTCCTCCACAGGATACCGAATGGTTTTCCAAGGAAATCCGGGCACGCATTACAGATCTTCCCAACGGTGACTGCACCGTCCGTCTGGGATTCCAGGAAGTTGTACTGGATTCGCCTGGCGACCGCCTGATGGACATTTTACTTAACGGAAAAAAGGTGGCGGAAAATTTTGATATTGTTCGCGAAACTGGTTCCGATCTGACCTATATTACCCGGGATTTTCCGGCAACAGTCGCCGATGGCAAACTCCTGCTGGAGCTGAAAGGGAAAAACTTTCAGGCATGCGTCAATTACATCGAAATTCTCCAGAACGGAAAATCGGTCTTCCGGCACAATGCTGGCTGGATGCCCCGCTATGCCAACTGGGGATATTTTGCGAGATTCACGGAATCCAAGGAAGAGAATACCCTGGCCATTCATGCGGATCCTGCGAAAAACGCAAACGCTGCCAAGGAATACGAAGGCCACAATCTGGTAGCCAATCCGTCCTTTTCGCTTGCTGAATCGGACAAGGAGAAAAACATTCCTCTCATCTGGCGTTCCGCAACAGAATTGGCCAATGAAAAAGATTCCAGGAATAAAAATCCCGCGTTTCAGCAAAAGGTTGCCGGCTATTCCGTCAACGAACTGACCGGCACCGGGGAGTACTTGCGCGATACAAAGACTTTTCATTCCGCTCCGGCCGCCCTGCGCGTTGATAAAACATCCGGGGAATTCGGACTTGTCAACACCTTCATTTATGTGGATTACCACAAGCAGCAGAAACTCTCGGCGTTTGTGAAAACCAGCAAGGCCACGGGCAAAGTAAGGGTCGCCATATATTGGTTCGCCTTTGATTTCATAGACAGAACCGTTGCCGGAATTACCCACCGCTATGTCGGCAAAAGCGTATCCGATTCTTTTGTCACAGGAACTCAGGACTGGACGGAAATATCCGTCACTGCCAAGCCGCCTTTCGGTGCGATTGTCGCCGCTCCAGTTCTCATTGTTGAAGACAATACTTCCGGCTCTGCCTGGATTGACGATGTGACTATTGACGGCTATGGCGCGGAGCCGATTGAAATCACCGGCTCGCATCTCGGACTTCACCCCAACGGCGTCAAACGTTTTCTAGTCAAGACGCTGGATAAGGAAGACGTGTCCTACCGCATTTCGGATGAAAAAGATAAAACCGTTCTGGAAGGCAAGGCCGTATCTCTCGGAGATTATCAGTTCCCGCATCGCCGTTTCCATGCGATTGACGCTGACTCCCTGCTCCTTCCCGGCAAATACAAACTAAAAGTCACACAGGGAAAAAACACTGCCGAGTCGGAATTTAGCATTGACCCGGGCGTTTATGCCACGCTGACAAAAACTATTCTGGAGGGTTTGACCATTCAGCAGTTTAATGTCGAGGTGCCCGGCTGGCACGGCCCCACCCACCTGGATGATTACCAGAGCTGGGCGCTGGTGAACGGCAGATTTGACTGGGGCAACAAGGCAACCGGTAAAAGCCGCCAGGGCCTGGGCGGATTCCACGATGCCGGCGACCGCATCAAACACTGGACGCTGGTTGCCTCGATCGGTTTTGGCACAATGCTCGCCGGAGATTCCGCGGCGCTTCCGAGCACCCTCTCCGAACAAGCCAGGAAACTGATGCTGGTGGCTCTCGACAGTCTTGCCGCCGCGCAACTAGAGGACGGGTATTTCTATTCCGCCAATAAACCGTATGGGTTCGACGACATCCCCAAATACGGTATTGAGCGTTATGACAGATATCGCATCGCCAATCCGCAGGCGGCTGGTATTTTCGCCAAAGTCGCCTTGGAACTGAAAAATAGTGATCCGGCCAGAAGCAAACATTATGCCGGGGTGGCAGATAAGATTTACCGATCAACTGCTTGTTCGTGGGAAGACCTCAGTCTAGGTAATGAAAAAACGCCGTTCAACAAACTGCTCATTACTCCGAAAATGCTGTTTGCGGAAACTTATCTGAGCAAGCTTACCGGCGATCCAAAATACACAAAATCACTCGATAATAATGTTGAATTACTCTGTGAATTGATCGAAAACAGAACCTATCTCGAACCGGCCTTCCGCCGTTACGGCGAGACAACATATTACGTGTTTGGCAATCCAATCAACTTTGATTTCCTCTGGGCCCCAACATTTTTCCTCAGGGAATATCCGAAGCATCCCATGGCGGAACGGTTAAAAAAGGCCATGCTGGTTTTTGTGGCAGATATCGAAAGGCTTTCCAATATTGAACCGTGGCGGCAGGCGATGGATTTGGAAAAGGAAGGCAAAGATCCGGCACGTTTCCCGTCTCCTCAGCCCATTTCCTACTGGACTATGCTGGGCTGCGGTCTGGCGCGGCTTGGGATGGCGCTGGACAGGCCTGACATTGTCCGACTCGGCGAACGTCAGCTCCAATGGGCGCTCGGCAACAATCCTTATGATGTCAGTGTAGTGCCCGGTATCGGTGATCGTTTTCTGGGGGTGGGCCTGATGATGTACTGGGAGCCGGAATATTATCTGGCGCACCCGCCCGTCAAAGGCAATTTGGTCTATGCGCCCGGCTGCGTTCCCAAAACCGCATTCCGCACCGGCGCATTCAAATCCCCCTCGGGTTACTCCAGCATGCCGGTGGCTGCCGACTATGCGATGGATCCGGGCACGATGGAATACTGGCAGATGATGACCGGCAACTTTGCAGCCGGTGCCGCCGCCATGCACGATGCCATGCAATGGATTCAGAAAAATGGTAAACCTTGAAAGGCACAGACATTGAGCATTTGACCATTAAAACCGTAACAGAAAATATGAGGATGACTTAAGTATGATGACATGGATTGACTGGGTGGTAATGGCTCTTCCTGTGCTTTTTATTGGCGCGGTGGCTTTCTATATGCAAAGGCATGTCCAGGGGGTGGCAGATTTCATGGCCGGCGGCCGCTGCGCCGGTCGTTATCTTCTGGCGAACGCCAGGTCTGAGTCGGGGATGGCGATTGTGGGAATCGTGGCTGGTTTTGAGGTCTTTTACCAAGCAGGATTTTCCATGTCGTTCTGGGAATTCATCCGTATTCCGGTGGGCATGTTTATCGCCTTGCTGGGCTTTGTAATCTACCGGTATCGCGAGACACGCGCAATGACCCTGGCCCAGTTTTTCGAAATCCGCTACAACAAATCTTTCCGTATATTCGCCGGATTGCTGGCCTTTCTTTCAGGGGTGTTGAATTATGGGATATTTCCGGCGGTGGCCGCGCGCTTCTTCGTGTTTTTCTGCGGATTGCCGGAATATACGGATGTGGCAGGGCTTCATCTCCCGACCATTGCCATTGTTATGGTGGTCAATCTCTCCATTTCTTTATTCATGACTCTGGGTGGCGGGCAACTGGCCATTATGGTGACTGATTGTGTGGAAGGAATATTGTCAATGTTCCTTTTCATTGTTGTCATTGTGGTACTGCTCATGATGTTCAACTGGACGGAAGCCAATCAAGCGCTTGCCGCCGCACCCGCCGGCAAATCCATGCTGAATCCGTTTGACGCTGGAAAAGTCGAGGACTTCAACATCTGGTATGTATTAATCGGAGTGATCGGCGCCATTTACACTACCATGGCCTGGCAGGGTTCACATGCTTTCAACAGTTCCGCCGCCAGTGCCCATGAGGCGAAAATGGCCAGCATCATCAGCAGTTGGAGGGGGTATGGCAAAGCACTCTTCATGGCGCTGCTGGGCCTTGCGGCATATACCTACTTGAAACATCCCGATTTCGCTTCCGGAGCCGAACAGGTGAACAAAATCCTTTCAACTATTGACAATCCGCAGATTGTCACGCAGATGCGGATGCCGGTGGCGCTGGGTGTACTGCTGCCGATTGGGATAAAGGGCATAGTCTGCGCCCTGTTCTTTATGGGGCTGATTGCCTGTGACGGTTCCTATCTGCATTCCTGGGGTTCGATTTTAATTCAAGACGTGGTTGTTCCCTTGCGCAAGACGCCGTTCTCACCTAAACGGCATCTGCTCCTGCTGCGATTGACGATCATCGGTGTCGCGATCTTCGGTTTTTTCTTCAGTCTCTTTTACAATCAAACGGAATACATACTGATGTTCTTCGCCATCACCGGCGCGATTTATCTTGGAGGCGCCGGCGCTGTCATTATCGGGGGGCTTTACTGGAATAAAGGCACTGCGGCGGCGGCCTGGACATCCATGCTGGCGGGCGCGGCACTGGCGGTAACGGGTATCATATTGCAGCAACCGGCGGTCTGGAAGCCATTCTCCAGCCTCCTGATGAATTGGCTGGATATTTCACTGCCTAAAAAATTCCCCATCAACGGGCAATGGATATTCCTGATTACAATACTTGCCTCGGCGGGCAGTTACGTGCTGGTGTCACTGTTTACTTGCAAGGAAGCCTTCAATATGGATCGCATGCTGCACCGCGGCATCTACTCACTGGAAAAAAAGGAAGCTCCTGCAGATGGCGCCGCTGTCCGCTGGAAATTCAAATGGGGCAGCCTGATTGGCATCAACAATGATTTTACAAGAATCGACAAGGCTATCTCTATTTCGGTGTTCAGTTGGAAAATGCTCTGGGTGGCTGCCGGCTGCATCATGGTGTTCTGGAACGTTTTTGACCGCTGGCCATTGACATGGTGGTCCAATTACTGGTACATCAAAATCATACTGATTCCAATGATTCTAACCGTACCCACAAGCATCTGGTTTACATGGGGCGGGATTCGTGACCTGATCATACTGATGGACAGACTGAAAAAATTAAAACGAAATGAACGCGATGACGGCACGGTGGTGGGACACGTCAGCGCCGATGATGTCGCCCTGGTGGAAAAAGTCGAACATGTGAAGAGCACCCCAGCCTAAGACTGGCTTTGCCAGCAACCCAAAATTTGAAGATGAAAACTAATAGAACATCTTTGAAAGTACCAACCTTATGAATATGTCAAGACGTTCTGAAATCTTGCGCCGCGTTGCCGGACAGGAGCTGGAGTTTTGTCCGGACTTTACGCACCGGGCTGAACGGCATGAGGCCTGGTGGCACCAGGAAACCGCGGGCGACGGAAACCCGTTGCTGCTGGGTTATGTAAATAGCAACCCTTCGCGACCGGTCACCAAACGGTTTGAATTGCTGGACGAACCTGATGCCTGGCTTGAAGCCAAGCTCCGCGACCTTGGCCAGCTTGCGCCTGCCGCCGATGCACTGCCGCAGATCCGGCTGGATTTCGGACCATGCTCGCTTGCTGCCCTGATGGGGCGGGCTTTCCACTTTGAAGCGGAAACATCCTGGACGCCAGCCTTCATCCGGGACGACTGGTCCAATGCGCCCGAATGGGCACTGGAGCGTTCGAGTCACTGGTGGAAGGTTTTAGAGACATTATTGCCGAAACTTGCGAAAGCAGCACACGGGCGTTTCCTAGTTAATTCGCCTAATTTAGGCGGCCTGCTGGATTTATTGTCGGTTATGCGCGGTCAGACAGAATTATGCATGGATCTAATGGATCAGCCGGAGACGGTCGGGCATCAGTCTGCCGCTTTGCTGCCGGTCTATCGGGAAGCCAGAGATTACTTGTATGATACCGTGCTGAGTGAAGGTGCCGGCCTCATCCATTGGCACAATCTATGGTCTAATGAACCGTATATGATTGCGGAATGTGATTTCGCGTATTCGGTCGGCCCTGCGGAGTGGGAACGCATTTGCGGACCGGACGTTGAAAGCCAGTCCAGACTTGCCCCGCGCTGCGTGTTTCATCTTGATGGCGACGGCATGACAAGACATATCGAAGCCTTGCTGGACATTCCCACCATTCAAGCGATCCAGTTCACGCCCGGAGATTGCACTCCGTCCGCCTTGCCATGGTTCGACATGTACAAACGGATCCAGCAGCGTGGCAAGTCGATTCTGATCTTTGTCAAGGCTCCGGATGTTGTTGCATTAACAAAAGAGCTGAAACCGGAAGGCCTGGCATTCCAGGTTGAAGGCGTTCAAAACGAAGCACATTTTGAAAACTTGCACCGCGAAGTGAGGAGATGCCTGAAGTCATGACAGAAATTAATACTGTACCGATTGCCATTAAAGCTAAAGAATATTGTGCAGCTTATCGCGAATACCTGTCTAGCGAAGAGACCGGAATGCGCCTGTACGCACGCTTTGCCCCGCTCAATCACACCGCACCTGTACTGTTATGGATGCATGGCTGGCACGGCAATATCAAATCGGGACACAAAGACAATGTTACTGCGCCAACCGATGAAACATTTTTTAAAGTACAGCCGGAAATGCGCGGGCGAGGAGACAGCGATGGCAAGCCCGACGCCAATGGATGGGAACTGCAGGATGCGGTTGATGCCATTGCCGTTGCACGGAAACTCTATCCAAAGGCCGTGACTTATGCTGCGCCACGTTTGCATGGAGGCAGCGGTGGCGGCGGGAACGTGCTTGGCATTCTCGGGAAGTTTCCCGACCTTTTTTCCTCCGCAGTTTGCGAATGCGGAGTTTCCGATTATGCCCTCTGGTATGCGCACGATAGAGTAGGCGAATTTCGTGACGAAATGAAGGATGCCGGCTGGATCGGCGGCAATCCCCTGACAAATACGGAGGCGTATCTTTCGCGCAGCGGCAGAACAACCGCTAAAAATATATTGACGCCATTACTACTGATCCATGGAACTGCCGATAAACGCGTGCCTTTTGAACAGGTTAAAGCGTACATGAGCGCGTTGCAGCAAAATGGAAAATCGCAATTAGTTCGTTTGCAGGAATTTCCCGGCGTGGGTGCGCCTGATCATTTCAGCGGGATGACCGAGGAGATGAACATAATGCGCAAAAGCCTTATCGCAACACATCATCAACAGTATTCCCGGAAGCCATCCATCCCGGGAACTGGCGAATTTGTCGTGGCCGGTTACCTGAAAACATCCCACTTTGAGTTAAAACTTGAATCAGTGGATCAGGTTGCGCTGCTGCGCTATGACTTGCCCAAGCTAAAGTTTGCTTTCCAGACGCCATCGTGCAAACAGGCCATACTGCGGCTCTCTGGCGAATCGCACTGGCGCCCTATTGCCTGCCAAACTATTTCCCTGTCTGATTTCTGTTATACTATCGGAGTTCCAAACCCGCTAAATATGGAAATACTGGAAATAATTCCACAAAGTAAAGCAGTGAATTAGCGGCTTATACTAAATCAATAATTGCATCTCGTCAATTCCATTGAATGGAATTACCGCCGACATAATGATTTACTGCTCTTATGAACCAAGTTACTGTTCAGAAAAACTCATTCTCGCAGTTGAATTTGTCTGCTATTCCAGATTGTATAATTACATCTATTAGCCAGAAAGATAATCATATGTCATAATCAGTTTCTGAATTGTGCATGTTCCATTTAACCTTGCGTCGAAAATATGTTCACTCCAGACGGTTTAAATATCCGGCAAAATAGATCGGAATTATACGCAGATGCTGTTCTGGCAATTCGGCAAACGAAGCAAAGGAGAGAACCTTAATTTAGAAACTGCATTTTACCGCCGTGTTCGAGTCTGATTTCACAATTACGGTTGACAAAATCACTAATAGTAAAAAGAGTCCGCTTTGCGGGAGTTGAAAGCAAGAAAAGGGGCCAAGTTGAAAGTGAAAAACCAGGAGCTATGGGGAAAATAATTGAAAATTTTAAAACGGGGAACCATGAAAACAGGGGAATGTTCACCACTGAGGACACAGAGGAAAAGCCGGGGAAAGGTTGTTCACTAATCTGAAGTTTTCCTGAAAATTGAAATTTTAGTTCATGAAGCCCAGCGGAAAA
>JBAWXM010000048.1:0-20927 GCA_037144075.1 Lentisphaerota bacterium | reverse complement strand
CCGCCCCCCGGACGGTAAAAGGCAAATATGCCCCCGACATGATTAAAGCCTGGAAGGAAAGAGCCGAGTTGTTCGAACTGGCGGTCTAACGGAAAAAGCGGCAGCCTGCCGAACAGTCCGTGCTGTCCGTATAGTCCGTTGCTGTCCGTGGTCTGGCTGCCGGAGAAGAGAGGATAGGACGGATAGGAACGGATAGGGGCAGATGTCTCCCGCGACTGCGGATTGTGACTGGTGTCCAGAATGCTTTGGTGTAGCGCCGTCCGCCTCGGCCGGCCGGCTCCGGGAACTCTCGCAGAGTGTGGACCCCGGGACGTTGTTTGAAAACTATATATGCACAGCGCCGTCCAAAATGAGCTCGGTGGGTGTCTAAAATGTGTGCCGGCGCAACCCCCCATAAGTCCCATAGTACCCGGCTCGGTCAGAGTTTCCCGCGACTGCGGGAAGGGAGGACACTGTCCAAAATGGGAAAAGCGAGAAGTCAGGAGACAGAATGGGGCAGAATACAGTAAAAGACATTCTGCAGGATGGGTGTCCGGAATGTACAGAACAGGTGTCCAGAATGGGGAAATAAAGTTCTAAAATTCTAAAGTGCGGGAGATCTAAAGTTATGAAAACAGAATGCAGAAGACTGTCCAAAATATGCAGCGCCGGTGTCCAAAATGTCTGCCATGCGGCAGCACCCCAGTCATCCCAGTCTTCCAAAATTCTAAAACTGCATGTGCAGGACTGGTGTCCAAAATGATGCAGACTGGTGTCCAAAATGTGCAATACCAGTTGTATTTACCGGACAATATTTTTTAATTGCAGGCTGGCCGGCATTGATTTTCCCTGCTTTAAATATATAGTGTTGAACATAAGATAATTCCTGTAAGAACGGTTATCGTTATAGAAAGATGTTTTATGGTTAAAAATAAGATCATACAAGTGCCCCGCCGGTTTGTGCGGCAGGAGTGGGGCGGCACTGAAACGGTGATTATCGAAACTTCGCATGAATTGTCTAAACTGGGCTATGATGTGGAGATATTCACTTCAAAAGCGCTTTCCGGCGTCAGGCGTGAAAACATTCTTGGGGTTCCGGTAAGGCGTTTTTCCTACTTCTATCCGCGACTCGGACTCCGCCGGGCGGATAAAGCGCGGCTGGACATGCGCGGCGGCAACGTGTTTTCACCGGGTTTGCTGCTGGCGATTCTGTTCACGCGCAATATCAAGGTCATCCATCTTCACACCGGCGGGTTCCCGGGCGGCTTTGTCCGGCTGGTTTCCAGGCTGCGGAAGATTCCTTATGTGCTAAGTATTCATGGCGGGGCGCTGGATTTGCCGAAACAGCAGTTGAAGGAGATCGTCGCCCCCATGAGAGGCAGCTTCAACTGGGGCAAAATTTTTGAGATCGTCCTGAGATGCGACAGAGTCAGCCAGGATGCGTCCGCGATAATCTGCGTATGCGAGAACGAGCGGGAACTGATGGCGCAGCGGTATCCGCAAACTAAAGTGGTGTATATTCCTAACGGCGTTGATGTTAAACGCTTTGCATCCGGCGATGCGTCCAGATTCAGGGATAAGTTTGCTGCCGGCGGCAAGGACATACTGCTTTACGTCGGCGGATTCTATCCCCAGAAGAATCACTTTGTGCTGCTTGAGGCATTTGCTGAAACTGTTAAAAGCCATCCGCAGACGGTTCTCGTCCTGATCGGAGTGGCATATGACAAGGCTTTTTATGAAAAACTGACAGATCAGATTGCAGCTTTGAACATTGCGGATTCAGTGATTCTGCTGCCCAATTTAAAATTTGAAGACGACTTGCTCATTGACGCTTATGCGGCGGCGTCAGTTTTTGTGTTTCCGAGCAAATATGAAACATTCGGGATTGTGGCGCTGGAGGCATGGGCGGCCCGGAAACCGGTGATTTGCGGGAAAGTGGGGGGGCTTGTTTCTTTTATCCGGGATAATGAGAACGGACTTTTCTTTGACGTGGATTCCGCGCAGGATTTGCGGCGGAAAATCGAGATGCTGCTGGATGATAAAGATTTGGCCGCCAGGCTGGCGCATAACGGAGCGGTGGAAGTGGAGAATTACTCCTGGTCTAAAATAACGGAAAAACTTGCCGCAATCTATGAGGGAATATGAAATATATCTTAATCAGGGATGATGACGTCAATTTTTTTACCAGGCCGGAGATGCTTGAAGACGTTTACGGTTTTATTTTTGAGAATGATATTCCGATCAACTTTTCAGTCATTCCGGCAGTGAACAGCGCGGCGAAAACCGAATCCTGTAATTTCGGTGCGGGCAGCCCGGAACCGTTTCTGCCGCTGAATGTCGCCGGTGAAGACAGGCAGTTTCCGATCACCGGGAACCATGATTTGCTGCGCTTTCTTAACGGCATCAACCGGAAAGAGTTTCTGCTGCACGGCTTTGAACATGCCGGGCAGGGGGGGAAGTACGAGTTCGAGTCAGAGGATAAGAAGGTGATCGAAACCAAGCTGACTGAAGGGATAAATTTTTTTGAAGAAGCCTTTGGCATTATTCCGGAAACCTTTGTGGCTCCTCAGGACAAATACAGCAGAATGGCGTTGGCTCTGATCCGCAGCAGATTTAAAACGCTTTCGCTGGGCTGGGTGGATTCGTCCAGGATTCATTTCTTGTTGTATTGCAGATACCTGCAGATGAAATTAATGCGCAGAAATTATATTTGCGACGGCAGTTTTTTAATTACCGAGCATCCGGGTTGCATGTTCTCCAGGTTCGGGGATATCAATGAAATGAACAGGAAGCTGGATGAATACATTGCCGTTCACCAGATGACTGTCATTGTGACCCACCACTGGGAGTTTTTTGAAAATGGCGTTTTGAACGCGGCCCTGCTGGATGCTTTCCGGCGTAAAATTACAGGACTCAGGGAGCATTGCGAGTTTTTGAAATTTTCCGAATTGCGGACAAAACTTTTAGATTAACAGGCAGTTATCCGGGATGATTTGAGTTGCATTAGGGAATAAATGCGCTATCGTTACTGTAATCAGTTTAGGTTTCCAAGTGTTGCATTCCGGTGCAATGACGGTGTTTTTTTGCTATTCCGGTTGTATCGGATTCAGAATTTTGCTATATTATTATTAATTTGATATTTTAAGCTATTTGGGAAAAGGAACTCTGTATGCAACTCAATTCATATGACAAAAATGGTATTACAGTTATCGAGATTGAAGGGCGGCTTGACGCCAGTTGTGCATCTGTGCTTAAGGCTAAGTTCAAGGAATTGTCCGCCAGGCAGAATAACTTTGTTTTAGATTTGTCAAAGATGGATTATATTGACAGTACCGGTCTGGGAACTATTGTGTCCTGCCTGAAAGTTGTTTCAGAAGCCAGCGGTGACGTTAAACTTGCCTGTCTCAAAGATAAGCCGAGAATGATTTTTGAAATTACCCGCGCATATAAAATTTTCGATATTTTTGATGATCTTGGCGCCGCGGTAGAATCTTTCATCCAGTAATTCAATCTGATCCGGGAACAGGGATTTTTTAATGGATAATATCAGTCTTTTAGCCATTGACGATGAACGTTTCAATCTGCTTCTGCTTGAAGAAGCGCTCAAGAGCGAAGATATCAGCGTTACGACCTGTACTTCGGCGGATAAAGGAATTGAACTGATCAAGGCCAATGATTACGATGTGCTGCTGCTGGATGTTATCATGCCGGGGATTGACGGGTTCGAGTTGAGAAAGATTATCCGTGAATCCCGTCCGCATTTGCCGATTATTTACCTGACCGCGATTGTTGATACCATAGATAATTCATTGATTGAAAAAATCTCCCAGGACAAATTGACATATTACATGCGCAAACCGTTTGTCCGCGATGACCTTGTCAGGATGATTCGCAGCACGGTCGCCAAAAGACGCTCGGAAGAGCAGACCAAGGAACTCTACACCGGAATCATGGAGGACCTGGCGCTTGCCGCGGAGGTTCAGCGGCTGCTTATTCCCGACTGGGTCATTCTGAATGACGATGTCATAGTTTCGTCCATTTATGAACCCTCGCAGAAGATCAGCGGGGATATGTTTGACATGATCCGGCTGGCTTCCGGCAAATATTTTTTCTTTATCGGGGATATTGCCGGGCACGGTGTTCAGGCCGCTTTGTATATGAGCGCCATTCAGTCGGTATTGAAAATGATCATCGGCATGGGGAACTGGGAAGTAACCACACATGAAGTACTCAGCCGTCTTAACTGGGTATTCTGCACTGAACTGGGACAGGAAAAATACATGACCTGCATGGTCGGTATATTTGATTTCGTGACAAATGAACTGGAATTCTTTAATGCCGGACATCCCAATCTGGCGGTATTTAATCCGGAAACCGGCATGGTCGAATTATTGAATCCCGGCAGCAAGGGGGGGATCCCGGTAGGCTGGGACAGATATTATGAGTACAAGGAAGAGGATGTGATCAAGTATAAATTCAGTGACGACAGCATTTTTTTCATGACTACTGACGGCACGTTTGAAATATCCAATTCCAACGATCAGATGCTGGGTTTTGACAAGATGATTCAATTGCTCGATTCTCTGGTGCATGATCAGGATTCCGCGATTATTCCATACCGCGTCAGAGAGGCGCTGCCGCAGATGGGGTACAGTGTCGCCAATGATGACATGACTATAATCACCGTCAAAAAAATTGTGCCTGAGCAGGAGAAATCCGGCCGCAAATGCTGGATGATTCATCCCATGGTTCAGGAAGTCAACAAGCTGTGTGCTGATTGCGAGAAATATATTGTAGACTATACCGGCGATATTGAACTTTCGGTAAAAGTGGAGTTGATCCTCGGCGAATTCCTCAATAATATCGTTATGCACGGTCTGGAAAACAGCCAGCAGTCCAGGCCTGGAATTCTTGTTCAAATGAAAATCTCTGATAAGGAAGTTACCATTAAAATTCTGGACAAGGGCAAGAAATGGTCATTCAACACCTCGCCGGTTCTGCCTACCGAGGATATATGGAACAAGGACGAGCAGTATGCAACTTCCGGGCGCGGCATGACCATAATCCGTTCAATCGCGTCTGAAATCAGCCGCAACCGTTATAAAGATCTTAATGAGACAGTGTTCAAAATTTGCAGACAGCAGGGGTGAAGCATGCCGAAGGTCAGTATTGTAATGCGGTCAATAAATGACTTGAGCTTTATTGAAAGGACTTTGACGGCTGTCTTCAACCAGAACTTCAAAGATTTTGAACTGATAAATGTCGATTCAGGCTCTACTGACGGCACTTATGAAATCATCAAAAAATACAATCCGGATAAAGCCCGGCAGATTCGGCGGGATGATTATGTGCCGGGGCGCGTCCTAAATAATGCGGTTAAAGCGTGCGCCGGGGAAATCATCGTGTTCAATAATTCCGATTGCATTCCGATGAACTCCGACTGGCTGGGAAATTTAATAAAGCCGCTGCTTGAGCAGCCGGAGACCGTGGCGGCATTCGGCAATCAGATTCCGCGTCCGGACGCCACCCCGCTGGTGATTAAAGACTACCGGCGCGCTTTTGGCGACGGCTCTGTTTCAGCGTCATGGGATCACTTCTTTTCGCTCGCCACGTCGGCGGTGCGGAAATGCGATATCATGCAGTATCCGTTTAATGAAAATCTGAAGTATTCCGAAGATATCGAATGGTCATGGCGGATGAAGAAGACCGGGCGAAAAATCGCATACGTTTCTGACGCCGTTGTTGAGCATTCTCATAATTACAGGCTGCGCGAGGTCTGGAAAAGGTTTTATAATGAAGGGCTTGCCGACGGCTTTATTTACGGGGAAGGCAGGAATTTTCCGGACGGAATGCTGCTGCCGTTTGGAGCCGAATCATGCCGGGACATTCAGTTTCTGGTTCGCCGCGGCAGCATTATCTATATCCCGTACGGCCTGATTTACCGTTTTATTCAACGCCTGGCCGCCTGGAAGGGCAGGCATGATTTTCTTAAAAGGCCTTGAAACATGGCTTTAACATTACTATAATATAAAATCGATCATTTTAAATAAAAGTTTTATATATGGATGTTTTGAATCTTAAAATAGCTAATGTTGTCCGCAGGTTTGCTTTTAAAGAGTGGGGCGGCACTGAAACTGTCATCTGGAATACTTCAAAATGCCTGCGCAAACTTGGCTGCAATCCAGAAATTTTATGCACCCGCGCACTTTCGCCCATGGCAAAAGAATCCGCTGAAGGTATCGCGATAAGGCGCTTCCCTTATTTTTATCCTTATTTTCCACTTTCATACGGTAATAAACGGCGGCTGGACAAGAAAGGCGGCAGCCCGCTCTCTTTTAAATTGTATAAATATTTGCTGGATAATAAATACGATGTTATCCACTGTCATACAGTCTCCAGGCTGGCTTCGCAGGCGTGTAAAGCCGCCAGGGCAAAGAATATTCCGTTCGTGGTTTCCTTTCTCGGCGGGCGTTATGATATGCCCCGGAAAGAGATTGATGAAATGAGCCGGGCTACCAGGCATTCATTTAATTACGGCAGGCTGCTTGACCGTTTTATGGACGGGAATGACTTTCTAACGATGGCTGACGGAATTATCTGCGTCGGTTATGATGAATATGAATTGACCAGCAGCGAATTTCCGGATAAACTGGTGGAGTATATTCCTAACGGCGTAAACTACAGTAAGTTTGCCGGGGCGGCGCCGCTTGACTTCAGGAAGAAATACGGAATAGGCCGCGAGGATATAGTGCTTTTGTGCGTTTCCAGAATTGACTATCAGAAGAATCAGAAACTTCTGGTTGATGCGGCAATAAAGCTGAAAGCGGCAGGTGAAAAAATACATTGTGTTATTATTGGTCCGGTGACTGCGGATGATTATTATCTGGAACTTGAAACGATGATTGCGGAAAACGGTCTGGATTCCGTTTTCACCATCATCCCGGGTTTACACTCCGAATCTGCGGAACTGATGTCAGCATATAAGGCCGCGGATATTTTTGTATTGCCGTCCCTGCTTGAACCGTTCGGCATTGTGGTGCTGGAAGCATGGTCAGCCGGAGTTCCGGTAATTGTGTCTAAAGTTGGAGGTTTGCAGCGTCTGGTGGAAGACGGGGTGACCGGAGTATTTTTTGACACGTCAGATATTCAAACTTTCATGGACGCGTTTTATAAGCTCAAAACAAATCCTGATTTAATAAAATCGCTGAAAGAAAATTCTCTTAAAATGGCTACGGAAAATTACAGCTGGGAAAAGATTACGGACAAATTACTGGATTTTTACCGGAAAGTAATAGAGAAATATGAGTCGGGAAAATAGAATTCTGTTTGTGTCTGCAACGTCCGGATTTTTCGGCGGCGTTGAGCGCTATATTTATGACAGCGCCAGGCTGCTGTCTGAAAACGGGTTCGAAGTTTCCGGTTTGTTTGAACATGCGGACGGCAGAGAATCTGATGCTTTTCTTGAAACGTTCCGCAAAGTTTATTCCCCCGGCGATGTCGATGCGTTTGACGGATCCGAGTTTGACATCGCGTTTATTCACAAGGTTGAAGATCCGGAACTGCTGAAAGAAATCCGGCGTAAATTTATTACAATTGTTTTTATTCATGACCATGACTATTACTGTTTGCGCAGGCATAAATATTTTCCGGTACGGAGAATCAATTGTCATTTGCCGTTCAATCCGGTTTACTGTTCAATCTGCTGCGGTCTGATCGAACGCCAGAACAATCGTTTTAAGTTTATTAATCTTTTCCGCAGAATAGCGCTCATGCGGGAAGTTAGAAAATGCACCGCATTTGCCGTTATTTCGGCATATATGCGGAACAATCTGCTGATAAACGGTTTCAATATCAAGTCAATATATAAATTGTATCCGTTCAAGCATCTGAAAGACTCGGTTTTCAAGCAGGAGCATAAAGACATGACGCCAGTAATACTGTACGTCGGGCAGCTGGTCAGGGGGAAAGGGGTCGATCTGCTGCTTGCCGCCCTGGCAAAGATTGACATTGATTTCAAGGCTTATATTGTCGGCGGGAACAATGATGAGGGATATTTGAAAGAAATGAGTTCCGCCCTGGGACTGGACGATAAAGTTTTTTTTACCGGATGGCAGAGCAATCCGGCTGAATATTTTGAAAAAGCCGATGTGGTGGCGTTTCCGTCAAGATGGCAGGAGCCGTTCGGACTGGTCGGCATTGAGGCTTTTTCTTTCAGGAAACCGGTTGTGGCGTTTGATGTCGGAGGAGTCAGCGAGTGGCTCACTGACAATCATACTGGAATTCTTGTGAAAGAGAAGGATATTAATGGCATGGCTGAAGGACTGAAACGGCTTCTGCAGAACAAAGCGCTTGCAGACAAATTCGGGAATAACGGTTATGACTTCGTCAGCAAACATTGTTCCAGTGAAAATTTCATTGCCGGATTCAAGGTCATGATTGAGGATGTTATGATAATTAACAAGGCGAAACCGCATGTATAAAATTTTAATCAGCGGAATGGCTTATGACGGCGGGAAGTCGGGGATTTCCGTTTATATGAACAATATGATTATGGAATTAGCCCGCGAACATCAGGTTTATGTTGTAATGCTTGAATCTGACATTGAATGTTTTCCGGCGGCGGATAATCCGAATATCCGCTTTATAAGGATTTCAAATTTACTGCGCAAGCCTTTAATCAATATGTTCTGGCATCTGCTGGCGTTGCCTCTCATGATTATGAGAGGCAAATATGATTTCATTTTTCTGCCCGCCGCCAACAGGCGGGCATTTCTGTTTTATCCTTTTTACACTATTGCCGTGGTGCATGATCTTTCCCAGTATCATATCCCCGGTAAATATGATCTTTTCAGGATGCTTTATATCAAGCGGATACTGCCTTTCTGCGCAAGGCGGGCAAATCAGATGGTCGCGGTGAGCAACAGCACCAGGAACGATCTTATTAAATTCTGGCAGATCCAGCCGGAAAAAATCCGTGTAATTTATAATGGTTATGATCATAATCTTTATAACATGTACGAGCCGCAGCCTGTCCCGGAAAAGGTAATTGCGAAAGATTATATTCTTTATATTTCAAGGATTGAGCATCCCGGCAAAAATCATCTCAATCTTATCAAGGCTTATGAAAAACTCCCGGAGGACATCAGGAATAAATATGATCTGGCGCTGGCCGGCAGCTTCTGGCAGGGTTCTGAACCCGTAAAGAAATATGCGGAACAGTCGTTCTGCCGGGATTCCATTAAATTTCCCGGATACATCGAGAATTCTGCGCTTCCATCGCTTTACCGCAATGCTTCTCTCTATGTTTTTCCTTCGCTGTTTGAAGGTTTCGGTTTGTCGCTGCTGGAGGCGATGGCGTGCGGGATTCCGGTAGTCTGTTCCAACAATTCGTCGCTGGCGGAAGTCGCGGGCGAGGCGGCCTTGAAATTTGATCCGCGCAGTGTTCATCAGATTATGAAATGCATGGAGAGCGTCCTGGGCGACAGAGGCTTGCGCAACAAGATGGTTCAGGCCGGATTGCAGCGCGTGAAGGATTTTGACTGGGCAAAAAACGCTGACAAGGTTATCGAGCTATATGAAAAAAGATCTGAATAATATAAACAGTCTTGAAAAGACCCTGGATTCTTCTGAACGCGGATTGACGGTTGCGTCCAGAAAGTTGTTATTTATGATTTATAGCGCTGCCGCTTCATCCGCCGCATGGCTGGTGAAATATCTGATTGCGTTGTTTTTATTCACCGTAATTACCCTGCCGCTGCTGATTTTTCTGATATTCCGCAAGATGTCTGCCGGCGGCAATATTTTTATTGCTGCGGATATTATCGGTCAGCGGGGGGCTCCGGTAAGAATCAGATATTTCAATTTCAAAAAATATTACTGGCGCAACGCATCGCTTTTTTCATATGTGCTGTCCGGCAAGCTTCAGTTGACCGGATTGAGCATAAAAGAATACGACATGCAGAACAGGGTGCCCGGCGACGCCTGCCTTTATAATGCCAAACCCGGCATTTTCAGTTTGTGGTTTTTGCGCAGCAGCAGTCGCATTGCGCACAAAAGCAAACTTGAGATTGAAATGGAATATAACTTCAAGAGCAGCCTATGGGGGGATATTCTGCTGATAGTCAAGTCGATCCCCGCCGCGTTTTTTCATATTGAGGGGAAAGATTATCAGTCTGAAATCAATTTACTCGGCATCAAATTTCAGAATATGACCATGAGGGAGGCTGTTGAGCGTATTGCAGGGGATATTGAAAAAAAGCAGCGGCGGAAAATCTTTTTTGTCAATCCTGATTGTTTTAATAAGATATTTTCTGATAAAGACTACTTTGAACTTTTGCACAAAGCGGATTATATTTTCCCTGACGGTATTGGAGTGCATCTGGCTTGTAAGATGATAAATAATCCTTTAAAGGAGAATATCAACGGAACCGATATGCTGCCGTTTCTGTGCCGGACGGCATTGCAAAGAGGGTTTTCTTTTTTTCTGTTCGGCGGCAAACCCGAAATTGCGGCGAGAATGAAGGCTAAGCTGGAAGACGATTACCCTGGCCTCAAAATTGCCGGGGAGCAGCATGGATATTTTGACCGTGAAAAAGACGGAGCGGCAGTAATGGCGAAGATCAAGCAGCAGAACCCTGATATTTTATTAGTGGCATTCGGGGTTCCGGTTCAGGAAAAATGGATCGAAGACAATTTCGATAAGATTGACTGCCGGATTGCTATGGGCGTGGGAGGTCTTTTTGATTTCTACTCCGGCAATATCAGGCGCGCGCCGACCTGGATGCGCGAGATCGGCATGGAGTGGTTTTTCCGGTTCCTGATGGAGCCGAAGCGGATGTTTAAGCGGTATTTTATTGGTAATCCGGTTTTTATCTTCCGCGTTTTGCGCTGGAAGTCTAAGAAGGACAAAAAAGCATAATGGATGAACTGAAGCATTCTGTCAGCAACGAATTGATGGACCTGCTGATTGACAGGGGGCGGTCCAAATTTCGCTCTTACATTAAATTTAAAGTTGCGCTGTGGGAAATCACCGTGAAAATGACATATATCATCAAACGGGCGATGGATATAATTTTCGCGTCATGCATGTTGATTCTGCTTTCGCCGGTATTTATAATCACTTCGATTGCAATCAAAGTTAACTCCGCCGGCCCGGTGATTTTCAAACAGGTGCGCGTCGGCAAAAACGGGCGGCATTTTGACTTTTTCAAGTTCAGATCCATGAAAGTGGGGGTCTGGCTGTCGGATGAAGAACGCAAGCAGTTGAATGAATCCAAAGACGGAGTGATTTTCAAGATGAAGGATGATCCGAGGGTAACCGGCGTCGGGCGCTTCATCCGGAAATTCAGCGTTGATGAACTGCCGCAGCTTTTTAATGTTCTGATTGGCGATATGAGCCTGGTCGGGCCGCGTCCGCCGCTGCCGAAAGAAGTGGCTCTTTACACCCTTGAAGAACGGAAAAGGCTTCATGTAACTCCCGGAATTACTTGCATATGGCAGGTCTCCGGGCGCAGTGATATTCCGTTTAAACAGCAGGTGGAGCTGGATAAGGAATATATCAAGAGCAGAAGTTTCTGGAAAGATATTGGAATTCTGCTCAAGACGATTCCGGCGGTATTTACAGGCAAAGGCGCTTACTAGAGGTAAACGGGGTTTATTTATGAAATGTCTTATTAATTGCAGAAAAATTCAAACTGGCTGGACCAGGAAATACTTTTATGACATTCCGTCATATATGGTCAGGGTGGCGAACAAGCCGATTCTGGAATATTATATCGAATTCTGCTCAATTATCGGAGTAAGCGATGTCCGCATTGTTATGGAAGACGCTGAACCTGCCATAGAAAAGTATTTTCAGGACGGCGCCCAGTGGAA
Source organism: Lentisphaerota bacterium (assembly GCA_037144075.1). Taxonomy (GTDB): domain Bacteria; phylum Verrucomicrobiota; class Lentisphaeria; order Victivallales; family Victivallaceae; genus CAIPAT01. The sequence continues at coordinate 9,074 of JBAWXM010000048.1, read as the reverse complement.
CTTGAAGATAACCTACGGCAGTTCACGGGAAAATGAGCAGCTGCAAAGTATTATCGAGCGGAACCGTATGCTTTTTTCAGGCGATGACCTGCTGGTCATCAGCGGTTTTATTTTTATCAATTACGACAAGAACCGGAAAGAATATGATTTCTTTCAGGGGAGCGCTGATTGGGAGCTGGTTGATGAAGACCGCAACGGGTTAATTTTTTTGAGAAACAGCACAGTTCTCAATCTGGCGAAAACCGCTTCTTTGCAAAAATATGCTGGCGAGATGCCGGGCTTTTTTCTGATTAATTCGATTGGCACACTTTTCGAAGTCAACATGAAAATGGTTAACGGCGATTCTGATAAATATATTATGTCAAGTTACAATAATGAGGACGGCGTATTTATCGGTCAGAATGTCGAAATCATGAAGGAATGCGAAATCAACAAACCGGTGATTATCGGCAACAATATCCAGTTGAAGAACCTCTCGCGGATCGGACCCTGCGCAATAATTGGCGATAATACGCTGATTGACGCCAATACAGCAGTCAATCATTCTGTGGTTTATGGCGATTCTTACATCGGTTCATCTCTGGAAATCAGCAATAAGATTATCTACAAACGCCGGGTGATAGATCCGTTTACCGGCGAAGTACTGGACATCGTTGATAATTTTTTGATTTCTGAAATCGATTCGAAAATCTTCCGGTTCTATTTCATCACCGCCATTCACTGTATTACGGCTTTCTGCCTGATACTGATGCAACTCCCGCTCTTTATTATTCTGAGGCCGTTTGTTTCGGCCGCGCATTTTGATAATAGCTACTGGGCGGATAAAACCGGCAGCAATAAAATTGATTTCGCCGACTATAAAAAATGCTCAAAAGGAATAGTCAATAAATTGTTCTTTAAATTTTCGCTGGATAAGTTTCATCTGATTTATCTGGCGTTTCTGGGCAGAATTTTTCTTGCCGGAAACAAACCCCTTGCTGCGACTCCTGAAAATGTCGAACTGATTAACGAACTGCCATCGTATCACCCTGCGGCTTTTAATTATTCTGAAACTCTCGGCCATGAAAATGACGAGTTTCAAGCCAGGATTGACGAACTTTATTACTCGTTTCACCGCAGTCTTCATTTTGACTTAGGCATAATTGTCGCAACTTTAGTTCAAAGACTTTTCCGGAATATAAATGAATAATCATAACACTGTGCCTAAAATTATCCTTGTCGGCGGCGGATCATGTTCCGGCAAGTCGACGCTGGCCAAAAATATTTACAGAGAATTGTCGCCTGGAACTTTTGCTGAGAGGATATCAATAGATGATTATTACAAGGACATTTCCGGCAGAGATCCGGTATTGTTGAATGATTATAATTTTGATTCGCCGGACGCGATTGATTCAAAGCTGCTTTTTGCACACCTGAAGATTCTTCTGTCCGGAAAACATGTGAAGCGTCAGCACTATGATTTTAAAACGCATTCTATCAATTATCCGGGAACAGATGTCAACCCTGCGTCGTTTATAATTGTAGAGGGTATTTTTGCTTTGTATTATAAAGAATTGCGCCAGATGGCCGCCGCCAGTATTTTTCTGGAATCACCGGCAGATATCCGCCTGATTAAACGCATTAAGCGGGACCGGGTGGAGAGAGGCCTTGATGTCGATCTTATCATCAGGCAATACTGTGAAACAGTCCGGCCGATGCACGAGTTATATGTCGCCAGCAGCGTCAAATATGCAGACTTAATCGTTGACAGCGGCAAATTCGACGAAGCTGCCAACTTGAAAAAAGCAATGCATTTCCTGTCTGAAAGATTTTTTAAGCATAGCGTTTCCGGCGCTTGAATACTTGTGGAAATTTAGTTCAATTCACGTAATTGCAGGTATCGTATGACTATAGATAAAATTAAGATTCATGCGGTTGATGATAATTCTGACAACCTTATCGGCGTGACGGAATCAAGTCCGCGCAGATTTGTTCTATGCGGAAAGTTAAACATTCCCAATAAGAAAGAGAGAAAAATAATTTATGAGTAAATATACTGTTTATGGTGATGGCGCATTTGACATGAAGATTGATTCTCTCCTGAAGACTATTTCCGGGAGAGTTATTGACACTGTCGGCGCTGAGAATCTGTCGGCGTTAATACTGGGCGGAGGATACGGACGGGGCGAGGGTGGAGTACTGCTGAAGAGCAATGGGGAAATGTCTCTTTACAATGATTTTGATATTTTTGTCATCACCAGTGATGTCAGTCGATTGCGGCGGCGGCGCATCAACCGCGCTTTGCGAAATTTGTCGCCGGACTTGTCCATGACGTCCGGCATTGATGTGGATTTCAGTCCTGCAAAAAATATTTCGGATTTGAAGTCATCTAAATTTACCATGATGTGGCAGGAACTCAAGCACGGTCATGTTGTCATTTACGGTCCGGAGAATATCCTTGACCGGCTGCCCGCTTTTGATTTGAATAACATGCCGCATGAAGAACTTGCCAGGCTTATGTTGAACCGGGGAACAGGTCTGCTGCTGGCCAGGCAGCGCATGGAAGAAAGCAGGCTGGAAGATGAGGATATTGATTTTATCGCTAGAAATATATGGAAAGCAGTGATGGCGTGTGGCGATTCATATCTGGCGATGCGGCACACTTATTCTTCCTCATATCAGCGAAGATCTGAATTGTTCGATGCTTATAAAGATGATCCGGAAATAACCGGATTTTACCATTGGTATAAAGCATCCATAGAATTTAAATTAAAGCCGGTTATGCCGGAAATAGACAAATTGCAGGCAATGTTGGATCAAGCTGTGGAATTTTTTGCCAGATTTTATCTTTATGTGTTTAACGTCTGTCTTGGTTCGCATGGAATGAATTTCCCGCAAATTCAAAAAGCGTTTTACGAGTGTCCGCCATTTGCTGGAAATAAGACTTGGCGGCAGAGATTTAAGAATCTGATCATCAACGTGCTAGAGGTCGGTACGGCTAATTTCAATCTGCATTTGTTCTTTAAATATCCCAGAACGCGACTTTTTATTGTTTTGCCTGCAATATTGTTTGATAATGAAGCCACCAGAGATTATATTTTACTATTGCCGGGAATTTCAGTCTCCAGTTCAGGAGATGAAATTCTAAAAAGTTATCTCAAGTTATGGAATAGATTTAATTAGCCAATACATCTGAGGGTCTATGGAAATACGTGAAGACAACGAATCGGTTCTTGGGGGAGTTGACGCCAGTCTTTTCAAATATGACTTGCAAATTTTGCTGCTCGCTGTCTGGAAACGATTTTACATTCTCTTGATTGTGCCGCTGGTTACCGGCTTTCTCACTTTCGGCTATCTCGCTGTTTTTCAGGAGAAAACATGGACTGCCAGATGTCTGATGTTCAGGCACACCAATATCGAACGCCTGCAAAGCGATATGCCGAACCTCTACAAGCCAGTCGAAACGAAGGTGATTACTGAAATGGTCCGTATCCGCAAAAATATGCGGGAGGTGATCACCCGGCTGAAACTGAAGATGTCGCTTACTGCTCTTTATGCTCAAACTGCTATTGAAACGCAGGAGGACAATGAGAACATCATAAACGTTGTCGCCAGCGCTGACACGCCGCGCGAGGCCGCTGCTATTGCCAATATGCTGGCTGATGTATTTATCGAAGACTATGTCGAGAATCAAAACACTTCCGTGCATAAAATCTACAAATATTATACCGAAAGCAAAATCAATCTCTCTCAGAAAATCAAAGCACTTGAAGCTCAGCAGGAGGAGTACCTGAAGCGCTTCAATGTCATTTCGATTTCGACAGAAACCGAAGGCAAATTCAAGTTGATGAATGAACTTGAACTGAATCTGGTCAGATCCAAAATGCAGGAGTCGGCATTGCGCACCAGTATCGCCAACCTTGAAAATAATATTAAAGACATGAAAGAGGATGTTCAGCTCAACTATACGGTAACGTCCACCGACAACTCCGAAATGGAGGTAATGCAGGGCGTTCTTTATAAACTGCGCCAGCGCTATACCGACGACAACCCGAAAGTTCAGAAGCAGATGGCTGAAATCGAATATCTGAAGGAAAAACTTGGCAAAGTTAAAGAAGATAAGCGTTCTCCAAGCACAGTCACCTACGGCGGCAATATCGTTCGTCAGGCCATCCAGGAACAGCAATTTAAAGCCCAGGCTGAATTAAAGGGCGTAACCCAGAATATCGGCCAGTTGGAAGGGACAATCACCAAGCTAAAAGGCGAATTGAACCAGCTCGCCAGAATGGAGAGTGACTTTCTGGAGATTAAACGGCAGCTCGACCTGAATCGCGATTTGCTGAAGAAGATAGATGGCACGGTTTCGATGATGAAGTTCGCGCTTAACACTAATGTCAGTGATATTACAATTCTGGAACGGGCGGAACCGCCGTCTTCTCCGTCAGTCAAAAAACGGCGTTTTATTGTTTTTGCCGGAGTAATTGCAGGGTTTCTGCTGGCGCTCGGCGGATTATTGGTAATTGAACTGATGGACTTTTCAGTAAAATCCAGATTTGACATTGAAAATGTGCTGAAAATAAAGATGCTGGGTAGCCTGCCGATGATTAACCAGGTTACGTTGCAGTCTTTTTATTCCGCTATTCAGGTTGTTTATAAAAGAATTGCGGAATATGGCGACAAGCCTTCAGGCGTTACATTGATTACATTCGGCGATGTGGAGCCCAAGTCAGGCAAGACATTCTTTATAAAGAAGTGCATTGACCTGTTCGGCCCTCAGGAGAAGAAGATACTTTATATTTCCACCGTTGACGAATTATCCCGGAATATGACTAAATTCGCAGTGAACGACTATATTTATAAAGATGAAGTGATTAATCCCAATATGCCGTTGGAAAATGCTCATCGACTGTATTTTGTGATGGACGATTATACTTTCATCGCACCCGCCGACAAAGCAATGATTGATAAATTTGTCGCCAAGTTGAATGGACATTATGATTACATTTTCTGGGAGCTTTTTGAGTTTAACAAGAATGAGCAGTTGTTTGCGACCATTTGCCAGGCGGCGGATCTTTCTGTGCTTGTGACCATGTTCAAGCGTTCAAATAAATTCAAACTGCTCAAGTGCGTTAACTTCCTCAAGGAGCATGATTGCAAAAAGCTGGGCGGAATTCTTAATAACGTTGAAAAAAGTTATTTTGTACGGAGTATGTAATATTTAACCATTACAGGAAAATATTAATATGTTTAAACAGGAAAAGTGGTTTACAATGTCAATAATATCTGCGATAGTCAAACTTCCCGGCGCGTTTTGCGCATTAATTATAATGAGCTTTATGGGCGGATGTGCAACCGATGTTAAAATCCCGCTGGCCCCTACTCAGGAACAGCATTATGAAGAGATTAAAGTTATCAGACAGGACCCTCTGGCAATCCAGAAAGAACTTGAAGACCTTCAGAATATTAAGCCTCAGGCCTATCACGTTGCGGCAGGGGACAGATTTGACTTCAAAGTATATGACAATGACGACCTTAATTCCCAGGGGTTGATTGTAACTCCCGACGGGTATGTTTCGCTTAGTCTTATCGGACCGATAAAGATCGGCGGAATGACCGTGCCGGAAGCCACCAAATTTATTGAAACTAAGTTTTCGGAATTTATCCGCTTCCCGAAAGTTTCTCTTGTTCCGACAAGAATACAAAGCGGAACATTTACGATTTCTGGCAAAGTGAATGTTCCCGGCAGATTCCCGCTTCGAAATGAACCGAGACTGTCTGATGCGATAGCAATGGCCAGAGGATTTGCCGATGGTTTGTTTCAAGGCGATTCCGTTGAAATGGCTGATTTGAAAAATTCCTATGTTGCCCGTGAAGGCAAAGTGCTGCCGGTTGATTTTACCAAGGCGATCCGCCAGGGAGATCGCCTGAACAATATTCCGTTGCGTGACGGGGATTACATCTTTATTGCGTCCTCAATGAATGAAACGGTATATGTAATCGGCGAAGTTGGTGTTCCCGGATACCTCGGCTATAAAGACAAAATGACTTTAATGCAGGCGATTGCATGGTCTCGCGGAGTGCTTGATACAGCATCGTCGGATGCATGGATTATTCGCGGCGGCATGGTCCACCCCAAAGTTTACAAGGTTGACATTGACAAGGTTATGAGAGGCAGGGCACTTGATTTTCATCTTGAGCCTAATGACGTAGTTTTCGTTCCCAAGGATGGGCTTTCGCAGTATAACGTAGTAGTTAAGAAGATATTGCCCACGCTGGAAGCGATTAACTTGATTGCCGGACCGGCAACCAATTTTGTCAGACCTTAGGAACAGATTTACTCAAGGTAAAGAATGGATCTTTCGGAATATAAGTATTTGATTTTTTTCTTGACCTTGATCTTCTTGGTGCCAATAGGGGTTGTGTTGGCTTCTACATCGAAGTTTTTTGAAAAAGTCATTCTTTTCATGATGATTTTTTTCACCTGCCGCCTGACTGAGAGTATTCACTTCGTATCCCGTGAATTATATCGCGGAACATCGCGCGGATTTGAAGTGGGACTGGTTGACCTGGTTGCGCTGGTCTTATTTTTCGTCATTATTATACGCCGTGGCAAAGATTTTAAGATCAGGCTGATCCCGCCTGGCTCATTTATTTATTTCATATATTTTGCTTTCAGTCTGGCTTCAATTATCAATGCTTACGAACCGCTCTATTCTTACTTCGAAATTTTGAAAATGGTCCGGATGTATTTTTACTTCTGGGTGTTATACAATTATTTTAACAGTTATGAACGTATTGCCCTGGCCATCCACTTTATTCCGGTCATCATCATTTATATTTTTATTATCGCGCTTAATCAGAAATATCGGCTTGGCGTTTATCAGATCAGCGGACCATTGCCGCACCAGAATTCGCTATGCATGTATATGACAATATTAAGCACTATCATGTTCTCGCAACTGATGAATGAAAAGAGTGCTTCGTTTCTCAAATCTGCTTTTATTTTTTTAATGTTCGCAATGGGATCTCTACTGGTGTTTTTTACCCTTTCGCGCGCTGGAATGGTTTGCTATATCGGCGGGTGTCTGGTAGTATTGCTGCTGTCTTACGCTTCCGGCTTTGAGACGAAGAAATTTATCATTACCGGTTTGATCGGGGTCGGTGCGATTATTGCGGTGGTCGCTATGATCAACACCGTTATGCAGCGCTTTGAGACAGCGCCCAAGCAATCAAAACTTACCAGGTACAATCTGGCGATATCAGCCGTCAATATGGCCAATGATAAGTTCCTTGGTATCGGATTGAATAACTTTGGCGTGAAAGTCAATGCGCCGTGGCCATATAGCAAGCATCTTGACAAGGAAAAAGATAAAAAATTTAAGGAGGGACTGGTTGAAACCGTTTATCTCATGATTGCCGCTGAGACCGGCTGGCTCAACCTTGGGGTTTTCGCCGTATTTCTCTTATTCTACTACGTCATGAATTTAATAAATATTTTCCGGTTTGTCAATACGGAATATCAGTATTTTGCGATCGGTCTTGCAGGCGGCCTTGGATCAATATATCTGCAGTCTTCGCTGGAATGGGTGCTTAAGCAATCTCCGAATTTTTATCAGTTGATGTTCTGTTTCGCTATTATTGCGGCAATGAAGGGCATCTACAAAAGAGAATTTGCCAGAGAGCTACGCAAGGAGGCAAAAGAACATGACATGCAAAAACTGCTGGAGAAGACTCTGAATGAAGAGGAGATGCGGCAAGTCCATGTTGCAACTGTCAATGCCAGGCGTCAGGCAGACTGAAGTTCATCCATCCAGACGTTGAAGGACTTCCGCTATTTTGGTCAGAAATCCGCGTTCAGCGAAGAACTTTTCGTATGCTTTTGCGGCGTTGGCTGTGATCCGCTGCTGCTCTTCAGGCCGCTCCAGATAATACCTGATTTTCTCCTCCAGGTCAGCCATATCCCACGCTACCGGAACATAGGTTTCATTCTCAATATGGATTTGCGGATAAGTATTCAAGTGTTCAACCGATGGTTTGAACAGCAGGCAGCCTTTGATCATCGCTTCGAAATCTTTCGGACAGATTTCCCCGTATCCGAACGGCGAGAATGATATCCGGCTGGATTCCAGTTCCCGGTAGTAACTATCCAGGTCAACTTTATCTTTGGTCGCGACAATCGCGTATTGCGGCGCAAGCGCCGCCAGCCGTTCGCAGACTTGCAGCCTGTGGAACCGGCACCAGCCTTCATACTGGGTGAACCGGCAGGTTACGTCAATGGTTCTTTGTCCATTCAGGATACAGCGGTAATTCTGGCCTTTGAAAGCCTTTATCATGCTCCGCCACAGCATCCAGTTCCAGGACGGCATTATTTTGTGTATCTGGTCTGTTCCGGGGTGCGATAAGAAAAGGCCGTCATGAAAGCCGTTTTCCGCGGTCGCTGTCATCTGAAACCTGTCGGCAAGATAATCCGCCATAATATTTCCGCCTTTAAACGGTTTACCGTAATTATGCTGATCACGGAACACAAATGGCATCAGGAATAAATCCACATAAGGCAGAATGTCAAAGTATGGCGATACCGCATTGTCGGAAATATCAAAGAAAACCAGCTTGAAACGTCGGGAGGCATCAATTGATTGAAAGAATTCAAGGACTTGCCGCCGTGATAGAATTTCGCCATTTATACGGAGCGGCATGCTTACGAAAACTATATTCCCGTTGAACGCTTTTATCCTGTTTAATTTTTCGTCCAGACTGTTGCTGATATGTTCTTCGAAATGGAAGTTAAATTCGGCGGCCAGTTCCCGTCTGTAAAAATGAAAAGGGAACGATAAGCCATGTGAATTGCCGGTGGATGAAAGAATAAGTGCATTTTTGTTATTTTTGTTTCCACAGCAAAAACGCAGATAAGACCGTATCATTTCCTTGGCGTTCAGTAATTGATTCTTTCTTATAGATTGTGACGGTGACAAATAATCCACTCCATTATTTGGATAGTTTTTCGCGGCTAACAGTGTACTTGGGAAAAACTTACACTGTAAGGAGCAAATGTCAATATCTGTGTGGTTGATTTCAGTAAAAAGAATTAGAAAATG
>JBAWXM010000047.1:0-21165 GCA_037144075.1 Lentisphaerota bacterium | reverse complement strand
AAGCATTCAAGAGAACGGTACAAAAGCATAGGCTATTTTATGACAGTTCCTAAGTGTAGAAAGTGTTAAAACGCTGCCATCTCGCTAAATGTTGCCAGTCTTTCCACGCGGCTTCCTGCTCCGGTAATTCTTCCAGATAGTTCCAGAAAATCCTGTCGCTCATAATATCTCCGCTTAAAAATCCTTGCTATGATACCACCCGCTAACATTTATTCAAAATATCGCCAAATTATTTCTGATAATCTTGAGCATATTCACGAAAAAGTTTCAAGTATAAATAGTAATCTTTAAGAGATACGGATGGAGGAATTTGGTGATCAACGCTTATCAAATATCCACCTTTTTTGACTGCCGGCATCAAGCGTTCAAATTCTTTACGCAAAGCAACTTCGCCTTTATGCATAATAGTTTTATCAAATCCGCCTAAAAACAGGAATTCCGGATGATTTTCCCGTAATTGATTGATATCGACCCCGGCCTGGCGTTCCAAAGGTAAAATACCCTCAATTCCTGCACGTTTAAACCAGTTGATGCACTCTGTTATATCGCCGTCTGAGTCAATAAAAACTTTAACCCCGTATTTCTTTAACAATGGAATAATCTGCTGATAATATGGGAGCATAAATTCGTCAAACTGTGATTCTGACAGCATCGCTCCATTATTGTAACTCATATCTTCAGCCATGGTCATAAATTCCGGCTGGTATCTTTTTATCATATCTTCGAGGAAAGTGAACGTGTAATCAACTTGATCCTGATTGATTCGCTTGATTAACTCCGGATAATCATAAAAGGCGTAAAGATGATCTTCAATGCCAAACAGCGTGCGGGGGAACCAGAAAAACCCCTCAATAGTGAACCAGAATGCGCAATCCCCCGCATCATGTTCAGCCTTGTATTTATCAAAATTAACAAACGATGGTTTTGCGAAAAGTTGATGATTTCGTTTAAGTTCATCATATTGTTTTTCATCTGTGATAATAGATGTGCCATGATGTTTAGGCGCAGGAAACTTCGCAGTCCGCGGACTGACCCATTCCTGCACCAGCAAATCCATTTCAAAATCAAGTATTCTTTTAAATCTATCTCTCGTATTCATTATAAGTCTCCGTGATGTGCAATACCCTGAATCCGTCCGCATGCCTAAAAACATCTCGTGCGCATTTCCGTATAATCACTAAAATCCTGGATCAAAACAACTTATCGAAAATTGAAGTATTCGCAATATCGCTCAAAAAGACCATGAGCCTGCAAGTAACAGGAGTTTGGACTCATGAAGTGGGAAAACTCAAAAGTAATCGCTTTGTCTAATTGCAACTCTTCAGCGACTTTGAGTTTTATCAACATTTTTTCCCAATTGATAGGTAAAAATTTGATCGGCATATCCCGGTCAAATGTTTCGCAATTCGTCCAGCAAGACATTCCATACCGGTGGGCTATCTCTTGATTTGCCGCCATATATTCCTTGAGTTCTCCAATCTCGCAGGCCCCGTCCTGGAAAGCAAAAATATCCACCGCGCCTTGCAAACTTGCAAGAATATAGTCCCACTCCTTTGCATGTTCTTCGACTCCCACACCGCTTTCTTTGCATAATTGTCCACTGAATTGACTGACATTTTTAACACCGTCAATAAAAGGCGAGATCATCACCGGCAAGTTCCCGGACAACTGCTTGGCAAATCGGCCAAGTGATTCTAGAACTTCGACAATTCCCGGAGTTAATCGACTGATCTCCTGTGTCAGATACCAGCCACCAAAGGCCGGATGTTTACCGTAATGTTGATAGAATTCTTCCATCACTGCTAGATTTAAATCGATATCTTTTTGGTATTTTCCCTGTAGAAAATAACAACTGCAATAGTTGCCGAAGTAGAACTTCATCTGGTGTTTCTGACTCAAGCCAAGAAACATCTCAACCAGATCCACCGACGGCATGAAACAATTTTCCATTTTCTTCATCACCTTCGAGGGATAGGTCATGAATTTATTGTGCCCGCCACGGATCTGTACAACGGTATCGATCCCAATGCTTTTCATTGCGGCAAAATCTTGGTCCCATTGACTATATCCCCAATTCTGGCTTGGAATGTCATAGGTGATTTCATCTAAGAATGTTGCAGTTATTCTCATAAATCAAACTCTCCTTTAAAATGTCTCTTTTCTTATAATATTCAGAATAAGCATCATAAGCGTGACGATTAACATCAGGCCGCATAAATTCACGATACCCCCACGTCAGGTTGCATTCGGAGTAGTTAGACATCAGTTCAAGTTTTCTAACTAATCGATCAATCGGCACCGTCCGCCAGTCCTGCGATAAAAGCGTGTCGTTGACATCTGCCTTCACCCCGTACCGGCAGACAAAATCATCCGTATCGGACACCGACAGTTCTCCGGTTTCAACATTGCCCCATAAACGAGTTCCAGCATTGCGGCAGGCCGCAGCAAATGCTTCAATAAACGGGGTCTTATCTTTGTTCGTAAAACAGGAGAGATGTTGTCCACCATTGTCCTGCAAACACAAAATATCGATTTTAGCATGCGCCAGCAACTCTGACCATGTATCGACATATTCCTCCGGTTTATAATAGATGAAATCCATAACCTTACCGGTTGTGTCCAGCATAAAAAATGGCGATACGGCAACTGGAAGATATGGCGTTTTCGCCTTGCAAAGTTCGACAGCTCCCCGATATAATTCACCAATGTTTTTCATCCATCCGCGCGGCATATAAATTTCATACGGCAGATACCATCCGGAAAAAGAATCATGACTTCCATAGCGCTCATGAATCATGTCAATTGACTTGTCCAGCAGACGTAGTTCTCGGAGAGGATCAAAATCTTTCCACCAGTTGTTATTTCCACCAACCGAAACGATCGCCTGCATTTGTCGTTTGTCACATTCGGAAAGTAGAAACTCCAGTAAATCCGGGGCGACTACGGAAGAACGTTTCATACATTCATTGATGCCATTAAAAAAGAGCATCAAGTTAAATCCGATGTCAAGCATCTGATCGAATTGCTGCATCCATGCATCATAGTTTAATTGATAATTATAAGCGTCAGATACAAAATTTGAATGTCCGAGACTCCACAGTGCGCCAGAAAGATAAGGCTTACAAGTATACATATATCTCCTTTATAGAGGGTTATTGAGTGATTTTAAAATATTTATACACATCCTTCAGAAAGCTTTGCTCAAGAATAAGTTTTAAAACCGCTTTTCTGTTTCTGATAACATTTGACCTAAAATCCCTGTTGTATGATAACCATGCTTTAAATTTAGCTAAAAAATGGTAAAAATAAATGGATATTGTATCGTATCCATGAAAAAGTCCAAAATCCAAGATTTGAGAGCCAGACCAAGCTAAAAGGTAAAAGTTTAGTGTTTAAAAGTGATTATTTCTGAAATATTTTTATTTCCCTTTTGTTTTCTGATTCAAGACCTGATGCTTCAAACTCCATCTTCACATCCATACAGGTTGAACCGTTTGTTCCGGTTGATATAGTAGAGAGTTAAAATCAGATCAACCAACACCATGATGCTATTAAGTGTATACAGCCAGAAGACTTTGTGAAAGCTGAAATATATTTTGTGCATACAGCCAGCAATGTAGCCGATCAGCACCAGAAACAGGAATGGTGTACTTTTCCCGATAGGGTTTTTAGCTTCGACGGTCTTGTATATTGCCAGCGGCCAGCTTGCGCCGAAGCAGATCAGCATGATTACTTCAAAAATGCTCATTTTAAGTAAGTTCCTTTTAAAAAATACTTTTTCAATCCACCAATCTCACCGAAGAATATTTTCCGGCAATCTGTATCTATAGCTTTTTTCTATTTTGCCATCAGCATTCGCTTGTACTCACTTTGGGGGACTAAACTTTTACGCTAAAAGGATAAAGTGCCATGGCTCACGGTTACTATAAAAGCCGGATTTTAGGATTTAATCCAACAGCTCAGTTTTCGGTAATGAATTTTGCTTGTACGCATAATGCTATCTATAAATTTCAGAATTCCGCTGGTGACGGTAGTATTCCCATGAATTTAGATGTTTATGCCGACAATAATTCTCCACTGTCACTAGCCATAACGAAAATATGCATACTCTCTTCTCTGCCAGTACTCGTAGCTTCTCTGGTTCATGCAGCTACTAAAAAATCAGAGATTACTATCCATAGAAAATACTTTTCTGCAAGAAACATGAAAAAACGGCTGGCATGAGTATTCAAAACAACTTTCCATTGGCAAAAAGTCTTGAACATGCCTGCCCGCCGTTTGCACGAATAAATTCACATAACCAGTTTTTATTCATTTGCTGACTGTCCGATGAATTCAGCGAATTACGGAAAACCTTTATTACCTATTATTCGGTTTGCGATATGATCACATCGTCAAACAAGGCGGTTCCGGCACCATCCAGGCGACACGCAATTCTCAGCCAATGAATGTCCTTGGCAATTATGATGGATGCCGACAATTTCCGCCAGTCCTGGGTTCCTGTAAGCAATTGCATGGGGTGGGCATAGTTGCCAGGCACCTTGACATCCCCTTTTTTATCCGAATATCCAAGCACCCACAGCCAGGCCCCTTTGCCTACCGCGCATTCCGATGTCTTGATCCAGGCCTCAATAGAATATGTAGTGCCGGGCTGAACCTCAAACGGCTCCGAAATCCACATTCCATATACTGCGGCATCTGGCGACGGGGTGGTGATGGATACCGCTCCTTTTCCTGAATGCGCCTGTTTGTCATCCATTATATAAGCGCCGGTAACAGCAATATTATCTGACGCGCCAAACCTCCAGCCCACAGGAGTGGACGTTCCATTCGCGACGGTTTCCAGTTCGAACGATCCATTGGAAACAATATTCACCTTTGTAGCGGTTGTTGCGTTGTCTTCCGCTGAAACGGTAATGGAGCTTGCTATTCCAAAACTAAGCAACACAAAGAAACAGTTTGCCTGTCTCTTGAAGGTTCTCAACAGGTTAGTGTTTAAAAATTCATTTCCTGCTATGTTTTTCATTTTTCCGTCCTTTTTGTTTTTGAGCAATAGACTGTTTTAAAAGTGACTTTTTAAAATATTTTCCGTTTTTAATTCTTCCATTAGTTTTTGACTAAAAATTTGTTTTTTTGTCAGAAACCGCCCTTGGAGCCGTTCAAAAATAACATTTACATCTTCGCGATTCTCCAGAATGCCTTTATGTTTGCCGGTATTGAAAGTTCCTCAAACTTTCAGCTTGATAAACAAGCAGTGGCTAAAACCACTGGCCACTCTATGAGTGATCCCGCTACTGCGGGAATGCTTGCTGTACTCTTTAAGCAATTCCACCAATCACCTCGGGATATTTCGCGAAACTTGTCAAGTTTATGTCTTAACAACTCCTTTCTGTTAATTTTTCCCTCCTTTGTTGTTGCCTGGCTGGCTGTTTGAATCCTGTCATTATTTATCATCGCATTCGTTTTTGAAATTTCAAATATCCATACCTGCCCAATCAGCTTTGCCCAGCCGAATTTCCGTCTTCCAGATAAATCATGTGGTGTCACATATGGGCATTTCAGTTCCTATTGTCTCCTGTTTATATGCCATAACCGGCGATTTTTCGTCGAATTCGGCATGGCCCGCAGCGGATTCAACGGCCTTGTCGTCTTCGGCGATGGACAGGAAAGTGTCAAGTCTGGAATAGCCGCGTTCGATTCGACACATCAACCAGATGCCGCCAATCAGCAGAAAATTGGTAAGCACATTGGCAATGCCGAAAACGATTACGCCTTTTTCCATTGTCAAGGAAACAGCCGCTATTATCTGGCAGATCCATATTCCCGCCGCCAGCAAAAACTTGCTGCCGAAGATAATCAGCATCCCGTGATGCGGTATGCCGTTACAAGGCGGCATTCCAATACCGGCGGCTTTCATATCCTGCCGTATCTTTTTCTTCAATATTATCCAGGTCAACCATGCCAGCACGGAAAAAGGCAGTATCACCAGACAGAACCATTTACATGCAAACATTTCCTGCTTGACATACATCCACCAGATCAGACATGGAACGCTCAACGTCGATACTCCCATGATGCCATCAAAAAGCCGGAAAGCGACATTTAACCATTTAGTTTGCGGGCCGACCGTGGAAACTATCGGCATTTCTTCAACTTTCAGCGGACTCCACGGGGCAGGCGGATGAAAATGTGTGTCGCCGCCAAGCCTGTACCATTCGGTATAAACGCGAAGCAGAAAAATGGTACCGATCACGGCGAAAACCGCCATCCACAGAAAAGTGAAGCGGTAAGCGAAATCGGATCCATTAAAAAACCATTTAAAGATATCGATAAACAGCCCGGCCATTACTCCTGCCGCGATTCTGAATACAGAACTGACCAGCGCCTGGGCAGAACAGAATTGTCCGAACCTGGATTGCGGAAAGAGTCGCATGTCCTGCGGCAATCTTGCCACGATTACAATCGCCGACAGAAATGTCGCAATCAGAATATTGCCCAGATTCAGCCAGAAAAAATAATCTCCCGGCAATGTCACAAAAATCCACACCCAGTTCATAAAGATACTGACCAACCCGAAAACTGCGGCATAAACCCCGATGCGCAGCGGATGCCAGCGGTCAACAAATATGGACATAAAAAACATTGCCGCGACAACTGCAATAGAGCCGATGGCATTGCTTTTGCCGATTTGATCAAGATTAAGCCCCATTTCCTGTTTGAAGAAAATATCGAAAGATAGTATTAACCATGCGGTGCAGTTGAATGCCGTTGAGAGAAATACCAGCCAATAGAACTTATGGGAAAACGATTCTTTCAGAAATGTTTTTATTCCTTCCCAGCCCTGACTGTCTTTTGCGGCTTCACCCTCACATGGCGGATATTTACCCTCTTTGCACATTAAACACATCACGCCCAGTCCGATAAAATAAAGAATCGCCACGCCAATGAATATTTCTCGCATATGGATATTGGCATATTTAAAAACAAAGAAGTTATACAATGCGCCGGCGATGGTGCCGATGATTCTTATTGCTCCGACAAAACGTCCGATAAACTGCGGCGGCACAATATCGTTGAAAAGATACCAGAAAACCGATCCGACAAACATATAGAAGAACTGAAACATAAACATAAAAAAGGCGATCAGGCAAATAGTAATCGTTGCAGGCGCATATTCATGTAACAACGGAATATATTGCCGCAGCAGTTTACTGATATCATCGCTCCACCCGAGCAGCGCCAGGCTGATGCAGAGAAACGGCATGGTTATCGCAATGAATGGTATTCTTCTGCCCCAGCGGCTGCGATAGCGGTCGCTCTTGAAACTAACCCAGGGACAGATAGTCATGTTCAGAATGCCGGGCAAAGTGGTAATGATCATGCCGATCATCCAGTTTGGAGCATCAAGACCTTTTAACTTCAGCGGCAGAATGCTCGGGACAACGGTTTCCATCAGCGTATAGCAAAAATCCCCCCACAATAACCAGGCAAAAATTGCAGCCAGCCCTGCTTTCGTATAGGTCAGGGTTCCGCAATGGTAAACCTTTTCGCCGGAAGCGATGGTTGGGCTCCTTTCAAACGCCTGCATTTACTTTATTCTCCTGACATCGCTGCATTTTTTTCGGGAGGAACAATGAATGAAAGTATTCATAGTTTATGCTCCATAAAAAGTACTGATGACATTGAACGCGTCAAGATTATCACCCCACCAGCGATTGGATAAAAATACGGCAACAAAGTCATATTCCGGATCACACCATAAAACGCCGCCGGTGTAGCCGCCATGAAAAAATCCACGCGCCGGCTGATTTTTGAAATTTATCTCTTTCGCCCAGCCTAAAGTCCGGCAGGAAAACCCGGGTTCGCCGTATTTGGGCAGCGGATATGCTTCCGTCATATTGCTGAGGGTTTCTTCATTCATTAACTTGCCGGGAGTAATCACGGCCTGGCCGAACTTGAGCAAGTCATCAATATTCGACCACAATCCCGACCCTGATACTTCCGACTGCATAAACCGTTCAAGATTTTTTCCGGAATAATAGCGGCATGGCAGCATTTTTTCCGGATCTGGATGAAACGTGGTGTGATTCATGTTGCAGGGAGTGAATATCCACTCCTGGAGAAATTCCTCCATGGATTCAAATCCCAGCAGTTTATGCACCAGTGCATTGACAAACCAGTAGGAAGTGGTGCTGTAAAGAAATGCCGTCCGGGGTTTTATCGTCGGGCCATGTTGCAAGATCAAACGATAGGCTTCATACGGTGGCCGGTCATTAAGCGCTAGCTGGTCAATGTCGGCATAGCCGGTGCTGTGAAGAAAAATATCCCCGATGGTAATCCTCTCGTCATCCGAGCCGTTACGCATGTCCTCCAGATAATTGCACAAAGGATCAGTCCAGCTTATGAGCCCCTGATCGACAAGACGGGCAACGGCTGTTCCGGTGATTGCTTTTGATATCGATGCCAGTAACACCACTTTATTGCGCAACACCGCAGAATTTTCATTATTGAGATTCAAGCATTGTACTATTTCCTGCTGCTGCTGACGGACACCCAGCAATGCGTATTCCAGCTTGCCGCCGACCAGCGACGGTTTTACCCGTTCTGCCGCCTCTGTAAAGATATTACCATTCAATTCCGGCTTAATCATATTTAACTCCTTGCAAAGCAATATTTTGCTTATTGCGTTAAATTTGTTTTTATAAAATTATTCTCTGTCGTTGTCTGTGCGTTAATAGTTAACAATATTCCTAAATAAACAGATTCCTCATTTGCACCCGCCCGCTATGGGCCATTGCTTTGAAGTGTCGTTGCCAATGTGATTTATTTTTTCTTTTTATGTAAATTCACTTTTACAATCCTTAGTTTTTAACTGAATCAGTGAATGAATATTGACTTTCGAGACCAACGCTAATATTTTCCGTATTTTTTTACAGTCTTATACATAGCGACAACGTTCTCCGTTGGAGAGTTGTCCTGTAAGTCATGAGTGGGGGCAAAACAATAACCTCCGCCAGGCATCATGATTCCCAGGGTTTTCCGGCAATAATCAATGGTTTCGTCTACCGTGCCAGTTGCAACCGGACCGGCAGTCGAAATACAACCATGAAACGCCAGGCGTCCGCCGAAGTTCTTTTTGAGATATTCAGGAGACATATTTTTGGCCTCGGGTTGTTACGTGTCTACGGCGGTAATACCCATTTCAATAAAATCTTCAAAGGCCCAACTGCTTGAACCGCACGAATGGATTTGAACAGGAATACCAAAATGTTTGGCAAGATCAATAAATTTCTGATGTCGCGGACGAAGGTGTTTACGGAACATTTCCAGACTGATCAAAGGGCCGATTTGAGTGCCAAGGTCTTCGCCGATCAACAACAAATCTATACCGCCTTTTGCCGCCTCCAGCGTTCTGGCGGTAATTTCGTAAAAAATATCAATCCGCCGGTCAATTAATTTAAGTCCGGCAGGATCATCTAACGCCAGGTCAATTAGAACCTGTTCCATGGAACGAATTATTCCTGTGCTGTTGATGATGTCCGGGATTCCAGTTCCGCCAGTGGTCACACAGTATTCGCGATGTATTTCGCACTGACGGCGAATTCCCGAGTAGTCAAAATCATCGGGATTCGGCATCGGCCAATTGGCGATGGTTTCCAGGTCGGCGTCTTTGAGCGGGAAATCACAAAAATCCCAGTAGCCGCCAGTAGGATGTTCTATCCAGCGGGTGTGAACACCCCAGTTATTAACCTTGACCCCGCGCTCCGGAATGTCCGCATACAATTTTGGCCCGCGGTATGGCGCTGTAACATTGCGATAATCTACAGACAAAGCCTGTTTCAATCCTTCATCATCCTCAGCAGCCAAGCCAAAATGTGCTTTCAGTCTTTGGTCAATCCCTGGGTTGGCGGAATAGTTTACAGGAACACGATCAGTTTTTTCATGTGCCAATGTTGCGAGCACTCTTTCTTTTGAAGTCATTTATCAACGTCCTTATTTTAGCCTTATGCAATTCACGGCATGCCGATTTGCAGCATGATGCTTGTCAAATATCGCGCCTTTGGGTATTACTATTTATTACGTATCACTTCTATAGCATTGAACAACCGCACGCTTGGATCAAGACCGTCTTTTTGCGTACAGATAATGTCTAGAACGTTATCTTTGACAACGATATTTTTGAATGTTTTGACCGCCACACTCCCGGCATTATCCCCGCAGAGCGAATAAATATCCGCATTTTCAAGTACCTTTTGTCCGGCGATCGTAAAATTGAGAACGCATGTTCCTGGTTTCTGCATTGGCGGATAGCCGATGCGTAAATACAGAATCACGGTATAGATTCCAGGTTTTACCGTGAAGCGATATCCTTCCGCATCGTAGGCTTCGGTTTCAAATAATTTCGGATCGTCCGCCCCGCGCAGCGGAGATACATCACGGGTCACTGCGCAGCGTTTCTCGATATATCCGTATCCGCCGGGCGTGAACGGCCTGTCATCCGGGAAAAACAATGTTCCATTTTTTGCCACATAGTAATCACCAGAGCCGCATTTAATCGCATAACAGCTTGCATCTATCATTTCCGCCTGTTTCGTGAGATAACCTTTCTCTGCGGCATGCGCAAGCTTAGGCATTCCATATTCAATCATCTTGGAAAATAAAAGCCGGTGTGCCTCTGCCAGCCGTCCGTCCCCCACAGCTTTTATGATCGCGTGGATCCGCTCTGTAAGTGCGGGGATGGCTACGCCTTTGTCTGTGAGTTTTTTTACATCAGCGGCTATCGCTTCTGTTTTCGCGCGATACCAATCTTTCGTAACGGCATCAACATCGCTGGTAATTGAAACCGGTAACACCCCGCCGTCAATACGATAGGTTTTCAATTGATACGGCTTTAATGGAATGGATAATGTGACAGCATCTATATTCTTTTTTTCCGCGCTTGACAGATCAATGACGCCGCCTGGTTTTTGATTGAATGTGATTGTCGCGGTTGCATCCGCCCATATCCGATTCACGGCATACACGTAGCATCCTTCCGGAGTACTTAGAAAACGGGCGCAGACCGGATCGTTTGTGCCGGGGATATCCGCAAAAGGTTTTGCCGGGAGGGCGCGAAATGCCGTGGCAAACTCGCGCGTCTCTTTATCGCGCCCCGCACTGCCGAGTGGTTGTCCGCCGATAAGCATAATCGAAGGATCGGCGCTCGCAAGGTTAAACGCAAATTCGCGCAGAAAATGCCTGCCATTGGGTTTTACGTCTGCATTTTGAAACATAGATTTATAGATGGCGTTGGAAAGCGAGCCGTTGAACGATTCAAAGTAATAATT
Organism: Lentisphaerota bacterium; assembly: GCA_037144075.1. Classification (GTDB taxonomy): domain Bacteria; phylum Verrucomicrobiota; class Lentisphaeria; order Victivallales; family Victivallaceae; genus CAIPAT01. The sequence continues at coordinate 9,838 of JBAWXM010000047.1, read as the reverse complement.
AAAACTTGACGTAAGTCCAGCCTTCAATGACTGACGAAACAGTGAACCGAACGCATCACTGAAGAGAAATTCATTGTCAAGTGAATTGCTATTATCCCACCACCTTTTCCAATCACCTGCATTACAACGCCGCAGCGGTGTTATCACAATATCGTTCCTTTTTCCTAGCTCCCGCAAATTAACGCCATTATTTTCGTAGAAATATTGTACGGTATCTAGCGTCTCGCTCTCTGCAAGCGTTGTCATTTTGCCTTCCGGCTGTATAACAGAAACATACGTTACACAACCATTTTTCGCGGCGTTCACCAACGCTGCAACTTCATGAATAAACGCGGTAAGCTTGTCCGCGCGCCAGGCAAGCCATTCACTTCGCTTCTCACCGGTAAGAAATGCGTAACGTTCGGCAAAACGTCCATTCCCGGTCGATGCAGGAACGTGAATGCCTGTCTCTTTTTCAAAAAGGCCGACGCTGTAATCATCATACCCATGCTCCAGAGAGTCGAATTTAATCGGCAAAGACCATATGTACACTCCGGCAAACGCCGGGCTTTTTGAAAACCGGCGCAGCACTTCTTGAATGTGTTTACGTACCATTGCCTGCATTTCGGGATGAACGGGGTTAGGTTGATTTAACGATTTGCCGTTACGATCCAATATGAAGTACCCCTTCTTTTCAAATTCTTCCCAGCGATGCGAAGGTCCGCTCAGTTCGGGAATATTACCGATATTAAATATTGCAATATATTTTTTCCCCCGCTCCGACAGCATATCCATCATAAGTGATGGGCCACTGTAGCCATCGATGAGGGAGTAGCGGCTAAGGGATGATCCTGGGAGTGAATATTGTACGCCGCCGTAACGCAGAATGGTATAGGCAATAACGTCCTGTCCTGTGTAATCAAAATAATCCACGAGCGATTGAGTGGAAGCTACCAGATCGCAGAGGCCGGTCGGCGACCGCGGCAGATCGTTGAAGGAGCCGATGTAGTAATCAAATGACCCGTCCTCATCGACATGGCCTATCATACGGTGTTCTGCAGAAGTATTGATTGCCATGTGCGCTTGTGAAAGCGGATATAGCGCCGGGATAAGTCGAACAGAGGCCACTGCTGCCGGATTCCCCGGAGACATTGTTCGTGCCTCAAAAAGATAGGTTGAAACCCATGGATATATCATATACCGTACTGTTTTCATCTCCCCGCTATTAGGGTAAATACCGCCGGCGAGTATGCCGCCTTCAAGGCGGTCGCGAATCTGCGCCCAGGAGCTTTGGGGATAAATGTAAAGCCCCATGCTTCGTGTCTTATCGTCCGGCCATGCGACTTCCAGGATCATTGGATGTCCGTTGGCGTACTGCGCTGGTATATTGATGGGAAATGACAGACGATCCATCTTGTGCTCTCCGGCCTCAAGATATGTTTCGCCGTTTTGTAACTTCCGTGCTGTTATGCCACCCGCATTAAGCAGACCTGTTGTATCCGGTTTCACCGCCACTGTCAGCACAGGGGTCTCATTCTCGCTTTTTGCGGAAATCGAAGGTGCTCGCTGAGTATATGCCAATATGGAAAATGACCTTACGTTTCGTACTCCGTCAATGTTTATCGCACATGAGAGCCGATATTGGCCCTCAGGTATCGCACTTACCGGCAGATCAATAGTTTCGAATTTGTCGCGTATGGTTATTTGTTTTGTGAGCGTTGCGACCGGAGACGTTGCGTTCTCTGCCTGAAGTGTCATTTCGACGGTACCACTCACCGATGAGTGAAGTGTACCCGGCGAGCAAGGAAGCTCGCCGGCCGGATGCAACTCAATGGTAAGCACTTCATTTTTATTCGCACGGATCAGTTTTCTTTCTACAACAACATCAACCGGCATACCACTCCGATAGGCCGCGGCTACTTCGTTATCCGATACGGAACGCGACAGTACCGATATTTCATCAAGTGCGCAATCTCTTGGCATATTATTTTCACTGCCAAGGATAAATGTATCAGCATCAGACAAATCCGGCGCATTGAGCTTTATTGAGTGTCTGGTTTTACTGAACGCCAATTGCAAATCGCTCGGGGAATACAACATCCCGTCAAGAAATAGTTTGCTCAAACCGTTCGGCTCCACCACCAATGCAACATGATGCCATTCACCGCGATACAGTGAACCAACTTCCCGATTTTCAAAATAAAAAGTGGAGTCGGCATATTTGTCTTTCACCTCACATCGAATGGCCCATTCAAGAAGAGAGATACGAATGATAGGCTTTCCTTTGCTATTCAGAACGCTAAGCAGATCGCCAAGCCTTTTATTTTTGGGAGCCCAGTAGTCAAAGTCCGGTTTGATCCAGAACATAATGCTGGCTCCCTTTGCAAAAAAACCTTTGGCCGAAAATCGCGGGGATGACGTAAGTGCGATGCCGTCAACAGGCTTTGTCCCGAGATAAAGCCCGCGACCTTTGAACCCTTCGCCATAGAAGCCATTGAACCCGGCATTCCCTTTACCGGCAAAAAAATTGCTTTGCGTTTTATCGGCATCAAATGTTATTTTAAGTTCATCGTGCAGACTCATTTTTTCATGTGCGGCGCTATTTTGTTCCGATATGCTTATTGGACTGATTTTAAGATTGTCCATTTCTATATCGCAATGAGAAGTGGTATATAGGCTAATCATACCGCTTACCGGAGCAACGTCTTCAATTGTCGTAATGAACTTGTTATCGGCATAGATATATATCAGCTTCCCAACACAAACATATCGGAAATGAATAAAGGCGGCGGCAGTACCTATTACGGGCTTTTGCGGTAACTGCCCAATCCCGATATTTCTGCCCTCTTTATTCGGGGTCATTTCTTGATAGCCAAATGCCCCGTGATCCCAGCAGTAAATCATTCCTTCAGACCTTTTGCCTTCGATAGATGATTTTCGCAGTATAATACCGAAAAAACTCTGGCCGTCTGATTTGACGAAGCGTACGTCAAATTCAATTGAAAAATCCGACAGGTTTGTGCTGGCGAGTGTCATTTCTCCGTTATACGTTCTGTTTTCAACAGCTTTAAGTACGCCGCTTTCAATCCGCCATTGCGCAGGGTCAATATCGAATTTTTTTGCCACGGCAGCGGCGTCATCAAAGCTTTCTACCAATAGTTCCTCCGCGTATGCTCGCTGGTTGATCACAATGATAAAAAGCATGGCAATAGCAACTACAAAAATCATCTTAAAGGAACAGTGTTTCATTGGTTTCTCCGTTATATTGTTAATGAAATAATTCATGATCTTCTTCATCCAAGCATCATAGCAACGGGGTATCAATATTTCGTCCGATTTGCGGACTCCCAAAAATGTCTGGGAAATATTAAATTTTCTCCTGTACATCCTATTCCCGTCGCTTACGACGGGAATAGGATGGCTGGATAGTCGGAGATTCGAATAACAAAGTCAATATTAAAGCCGACCCAAGGATCGGAAATTTAACTCAGTGAATACTAAACTGATAAAAAATTAAGCCTGGACTTTGTTATTTCGTCGTATGTGCGAAAATATCATTCTTATTAGCTCTAAGGTCGTTATAGAGCGACCATGTGACATGTCCGTCGAAACATGCATAGTTAGAGCCAAGGGAATGACGGCCATCGGCGCCATAGGGGGAGACACTTGTTATCCAGTCGAAGTCTTGCGGGCAATAAACGAAATTATCAGTACAGCGTTTGGCGACAGCGGGGTAAGCATAAGTAACTTCATCGCCAATCAGCCAGAGTTGACTGAATCGCTTGATTTGGTTTGTTTTTAGTTGACCATTGAAGTTCATCATATGCGATGCATTAATACCATAACCACCGCCGCCGTAAATATACAGTCCTTCATTAACGACGCTCGGACACGACATTATACTAGTAGTATCCATGAACAGCCCCCATTGTATATTTCTCCAAACCTTAGGCTTCGGCAAATATCCCGGTCCGGAAGGGACTCCGAAAAGAATGTTGGTATACCAGAGACTATTGGATGTGAAAATTCCTCCAACATTTAATTTTAATTCCCAGCCGCCATAATCACTGGAATACGTCTGGAATGCGGAAGCTACCTGTTTCAGGTTGGACATGCAAGCTATGCTTCTGGCTTTTTCGCGGGCTTTATTTAGCGCCGGAAGCAACATCGAAGCTAAAATCGCAATAATAGCTATGACAACGAGAAGTTCTATGAGTGTAAAATACGTGTACTTTTGATGGTCTAGATGATACCTTTTCATTTTGCCTTTTCCTTTCTGTTTTATTGTTTTGTTTCTCATCTGCTCTTAATATTAATCCTTTCATTACTTTTGCGTTACATAATTTTTATAGTCGCTTAGAATTTTCAATAATTAACTCCGAGACGAGTTGCTTTTGAATCTTTTCAATTTTCCCGCATTCGATTTCAGTCATAAGTTTTTCAAACGCCATTTTCCCCATTGCAACGCAGTCCATCCTGAATGTTGTCAGCGGGAACTTTTCTCCAAATTTGTCGATGTTACCTCCGCCGGTCAAGGTAAAATCTTGGGGGATTTTTTTGCCATGCGCCAACGCGGCATTACGAATCCCCCAGGCCATGTTGTCAGTAGTCGCAACTACCGCATCAAAATCCAGTTTTCCCGCCTGCAAAATTTTTTCCATTATCCCATATGCAGAAGTACTAGTATAACCGCTTTCAAAAATATGATCCTCTGCAATCGGGATATTATGCTTTTTGAGCGCATCCAGAAAACCGGCTTTTCTTTCGATACAGACCGAAGTGACTTGCGGCCCCTCGAAATAAATAAATTTATGATATCCACTGCCAATAACATATTCGGTAATTTCATAACTTGCCTTATAATTATCATTGCCGATATAATTATAAGGTTCTGTCGTTTTCGGCCTGGTGTTAATGAAAACGACCGGGTATTTATATAGTTCACTGCAATAATCATCCAGATAATCAGCACCCCAGGTGATCAGTCCGTCAATACACTTCTCCTTGAACAGTTTTAAATACTCTTTATTCTGCATGTATTCACGATTTCGGAAAAGAATCAGCAACTTATACGGAGTGTTAGTAATACATTCTTCAATACCGAGAATAGAGTCCGTCAACGTATGGTCAGAAAATGCGTGCCAGGTTCCTGAGTTGGCCGGACTTGCAGGAACCTCCAACCCGATAATAAATGTTTTGTCGCGGGTAAGACGCGTTGCGTTAATATTCGGCGAGTAGTCGAATTGACGGATCGTATCAAAAATTCTATTTTTCGTCTTTTCCGAAACCTTAATCTTTATGTCGTTGTTATTTATGACCCGGGAAACCGTACTGACGGCAACACCAGCATGCTGAGCAATATCTCTTATCGTATATTTTAAAGTCGGTCTGGACATAGTTATAAACTCATTTTAAATTTGTCTTTTCTAACCTGTAATATCAATTATACACCTGCAACTAGTTGCAGTCAATAGGTAAACTTAAAAAAAAACAAAAAATATTTTAATAAGTACACTGTAACGATTCTGACATCACCCCTAACCATTTTGTTGAGTAGAGCTCTTTATTTACAGCCGCCTGTTTTAACGCCCGAAAGCAATCCACTATTAAACTTTCCCGGAGATATTACGGCATAGTTCGATAGTCTGCAACGAACTTTCCGGCTGACAGCGCAGAGATTGAGTGCGCGTGGTGATGCACCCGGTGAAATATTTCAACTCTTCGCAATAACCATCTCCGCCTGCGGTAATTACTTGAGAGCCATTGTCAGTACCAATGTGAACCACCTCGGGTTGCAGCGTGCAGAAGCGCAGGCTGCCGCGTTCAAATGTTGCCGCGTATTCCGCGGCAAATACAGTATTGCGGTGCAGAAAACCGCCTTTGATACTGATCGCAGCGTCGTGATTATATTTCAGCGCCACTTCCCAGTATTCGTCACAATGCAGGTTGACCTTGACATCCGCCGGTGCGTTAAAACAATAGTTGACAAAATCCAGATCATGGATCAGCAGGTCTAACAACGAACCTCCGCAGGTTTTCCTGATTTCCGGGTTCTGCCAGACGCCCCAGGTCGGTTCGCCGCCCATTCTGGATGTACTCAACCAGCGCAGTTTGCCGTAGCGTTCGTCACGGATGCATTGTGCCAGAAATTCATATTGCGGCGCGAACCGGATACAGTGCGCCACCATCAGAATCCGCTTTTTTTCTTCCGCCAGTTTTATCAGTTCCCGGCATTGTTCGATTTCCGGACAGAACGGTTTTTCCAGCAATACGTCAAGCCCGAGATTCAAAGCTTTTTTCGTCAGTTCGTAGTGCAGGAACAGCGGTACGCAAATCACCACTGCATCGGGCTGAGCCGAGTCCACGCATTCTTCCAGTGTTTTGAATACCGGAGTCTGCCTGAGCCGTTCCAACGGCAGGTCCAACGCCCCCTGATTGCCGGTATTCGCGATTCCAGCAAAAAGATCTCCGCTACGATTGTCAATGATTCCGCACAGTTCCAGAATTCCGGAATTGATGATATTTTTCGCGTGGACCACCCCCATGAATCCAAACCCGATCACCGCTATCTTTTTCATAAAAATGCTTCCTTACCTATATATTTATTTATAAGAATTTTAATACATCGAAATGAGTACAATCGTGAAATGCCATTTCGCCGGAAATCCGCGCAGCCGAACTGCTTAACTCACGCCCCCTGACTGCATCCCCTCGCAGGCAGGCATCATATTTGAAAGACAGCCCGTAATTCTGCCGGGCAAGATTGAACCGCCACTCGTCACCGGACTGCGGGGGCTGTATGTTGAATGTCTTCAACGGCAGGCGCATATTCACCCGCCAGCTTCCAGATGACGATGCTTCCGCCTTACATTGCAAACCTGACTCGAAAACTTTCCGGCCTTGTCCTCCATTACCGGCAAAACGTGCGCTCCAGGTCCGGCCATCGCAGGTCGCATGAAATTCGTAATAAGCATTGCTGTTTGCCGACGGCTGGAGAAATATTTCCAGTACATCACTTTCCCATGTAGGAGCATCCGGCTGAACAAAAAGTTCGGTGCTGTCGAGTTCGGCAGTCAAATAGATAGAGCTGCTGTTCCATAACATCTTGACGCGTGTCTGTTCGACCGCAGGATCGCGTGGCTTCATCCATTCCTGGTCGTTTTCCGGCAACCGGAAAAACGGCCAGAGCGATTCTGCTTCGTTCCATACGGCGTCGTCAGCAAAAGCATATTGCGACACCACCACCGCTGCCGCTCTGCGGCAATGATAGATATGCGGAACAAAAGGGTTCGCTGCCGGACTCATTCCGCATTCTCCCAGTCGATGACGATACCCATGTATTGCGAACGGTCTTTGAGCAGTTGATAATATACTTCCGGCGCGTTTGTATAGTCAACGCGATGGCTGATCATCCGCTTAACGTCAAGTTCGCCATCAGCGACCAAATCGAAGAACAGTTCACAGTGGCGTATTGCAGTCCACGGGTTCTCATAGGTGGCAAATTTGGGATGCGAAAAATTATGCGCGCCGATAATCGTATGGCTGGGACGGTTGCAGAGATCGTGAAAGTCAAAGTCGGTCTTGTCGCGCGGGCTGCTCATCATCACAAACCGCCCCTGTTCGTGCAGTACCTTGAACTCGTCAGGAATCAGTTTGGCGCTGCCGGTAACCTCAAACACAATATCCGCCATCCGTCCGGCAGTATGGATTTTTACTTTTTCCAGCAGGTCGCTTTTCAATGGATTGATTTTTATCAAAGATTTATCGTCCGGCATCAAGTCTAAACGGAAGTCCGCAGTATCCACCGCAAATACCGGCTTAGCTCCGGACAAACGGCAGAAACATGCCGCAAAATGTCCCAGCAGGCCCATCCCGAATACCACCGCTGCATCGCCCCAGCCGACTTTCGACATGCGAATTCCGCGCATCACGATTTGAGCGATGATGTAGAATACTGCTTCCTCGTCGCTGATTTCAGCGCGGTGAACAATACGCACATCCTCTGTCGATACCACTGCATACCGGCAATGCGGGGCCATGGTTCCGACCCGTTTCCCAAGCCAGGATTTATCAACGCCTTCACCAATACCGATCACCTCGCCGACCGTTGCATAACCCGCATCGAACGGATACGGAAAAAATGTCTCCCATACCGAGCCAGCCGGATAATCACCGCTGAATGCGGTCATTTCGGTGCCGATGCTGATCAGCGATTTATGGTTTTTTACCAGCAGTTCGCCGGGACCGGGCTGCTTGATTTCACGGTACTGGATTTCTGCCGTCTGCTTTTTCGGAAATACGATAACCGGATTATTTTTCATTCTATAACTTATCCTTGCATAATTTCAATTTGAATTATTCTATAATTAGTATACTTTGTTCAAAAGAATTAATCTCCCTATAAAAAAGCAATAAACTATGCAAAAAAAGTCAATTAAGGCAAATACAGGGTTCTACGATCCGATAAATCTGCCTAAAGATTTTCCGGTAACCAATCCGGATTTCCGTACTCCGCCGCATTTGCCGCATGTGCATAATTGCTGTGAAATCGGTTTTTGCCGTTCCGGGTCGGGGATTTTTATTGTCGAGGATAAGATATTTTCATGCAGCGCCGGAGATGCCATTTTCATCAATCATCAGGAGTTTCATATCCTGGAAAATGCTTCCCCGATGAATTCCGATTGGAAATTTATCAATTTTGATCCTGCTGTACTTCTCGCCGGCTGGCTGCCGCCTGAAGAGCACGCATTGGATGTATCCCGTTTGAGCGGCCGTAATTTCCCCAATGTCATTCATGAGAAAGAACACCCTGAAATTACTCTGGCGGTACGCCGCCTGATTGCAGAACTGGACAACGCGGAGTCAGGCTATCGTTCTGCTGTAAGAGCGCTGGTATGGTATCTGCTGGTAATGTTTCAGCGGCTGGTTCCGGCAGCTGATACCCCCGCGATTAAAGACCCTGCGGAGATTGAGCGGGTCTATCCTGCACTGCAATACATTTCCACTCATTATTCCGAAAATGTTGACTTTCTGAAACTGGCGGACTTATGCCATTGCAGTTTGTCCACCTTCCGGAGAACGTTTCGACGCAGCCTGGGCTGCCTGCCGCTGGAGTATGTAAACAACTTCCGGTTAAAAGTGACCACGGCCATGCTGACTTCAACTGACCGCCCGATTCTGGACATTGCATCTGATGCCGGTTTTCCGACCTTGTCGAATTTCAATCGCCTGTTCAAAGCCAAATTCCAGCAGTCTCCGCGCGATTACCGGCGAAACACCGCCGCTCTGAAGTGAAAATATTTTCCCCAAGCTCACAAATCGCGCCGCCCATGGCCCGATGCATAATCACCGGCGCGAAGTGCTTTCCTGCTGCTGCGCTTGTAACTGGGCGTTAGGTGTTAGGTTGCCCAAGTCTTCCCGCACTTTAAAATTTTAGAACTTCCTGACTCTGTTTATCATGTCCTTTTGCTAAACATTCCTGTCTTTCATCTGTGTTCATCTGCGTCCATCTGTGGAGAACCAATGTTTTCAAAACTGCATTTACCGCCATATTTTAGCCTGATTTCTCCGTTTCGGTTGACAAAATCACTATTAGTAAAAAGACATTGCATCAAGATAAAAGACAAAAGTAAAAAGATAAAAGTTTTAAAACCGGGGAATCATGAAAACCGTGGATGTTTACCACAGAGGACACGGAGGGCACAGAGGAATACATTTTTACCATGAAGGACATGAAGGTAATGAAGATAATACATGAGTCAGTGAATGAACGCGCCAATGGACGCGTTCATTCGCTGACTCCGTTTTTTGATTTTTTTCGTGTTCTTTCGTGCCTTTCGTGGTAAAAACTGTATTTCTC
>JBAWXM010000046.1:0-21212 GCA_037144075.1 Lentisphaerota bacterium | reverse complement strand
CAGCGGATTTATGCGGTTACGCCGCATACATTCGCTGACTACTGGTTTTCTTTGCTTTAAAACCTTTGTCTTTCCTTCATGAACTTCATGGTGAAAACGGCTGTTCTCTGTGACCTCAGTGTTCTCTGTGGTGAAAAACGGTTGTTTTGGAGGCAATTATGGAAATGCTTACAGGATTTCTGAGCTGGTTCTTTATATTGGCATTTAAAGTCCTGCTGCTGGTAATGCTTATTGCCGCTGTGGTATGGATTCTGCTCATACTCGTTTGTTATCTGTTTGGCCGGGGAGTGGATTATCTCCAGGATAAAATTGACTCTTTCAACGAAAAACCCCCTGCAAATAATGATCCGGCCCCCGTGCCGCCAGCGGCCACCGGTACCGCCTGCGGGAATCAAACCTGGATTACCGGCAAGGATGATTACGGCGTCAATATGGAAGGCATGAACGGTTATCCCGGCGGCTACGGCGATGAACAGATGTTTGAAGACGAGGAGGAATTCCAGGGCATGGATTACGGCCTGCTCGATGATGAAGCAAAAGATGAAAATAAAGAGTTGTAAAGCAATTAGCAATAGCTTAAACCGGCTCAAAATGCTTATTCTCCTATCCATGCGGCATCTGATTTAACTTGATTTATAATTCATTATGACAAGACTTTGATTTTTCTTGTAAAAATATTTGGGTAGATTATATTGTTTTATAGAATATTTGCGCGAATCCTTTATAGTATATTTTTAAAAGTTTAACTGAGCAAAAGTTAACAATGAGTTGGCTCCGGAAGAGCCGGAGTCTATTTATACCCGGAACTAAAATAGTAAATTAATAAGAAATTTTAATCTTATGTCAAATAGCAATGAACGAAAACTCCAAATCAGCAACGGAAATTACCTTGACTTTGACCAACTATCCAGGATATTGAATAGCATATCGACTCTTTCGAAAAAGGACATTAAGTTCTCCAATCTTGAAGAAGAGACAGGCCTCCCATACAGACAACTCAGAAACCGCGCCGCCATTGCAAGAGCAATGGGAATATTAAATGAAAAATCTCTGATTCTGACAGCTTTTGGAAAGCTTATAGTAGAACATGATCTTTTCTTCGAGAACATAGGCACGCTTGAATACTGCCATTATCTTGCTTCCGGTAATTATAATAACCTCGTTTGGTTCGATGTCTTCAACGAGCTTCTTCCTGGTAATTCACCTACCGAATACCAGGGGTGGATGAATTTTTTCATGCAGAAATATGCAGAAATATATTCCGAAAGTTCAATAAAGGAGCATCTTGCAAAGGAAGTGCGCTTTACGATTGAGGCATACTTGAAAAACAGATTCCGGAAGCTTGAGCTGCTAATTGAGACTTCAGCCGGGCTGTTACAGAGTCGCCGCCATGCAGATATCAATCCTGTCCTTTTTGCCGCGATGATTTACAAATACATGAGAGCGAAGTCGATCAGTCTGGTTCAGGTGGAGGAACTTATTACCGGGCCGGGCACACCTGGTTTATTATTTGGCATGGATGAAGCAACCATACGTACTCTTCTTGAACTGCTTCATGAGCAGAATTTCATCAGACTGGAAATGCGGCACGGTCTTGACCAGTTGCGTATCAGAGAAGAATATTCAGATGAAGATTTTCTCAGAGCTTTTTACAATGGGGAAACGTCTGTTCTGCCACAAAAAGCCAGGCTGGAGGAAGGATTACTGCTATGAGTGAATTGATAGACATGCAGCAAGTAGTCGAAGAACTGGGCAAACGTCCCAGAGGGCGTGCCTGTTTTGTTTTCACCCAGGACAGGCCGGGCAGGCATCAATGGGCGGAACGGCTTGCGGAGATTACCGGTATGCAGCACTTGAACTTGATGAAACTCTTTGCCGATGATAAAAATCTTGGAGGAGATGTCAGCTCCTTTGATATCGCCACATGCTTCAAGCTTCTTGCCGGATACAATCAAACTTCTGTGCTGATTGTTTCCGGAATCGAATTTCTAAAAGCCACATGGACAGCGCAGATCAATAGTGTCGAACAACTGGCAACAATGGTGGAGATGTGGGACAGAAAACCGGCAATTTTGATGGTTATGCAGTATGACAAGGCGCTGGCGGAAAAGAAATACAGTAGACATCCACAATTAAGAATGGTTATCAATCAGGCGGAGACAAAGGCGATTACATGAGAAATAACGGACTTTTCAGTACACTTTTCATTGACCGGGTAAAATCCACGGCAAAACTTGATGATATGGCCAGGGGAAGAATGGCGACACTGGCCCATAACTGGAAGAACCGGAATAATAGTTCTTCTTCAACTCTCTGGGACAGTTTCATAAAGCAGGCGCTGGGCAATCTTGCGTTTATCCCCGGCAACAGGCTGTCGGCCGAAGGCTTGTATCCGGTTCACAAAGACTGGAATATGAACGAATATCTATGCCTGGTTTATCTTGTCGAGCCCGATGCTGACCTGAATGACACTTCTGCCGGATGTTTCTGGCCATCCAAACTGCTTACTGTTATCAAAGAAAAGAAACTTAACTGGGGAATTCTGACTGATGGTGCGCTATGGCGGCTTTATACTCTTAAAACCGCAAAGCCATATGAAGACTATGTGGAACTGGATCTGGCAGCCGCGCTCGAAAAAGATGATATTACTGAATATGCGCTATTTGAGAGATTTTTCCATGCCGAATCCTTTGCCCCGGAAGAAAATGACGATGAAAGCGATGAGGACAGGAAAGCCGCTAAGGATGTAGGCCTGTACCGGTGCCGTCTTGATCAGGACAAAGACAAATCGGAAGATGTATTACTGGAGATGGTTAAAACGCCATTGCTGGTGCAGGTGGATGAGGTTTTGCAATATATCTGTAACGGTTTTATCGCGGACACAGACAAGTCCGGCGAGGAATATTCCGAAGAGGAGCGGCGGGATATTTTTGAAAGCGCGGTTAAAATGCTCTATCGCTGCATGTTTTTATTCTATGCGGAATCTCGGAAACTGCTGCCGTCGGAAAAAGAAAAAGAGAGCAAATACCACGACGAGTTATCCATACACCACATTTGTGAAGAAGCCAGAAAGTTCAAATGGAACAAGCGTACAGATACGACCGGATACGATCTGTGGAACCATCTTAAGGGGCTGGTCAACGCGGTTAATGAAGGCGACCGGGCATACGGAATTATGGGATATAACGGCGGACTGTTCGATGACAAACAGGAACTGTTTCTCGGTAAACACAAACTGAGGAACGACTATCTTGCCCGCGCTCTTTACCTTATGGCATTCGTAGAACCCGGCATCAAACAGAGCGAAAAGGATGAATACAGGTTTCCGTTTGAAGACCTGGAGGTAAGACATCTTGGGGAACTTTACGAGAATATTCTTGAATTTAATGTAATTCTGGCCGATGCTGACAGAATTCGCCGAAGAACTAAGGACGGATTCACAATACTGCTTGCTTCGGAAACAAAAAGACAGCCGGATGATACCATAATTCAAAAAGGACAGGTATATTTTGGCCAGTCAGCCAATGAACGCAAACAGACCGGTTCATATTACACCCCTGAATCACTGGTCGGATTTCTGGTCGAAAAGTCTGTAATAGATCCATTAAAAAAGCAGTTTGAAGAAAATTATCTGCCAAGAGTCAATGAGTTCCTGGACCAGGCGGACAAAGGAACTGACAGCAAAGTCCGGCGCGGGGCAATTTTGGAAGCGGAACGCCTCATCACAAGATTTATTGAAAATGACGTGCTGAAATTTAAAGTTTGCGACCCGGCAATGGGCAGCGGTCATTTTCTACTCAGCGCATCAAACCGGATGACCAATCTCATAATCGAATTATTTTCCAGGCTTCCGGCAATCGCCGCAAAATATTCAGAGCAGACCTGCCAGCCGAATCACTGGCGGCGCTTAATCACCAGACATTGCATCTACGGGGTTGACCTGAACCCACTGGCGGTGAATCTTGGCAAATTGTCATTGTGGTTGAACTGTTTTGCCACCGACCATAAACTGACCTTCCTCGACCATCGGCTCCGGGCTGGCAACAGCCTTATTGGCATAAAGACTCTGGATTGTCTGAAATCTATTCCGAAACGAAAAAAGGAATTCAAGAAAAAAGATACTATACAAGAATTGCCAAAACTTGACACATTTGAAGTAGAAGTCGAATGGACTGCCAAAGTTATTGCAAATATTGCAAGGATTGATGAGGACGATACCGACATGCAGAAATCAGAATATGATGCAGCAAGAGATGCATTGGAACGTCTAACTCCTCTAGCCGACCTATACACCGCATATCTTATGGTTGACAATATCATTCCAGACACTTACCAGCGGTTCTTTCAAAAGACCGCGACAGGCAATAGCTCTTCATTCTTTGATGACGACTTGAAAATAGTATCTGATCAAGTATGTGATCTTCGCAACCGGCATAAATTCTTTCACTGGCCAATCGAGTTTCCGGATGTCTTCAATTCTGCGGATTCGGCAGGATTCAACGCAACGATAGGAAATCCGCCGTGGGATGTAATGCAACCCAATTCTCATGAGTTTTATATAAACTATGATCCGGATTTCAGAAAATATGACAAGCAGAAAGCTTTAGCAGTTATAAAAATACTTCATGCCAAATTTTCAGAAATACAAGACAAATGGGGAAAATACGAGGAATGCTTTAGTCAGGCATCCAAATATTGCAAAGAACCAATAGCTTATGACAGCCTGCAATCGGGTAAAATAGACCTTTATAAGGCATTTCTGGAGAGATTCTTCAGTATTCTCAAACCAAACGGATATGAAGGCATTGTCACGCCAAGCGGGTTTTATACTGATGAAGGATGTCTGCCATTGCGAAAAATGTTTTTTGAAAATAGTAAAATTGATTTCATTTACTGCTTCGAAAATCGCAAAGCTATTTTTAATATCCATCGCAGTTTTAAGTTCATTCTATTTTCGACCATCAAAGAAGGCAAAACTGAATCATTCAAATGTGCATTTATGAAACATGATCCAGAACTCCTGCGGCTAATCGACAAAAATGCGCTGGTGATGAATGTCAAGCAAGTTAGAAAATTTTCTCCAGATTCACTTAGCATAATGGAATTTAAAAGCCATCGGGATATTGATATAACTACTCAAATTTATGGCTCCTGGCCACTGTTAGGAGAAAAACCTGATAACACCTGGAATGTAAGATTTTCACAAGAATTCAATATGACCTCTGATAGCCATTTATTCCTCACCCAAAAACAGTTGCTCGATATGAATGCGGTTGAGTTATCATGTTCACGATTTGCGATTATTAACAAATCAATATGTATAGATGATTTAAAGAACGCATCTCTAGAACAGCTTAGAATGCTAGATGAAAAAAGAGAGATTAAGCTTTATTTGCCATTATATGAAGGGAAACAAATTTGGCATTTTGATGGGCACTTTGATTATTTCAAGTACTGGGTTAACTGGGAACTATGTTCAAAACAATCCAAAATCAATAAAGAAGAAGCGAAGCAGTATCGATTAGGTTACAGAGACATTGCGGCAAGCACAAATGAGCGGACTTTAATATCTTGTGTTATACCGCCTCTATTCCATGGCAACAAAATTCCTACAGTAATTCCTAAATGTAATATTACCACCAAAGATATTCTCTACCCTCAAGTTGACGAAAGTATTTTTCTGATGGGTCTTTTAAACTCATTTGCTATTGATTATTTAATTAGACAAAAAATTTCTACGACTCTTAACTTCTTCTATATTTATTCTCTTCCAGCTATGCGATTTAAGTTAAATGACAGATATTTTACGAACATTATATTCAATTGTTCAAGATTACTATGTGTTTCTGAAGAATATTCTGCTTTGTGGAAAGATGTGTATTCAAAATTCAACCATAGAGCCGCTAAATATCATAATTACGGTCCAATCGAAGAACAGCACATTCGCACCCGCCTAGCAGAAGAAGCAAATAATCTTACCTCTGAATGGACTCCTGCCTGCGGGGTTTATGACCGAACCGCAGACCGGCGCGACACGGGAGACCGGGCACAACTTCGTGCCGAGATAGACGCCTATGTTGCACACTTATACGGATTGAGCAGGGATGACTTCTCTTATATTCTTGATACATTTCCGGTGCTGCAACGCAAGGAGCTGGCAATCTTCGGGGAATTTAAGACCAAACGCAAATGTCTTGAGGAATTCGACAGGATCGGGGAGGAAATATAATGCAGTATCTTGAGCCTATAATTAGCGGAACAATAACGGCGACGGTCTGGGTAGTTATTGTTTTTACAGTTAACTATCTAAGAAACAAATTTCTTGAGTCCGAGTTGACTAAATCATTCCGTAGTATAGGCTATCATGCAGGAGGAGACGGTTGGGGAATTGTTCTTCATAATCTAACGCGGCGAGCAGTAAAAGTTCGAGATGTGGTATTATTATTTGATGCCGGGTACTCGCAAATAGTCCACTTTTCTGGCAATATGTCTATTCAGCGAAAAGTACGGTTAAGCCTCTCTGGCAAAAAGAATAAAAAGATATTTACATCTTCAATGGAATTTGAGGATCAGAAAAATGAAAAAATCATTGCTTTGGATTTCGAAATGTCTGGGGTATGGTTATTATCCAATAAAACTGTTCTTGATTGTAAAAGTTATCCGATAGGGGGGTACGTTATTGTTGAATACCAGACAATATTTGGTGGATGCAGAAGCCTTGAAGTTATCTTTAACAATTCCAATGATATTTTGAAGACCACATTTGAGCATCACAAAAACCAGTGTGAGACAAATGTTTTTTTGAAGAAAAATTTATGATGAAAGAAGATGAAAATGACTAAAATACAGTTCAATCCTGACCGGCCAATATCTTGTATTGCTCAAGATGTTTTAGGACGCAAGGAGTATGCTATCAATCTAGCCAACGCCATCAAAGGGTGGAGGGAAAAAGATAGCCTTGTTCTTGGACTTACCGGGCCGTGGGGGTGTGGTAAAAGTTCTATTAAGAATATGATTATAGAGCAGCTTAGATCTGATAATACAATCAAGTTACTCGAATTCAATCCTTGGGAATGGAGCAGCCAGGCCACTCTGAATGAATCTTTTTTTCATGAATTAGGTATCGTTTTCGACAAGAAAGATATTAAAGATCAGTCTGATAAGCTGGCTCTTAAATGGCGATATTATGGTGGATTGATCGGGATGGGGGCATTCGCCATAGACTCCGCTATTAACGCGGCCGTTCAGATACCGGTTTCCCGCATTTCTAATTTTATTGGAGACATGTCAGAAAAGGCTGCGCATCTTCACGAATTACGAGCAGATCTCAATACAAAGACTCTTGAGGATATAAAACAAGAAATAGCGGCTGAACTAAAAGACCTTAAAAATACTATTCTGGTAATTGTAGATGACATTGACAGGCTCTTCCCGGAGGAGATAAAATCCCTTTTACAACTGATAAAAGCAAACGCAGATTTCCCCAATATTGTCTATTTACTATTATTGGATAAAGAAGCAACATGCCAATTGATTGAGAAACTTATGCCAGGCAAGGGGCAGGATTTTTTGAAGAAGATTATTCAAGTTGAACTTGCAGTCCCAGCTCCCAATCATAATGATATAGCATCTGTCTTATTCAAGAAACTTAACGAAGCACTGGAAGGAACAAAATATCCCCTTGATGAAGATAGATGGGGAATGATGGTTAGCGAGGTCAACAGTTTCTTTAGTAATCTGCGCGACGTTTACAGGTTTTGTTCTGCACTATCGTTTGCAATTTCTAGTTATGTTAAAGACGGAACTTTGGAAATCAATATCATCGACCTTATTTTATTGGAGCTGATAAGAATATTTGAGCCTAATGTCTATGACACAATCTCACAACATGAAACACTATTGATTTCCGATTCAAGCAGCGCAATAGAAAAAGAAAACACTCGAATACTTGAAGGGATTATAAATTTAGCATCAGAAGCAAACCGCGATACTGTAAAGGCGTTTATAAGTGATTTATTTCCGAATGTGCAGTCTTTGTTGAAGACTGGTTATGGGTATTCAGTAAGTTTTGAAGATAAATGGCAGCGCGAAAAAAGAATTTGTCATGAGAAGTGGTTTCATTCATACTTCGAATTATCTTTGCCAGAAAAATTTATTATGGCAACAGAAGAAGTTAAAATTCTAGGAACCATTGAAAAAGGAAACTATCAGGAGATGCTTGAATTATTTCAAACATATATTAAAAGTGAGCGCTTGGACTTGCTGATTGATTTTCTGAAAACAGTGCAGCCAGAGATAGCAGAGGATAAAATTGCGAATATCTTAGGGGTTTTATTTACGCTTGGAGATTTTGTTTCAGATGAAAGTCAAGGGGTATTTGCTATTTCATTGCATCAGTTGATCGGACTTTATTCCTGGAAATTGTTTGAAAATAAAGTGAAAGTTGATAAACGTAAAGCGATTTTTCTTGAAGCAATGGGAATGTCTTCAGGCATATCTGTTCCCTCCATAATAATTCGGAAAAGTATAAAATACAAATCCGATGGATTTTGGGAAAAGGATGATGATGTTTCAAAACAAAAAGCAGCATGTGTAGATAGGATCAAAATTCTTCTTTCAAAAGAAGAATTCTGGAACATAAGCAGGGTAGGAACTGTTTTGGTTTATTTTGGAGAATGGGCTGATAAATCTGTTGTTCAAAAGCTGATGGCCGATAAACTGACTGATAGCAATATCGTAATTAAATTTCTTAAAGCGATGCTGAATAAAAGTCAAATTCAATCATCGTCTAAGCCAGGAATTCAAAAAAAATACTCATTCAACCTTAAGTCTGTTGAAAGGCTGATTCCTGTTGATAAACTAAAATCTTTGGTTGATAAAATAGCGAAGAAATCATTAAAAGGCTTGGACAAGGAGGCCTTTGATACTTTTTATCTGGCCTTAAAGAGAAGGGAAGAAGGCAAACCTGATGAAAACTGGGATGAGGATGATTTGGATGACGAAGATTGATAGAGAGAATTATAATACGGCAATATGAGGGGGATGAATATGGCGAAGATATCGGATATCGTAAAACTGAAGACGGGATATGCGAATTTTGTCGAATTAAAAAGTGAATTTGAGGAATCTCAAAATAATATGGCCCGGATGGCGATGTACCGTCCCACGACAGCGCACCGCCGCGCCTTTGAGCGAATCTGCCGCGGCTTAATCCAGCCGACGGACAAGAAATTCTATCTGTTAAGCGGTTCATACGGTACCGGTAAATCTCATCTTTGTCTGATGCTGGCGAACGTTCTCAGCCAGTCAAGCAGCACTCCCGATCTGAAAGGTTTTTATGAGAACTATGAGCGGCTGGACTCTGAGCAAGGTAAAAAGCTCTATAATGTCCGGAAAAATGGACAATATCTGGTGGCTATCTGTGATTATCATTCCGGGAAAAAGTTTGAAGATGTTGTGCTGAAGGCCATATTTGACGCATGTAAAGCGAAAGATTTCGATCCGGAAGTTGGAACGGAGTTTGACGAAGCGGAGAGATTGTTATCGGATTGGGAAAAGAAATCGTCAGAAGCTTCCGGCTTGCGGGATTATTATGCGGACTTTAAAAAAGCCCTGGAGCAGATAGCCCCCGGCGTCGCAATAAAGCAGTTGCGAAACCGGTTGAATGAATATGAATCAGCCGCCATGGATGAATTTCGCGGCGCATACAGGCTGGCTCAGGGCGGCACAGAATTTCAGGCACAGTCAGGGAACCTGATTCCGATAGTGCAAAAGCTTGTAAAAGGTAAAGCATTCAGAGAGCGTTTTGTCGGGCTTGCCGTCTTTTTTGACGAGTTCGGATTTACGCTGGAAAAAGCAGCATATTCCAAGGATGTGCTGCAAGGATTTATGGAGACGATCTGCCATACTGAACCGAATATAATGTTTGTCGGGTGTATCCATAAAGATTTTAAGAGCTATTCCGACCGACTCGGACAGGCAGACTTTTCAGTTATGACCGCCAGGCTCACCCAGGTGGACTTGCTTTATGAAGGCATCGAGGAAATTATAGGCGCTATCGTTGATGTCGCCCGCAATGAAAATGTCTGGAAGTCTGAGGTATTGCCTAAACTTGGTGTGCTTGACCAACTTGTTCCAGTATGTGAGGCGCTTAAACTGTTTCCGTGGATTCCTGATACAACCAGAATCAGACAGCGCGTCCTAGAGAATATATATGGCGTTCATCCAATGGCGCTCTCGCTGCTGCTTAAACTTTCATCGGAAATCGGCTCAGACGCCAGGAGTACATTCACTTTCTTCTCCGGGGATGTGGATTGTGCAGAAGGCTCTTATGCTAAATTCATAGAAAATACCGATATAGCAGGATCAAATGGAGCGCTTTCACTTTATACCGTTGACCATCTTTTTGAGTTTTTTGAAAAGGACCTGACGCCCGGCAATGTTGAGTTGCGGCAAAATCAGCGCAGCCTTGTCGGCGGTTACTATGCCAGCCATGAAGCGATAAGAAAGTCACTCAAAGGTGATTTAATACAGGAAGTAGATCAGCACCAGAGGGCGCTGCTGCGGACAATTCTTATTTACCAGCTTGGTCAGATGCCGACCACACTGGAAACCCTGCAATTCGGGCTATATTGTCTTTCAGGCCAGGATAAAAGAGAAGTTGAAAGCAATTTAAAGGCGCTGGAAAAGACCGGAGCCATCTACCTTAGGAAGCAGTCGAAAACCTATGAACTTGCGTCATCGGATTCAATTGATCCGTATGATCTGATAGAGCAATATATAGCGGCAAACAATCCTGATACTGCAATAGACTCATTTCTGCGGGAAACGCAGGACAGTTCACGTGAAGAGTTTCTGCCAGCCAGGCAGCACAACCTGCCATATAGTGATGACCGCAGATTCGCGAGAAAATATGTTCGGGCAACAGACCTTAAACCGTCATTCTTCGAAGCCTTATCCTCTGAAAAGAAAGAAACTGACAGCAAAACAAAATTGAGCTATGAGGGAATTGCTGTATATGTAATTTGCGAAGATGAAATTGAAATTAGTCAGGCCCGGGAAGCGGCCCAGAAGAATCCCTTTGATTTTATCTCCGTAGCCGTTCCTAACAATTCGACTCCTTATAAACAGAATCTTGAACGCGTGAAAGCATGCCGGCATTATCTATCTCCCGAGGAAGAACGCAAGCTTACGGCGCAAACGGTATCAAGGATGAGGGACATGCTGGACAATGCAGACGACGGCTTCCTTTGTTTGCTGAAAAAAACCGCGACTGCAATCGCCGAAGGAACAGATGCTGTATGGTATGGGAAAAATGGCAGGGTTATCGCCGACAAGCCTCAGCAGTCCCAGCGGGTCGCCGATATAATTTGCGACGAACTGTATACGCACCGTTGCCTTTTGAAGCATCCCGAACTTAATATTGTCCATGATGACAAATGGAGACAAGGCAATAATACGGCGTTGAAGCAGGCAGTGGATATTCTCCTCGATTTTGACGAGCGCATCCATATCGATAACGGCAACCCGGAAAACCATGGCGAAAAGCGTTATCTTGAAAAAGTGCTGCTAAGAGGGGCCGGTGCTCTGAACGTTTGCCCTGGAAGAGAAGGTACTGTCAGTTATTTCAGTTGTATAACAGATGCAGACAGGCTGACAGATAAATATCCAGTTCTGAAAGAGTTTTGTACCCGGTTGAATACCGGCAGCATGCAGCTTCGTCCTTTTCTTAATGAGATGAAGGCTCCGCCTTACGGGGCATCCGGAACCGCTCTTGTCCTTACTGTCGCATACATAGTCAGGGCTTATGGAGAGGGGTTGCGGATTTACCGTGATTCGACTAAAACCAGTCAATTAAAACTCGACGACTATCAGTCAATTGTCGGAATGGTTGCAGACTTATCATCAAATCCGTTATTTGAAGTCAGAAATATATCTGCAAACCAGAGAAAACTGCTGGCTGGAATTGCGGAAACGGCTGGCGCTCCGCCGCTGGCTCACGGCGAGAGCAGAACTCTGCAAGCAACCTTTGAAGCATTGAAGCAATGGCATGACAAATTACCGGCTGTGGCTAAGATAAGCAGGATTTATGGAACATCAGCCAGCAGCAGGATTGACAAACTGCTTGATATTCTTGCTCAAATATCAACGGCGGACAAATTCACCCTCCTGCTTTCGATGCTGCCTCAAGTGTATACTGACAGCCCTGTGGACGCTGGTATTGATGAGGATTCCGTAAAAACTGTATGCTCAGAATTTAAGCAGGATATTAAACTGCTTTCCTCGGGCGAACTGAAAGTGGTCAACATGGCCGCCGCTGCTGTTGCCAGGTTATTTGGCAGTGACGGGGATTTAGTCCAGTGTGAAAAACTGGTTACAGAGTGGTGGAGTTCTCTTTCGCCGCACCAAAGGACCGGAATGTATGATGATGATGATGTCCAGGCTTTCAAGATGGTATTGAATGACACCTCAAAAACATTTGCTGTCAAATTCGCTACTTCTCTGCCAATAGCATTTGGTTTGGAAAAGATATGCAACTGGCACAGCATATTGGTGAATAACCTGTCTCAAAAATGTGAACATGCCAAGAAAATCATTGAAGAGAACACTGTTTTAGTTCCAATACCTCAAGTTACTAAAATAGGGGAAGCAACTGAGGTTGCAAAAAATATCTGGGCATTAAAGAAAAAAGATTCCGTAAAAATCAAAGTTCCGGCTGGCGCAGCAAAGCTCATATACACTATTGACGGCGGAGACCCAAAGTCCACAGCAGATCGGAAAGAGTCTTCAGATGAGCTGACAATTAATATTGGCACTATTTACAACAATCCATCGGCAAAAATCCTGGCAAGGGCGCTTGATGCCGAAGGGAATGCTGGAGATTTGCTTACTATTGAAGTGATAAACGAAGATGAAAAAAATCGCGTAATAATTAAAGAAGACCTGTATTCTTCGATTGGCCAGTTCATTGTGCCGAAAGATAAAGCTGGCGTAACAACAGTCTTGAGGGATATAACGGAATTGGGATTATCTATGAAATTGCTTGTTGATAAAGAAGCAGAGATTATAAACGATGTCCTAGATCAGATAGATAAGGGGTAATTGTGCGAGACTCAAAGAAAATACAAATCTGTTTCATCGGAGATTTTAAAGGCGAAATTTCCGGCAATTTCTGTCTTGTTGCATCAGATGGAGATTATGTAAAAGCGGCCTGTCTGCTTGATAAATATGAAGACGGCAATGCGCTTACTTTTTGGGTTCGGGAAAAACATTATTGTTTCTGGCTTGCCAATCTCGCAGAAAGCCTTGGGCTGGGTGAGCATGTAATGCAAAGTGAAATGACCCCGCGCGTTGTGCTTGCATCGCGCTGGAATGTATCTCTGCCCGGCTGGCTTACAGATACCATGGTTGTTAAAAATGATTTGCTTGAGATGAAAAAAACTTCATTCCCGGCGCAGAGCTTTACTGATACGTTCCTGGCGTCAAGATTGTCGCCGGAGTTTGCATCTGTAAATCTTTCCCCTGATGCCGTGGTAAAAATGGTGGAGATTGCTGTAGAGAAATACAAAACTATCTCAGGCGATGAATTATTGATGAAAGCCATCAATGACAAATTTGAATCCTGGATAGCCGGTTCTCCATATCACTGGACAGAATATCTTTGCGGCCAGATGCGGGATAATCCGGCACAACTCTGGGATGAGCTGACATTGTTTAAGCTGCTTTCCGGATACCCTGAAAAAGCATTGGAATTTCTTGTGGAGCCCAGACACATTCCATTTTTGAAGTCAATTCCGCCTTCTATTCTTAAAAACCTGCCATTGTCGCCTTTGGCAATGGAACAGGCGGTAAATCAAATAAACATAATTTGTAATGAGTTTATTAATGAGATAAATACCGCGGCTAATTTTCAAGCATTCACTTCCAAGATGTCCGGATATGTTCAACGCGAATTTAAGGCGGTGGAGAGTATACTTGAACGCAATTGCTTCCCCGTGGGTACTGAAATAATACAATCATTAAAAATTAAGTTTGCTAATTGTAATAATTTAAGCAAGATAGAACTGAACACGTTAGACAGATTCATTGTTCCCCGCCCGCCTGCATCTCCGAATACGCAAGGGGACTGGGATGCGCAGAAATGGCTGGTGTGGGCAGCAGATGAATATCTCAAATATCGAGACTGGCAGCAGAAATATGAACACTTCGATAAAAATATTGAAGAATATTCCGCGCAGTTTTCCGACTGGTACGTGGAGAACTATGTGCAAGTTCAAAAAGACTCCCGGTTCAGCCTAATTCATGTACTCTCCGGCTGGAAAGAAAAAATACTTCCGGACAATGTTTCTATTATCCTTATGATTGACTGCATGCCGCTTAATATCTGGCAATATTTTGACGCCGCGATGAAAAATATTGGCTTGCACAGGCATCTGCTTGATTACAGATACACCCCGCTTCCCACCTATACCAAGCAGGTTAAAAAGCGACTTCTTTCAGGCGACTGGCAGCAGGAGTCAGAAAACTACAGTAAAATTATTGAAGAACGCGCCGCCAATGACTGGAAAGGCAGGAAAACTCTATATACTTCGAATGTTCAGGAATTGCAGGGCTTTAAGCTTGATGATGATTGCGTAATTCTTATGAATTATGTTTCCGGCGATGAGACGCTGCATTCCGATCATTCAACTTCCGGCAGCAGTTATGATGCAGAAATAATAAATAAATATGATAAATTAGCTGCGGCTGTCGGAACTCTTGCACAGAGAGTAAATCATCCCCGGAAATTCGGGATATATGTCTTGACTGACCACGGTGCAACATTGATTCTGGATGCAGAAAGAAAATCCTTAGAGTCCGGAGTAGTGAAAAAACTCTTTGATGACGAACATCACCGTTTCGCCAAGGTCAAAGAGGATGACATTGCTCAAGTTCCTGAAAACCTGTGGGAAATGGGATACCGGTTCAAATCGCCTTTTGAAGATAGCAAAGTTACATATTTCATTCCTCGCGGGCACAATACCGTCAAACATTTGAAACCAAATAGAACCTTTACTCACGGAGGAGCCACCCCGGAAGAGGTAATCGTTCCGTTTGCCGTGTTTAGAAAAGCAAAAGTTGAAAGACAGCCGCTTTTGAACCGGTTCATCGGCCTGAAAGCCCAGAAGCTTGATATATATATTCAACGTATTCAGGCAATTCAGATGGAACTTCAAAATCTCAACAGTGAAAAAGCTGAAATAGTCGATATTGTTATAGACAACCCGGCCTGCGATTTGAAGTCTTATACGGCCTGTGCAGTTCCGGGAATGGGGACCGGGATGGTTGAAATTAAGTGTATTTTCCCGGCAAACGCTAAAGATTCAAGTTCATTAAAGATGACGATAGGCTATCTTATCGGCGGCGAAAGAAATACCATTAAGACCCAGGTGGATGTAAGCTTCAAGAGCGCCATGAAATCAGGAATGTCATTGGACGATTTACTGAAATAAAAGGAGAATATTGATGAAATCATTTGAGCAAAAAGCCAAAGATTATTACGGCGAAGTAGTAATAAATAAAGAACTGATCAGCAAGGCGGGCTTCGGTGCCCGCGCAATTCCGGTATATGTCGCAGAATGGATTATAAGCCAGTTTATGGGCGACGGTCAGCTCGATGACGATGCCAGGGGAAAAATTGTACACATCGTCGGAACATATCTTCCGCAGAAGGCTGACAAGAACATGCTGATGAATCGTCTGATGAATCATGAACAGGTAAAAATTCTCGATGATTTCCGCGTGTCTGTAAATTTAGCCAAAAATACACGAGAATTAAATATCCCTGTTCTTGACCTTAATAATTGCAGCATCGCCGAGCCTATTGTTGAAGACAATCATATGCTGCTGACAACTGGAATGTGGGGGCTTGGGACTTTGCAATATATCCCGCCGGATGGAGATGAAATAAAAAGCGGAATAGTGCGAATGGTAGAATTCAAACCCTTCCAAAGCCCGGGAGTAGACCTTGATTATTTCAGAGATGGAAGGAAAAACTTCACGCTTGACGAGTGGATTGATCTGCTTACTTCCAGTTGCCAGTTCAATCCGGATATAATTGACTTTGCCCAGAAAATGCTATTGTTGAGCCGGATCATTCCGCTCGTGCAGCCAAGGGTTAACCTTGCTGAACTTGCGCCTAAAGGAACAGGTAAATCATTTATTTTTGACAATATAAGCCGGTATGCCGCAGTTATCCCGGGAGGAAAAATTTCAGCTCCTGCATTGTTCTTCAACAGTCAGAGCAAGCAAATCGGACTTATCCCCCGCTATGATGTTGTTGTAGTTGATGAAGTGCAAAAAATCCGCACTGACCAGGCTGGAGAAGCTATGGCTTCTTTGAAAATGTATCTTGAAAGCGGGAGATATCGCCGGGCAACCGGCGATATGGGAACTGCTGAAGCGGGATTTGTTATGCTGGGCAATATTTCCATCGGCGCGGATAGAATGCCGCTATATGAAGCAGAGGGTATTTTTACAGAACTGCCGCAGGCTTTGCAGGAATCTGCATTTATAGACAGGATTCATGGTTTGATTGAAGGCTGGTTTATGCCGAGAATAACCAAAGACTCCCCATCAAAAACACTAGGTTTCAAAGGTGATTTTTTCGGGGAAGTACTGCATCAGCTTCGAGGAAACCTCCAGTTTGCCGATTATGTGTCACAGAAACTTCATCTTCCCGGTTGTGAAGATATGCGGGATAAGAAGGCTATTCAAAGAATTTCCGAAGGATATCTGAAACTGCTATTCCCTGATTTGAATCTTACAGACGAAGAATTTGTTGAATTCTGCGTAAACCCGGCTGTTCGCATGAGACAGCAGGTTCGTGACGAGCTGGCTAAGCTTGATCCTGAATTTATGTGGACAACTATTACCAGCGCAATTCCAGATGAATTTCAGGTAACACATCCAGCTGTCAAGCCTGCTCCCAAAGCCGAAGCCGCACCGGTTGATCCTCTTGCGACAAATCGCGTTGTTGAGCCTGTGCAAATTGAGATCAAAGAAGGACAAGCCGGAGTCTCGTATGAGAAGCTGTTTATGCCTTATCTTAAAGATGCCGGAAAAGTTAAGATTGTAGACCCCTATCTGCGCTATTCATATCAGATACAGAATTTCGTGAAATTCTGCGAACTTCTCGTGAGAGATGACGGCAATATGGAATTGGAGCTCGTTACCGGTAGTGATTCTCCTGAACAGGAGGTCGAACTTGCAACCGACTTTGATGAGTTGCAACAAAGTTTGCCTGCCAGCGGAGTCAAATTCTCATACAGTTTTAATCCTGATATTCATGACCGTTATATTGAAACCGACACGGGATGGCGGATTAATCTTGGCCGCGGATTGGATATATTCCATAAACCCCAGGGGAGATTCACGCTTGGAGCGCTTGACCAGACAAAACGTCGCTGCAAAGGTACAATAATAACCTATGTCAAGATCAAAAATTAAGTTCACATTGTCGAGTAAAAAGTCGGCTTAAATGCGTATGAGAAATACGCATTAACGAAAATCTATTTTATTTAATATAGGCTATATCTTTAAAATCACGGGAATAAATGTTATGAAAACAATACATGAAGAATGTTTCGAGAGAGCGCTTAAACAGATGCATGGAAAATCCGGGAATCCTTACGAAGATTGCAGTATCAAGGATGTCAAAGATAATTATCTCGCCACTCCAGCCCATCCAGAGCATAAACGAATCAGATATTCCATGGTTGCATCTACCCGCAGTCGCGATGGAGAAATGCCTGTCCGTGTTGAAATTGTCTTTGAGAAAATCAAGGATAGAACATGGAATGAAGAAAAGATGAAAGCCTTGGAAGAATATAAAGACCAGATAGAAAACGCATTAGGTAATGAACGTTGCCATTGTTTGGTCTGGAAGCCTAAAGGGGGGATAAAAGGCAACCCTGGTGTTGCCTATAAAGTAGTTTATGAATGTGCTGATTTTGCTGATGGACTTAAAGCTGACAATGTGGATGATGTTGCATGTTGGCTGGCTGATAATATGCTAAAATTAGCCAAGGCAGCAGCACCTTACTTGGCAAAAATTGATTAACGGCAGAGATGCTACCGCTGATGAGTGACAGGGCGATTGGCCGGGAGTCTAACTATATGGAGGAAACTTATGCGCAGGAATGTTATTCTCATTGACTTTGAGAGCGTCCAGCCCGCACAACTCGCGGCGCTCGACCATGAGCACTTCAAGGTAATCGTCTTTGTCGGCGGCCAACCAGGTCAGGATTCCGTTCGAAGCCGTTGACGCGCTCCAGTGCATGGGCAGCAGAGCCGAATATCCAAAGCCAATAGCGTGTAAATATTGCAGAGGTTGAAAACTGGTATGCACGGCGTTATTCTAAACTGTCGGCGGCACAAAAGGCGAATCTGCGCAAACTGGGCAAGAGAGATGATTATTTAGAGTTATACTGATTGAAATAGAGGTTTTCGGAAATGAGAAAAAAGATGGTTTTTGAGATAAATTATGGATATGATGAATAAACCAGTGAAAGAAATCAGCGAGGTCGCGAAGTTGCTTTTCCAGGAGCTTTCCCGGCTTATTGACCAAAGCAAAGATCCGTTGGTTTCGACCGTAGGAGGGAAGCGATGAGCGTGAAAATGGATTCACAAAAGTCTGCGTTAGCGGAGGCTGATCATCTTTTTGACCGGGTGATTTCGATTTTGGAGGAAGCGCGCGGGAATGTGGTTCGCGCGGTCAACGTGAATATGGTGCTGGCGTACTGGCTTATCGGACGGGAGATTGTTGAGGAAATTCAATCCGGGCGGGAGCGGGCGGAGTATGGAGAAAAGGTTGTGGAAAAACTGTCGGCGAGGCTGACGGAGCAGTATGGGAACGGATTCTCATCAACCACGCTTCAGTATTTCAGAAAATTCTATCTTATTTACTCTGGGCGGTGTTCCGCCATTCCGCGCCCAATGGGCGCGGAATCTGCGGGATTATCCGTTCAGCCAATATCACGCCCAATGGGCGTGGAATCTGCTTCTACAGGAATTCCATGCCCAATGGGTACGGAATTGCCTGCTGGATTTTCGCCGCAGCTTTCCTGGTCTCATTATCGGGCTTTGATGCGGGTGGATAATGCGGAGGCGCGGGATTTTTACGAGCGTGAAGCGGTTGCCGGAGGTTGGGACAAACGCACGCTGGAGCGGCAGATTCATTCCTTTTACTACGAGCGCATTCTTAAGAGCCGCAGGCCGGAGAAGATGCTGGCGGAAGGCCGCCTTCTGCCGGTTCCGGCGGCAAATGTATCCGACGCGCTGAAAAATCCTTATGTTCTGGAGTTTCTGGGCTTGCCCGAGATTGCGGATTTTCACGAGTCTGATTTGGAGCGGGCGGTCATAACTCACCTGCAACGCTTTCTGCTGGAGCTCGGCAACGGGTTTGCCTTTGTAGCCCGCCAAAAACATATTCGCATCGAGGAGCAGGACCGTTATATTGATTTGGTTTTTTACCACTGCCGCTTGAAATTTTATTTGTTGATTGACCTGAAAGTTGACGAGTTGACGCATGGGGACGTCGGGCAGATGGACGGCTATGTGCGAATGTTTGACGGTCTTTTTGCCGCGCCCGATGACAATCCGACTATCGGCTTGATCCTTTGTACGGAAAAGAACGAAACTGTGGCTCGTTACTCGGTGCTGAATGACCGCAAGCAGATATTTGCCTCCAAATACATGCTTTGTCTGCCCACGGAAGAGCAGCTTAGTATTGAGATAGAAAAAGAGCGCAGACTGATAGAGGCTTCTTACGCGAAGGAACGCAATGATGAGTAAAGATGGCTATGCTGCGCTAAAATGCGCGGCAGGTAATTTACTCCAGCAAGGCAGGGCGCAAGCCGACAGTGCTGTAAATGTCATTTTATTGCAAACATAATCTTAAAGGCGGATAAACTGAATCGGGCGAGAAAATAACCGGTGTTTCTCACAATACAAAAGATGATGGAGTAAGTGATGGAGTAAAGCAGGAATTAATTGAATTACTGTCTTACTTGGAAAAGAATCCGCTCAGGAAAACTCCGGCAATCGCGCAGCAAATGAATAAGAGCATTTCTACTGTTGAGCGTTATTTGAACCCCTCAAAGACAGAGGTCTGATTGAATTTTCAGGAGCTCCGAAATCCGGCGGTTATAAAATAAAAGAAAAGAACAGGAATGAACTACTGGCTGGTAAAATTCAGGAATTGCCCTGATAAAGCAGCCCGGGCTTGCGGTAATGCCGCACTGTGTGTCTTATCTTCATTTCCTTCATGCTCTTCATGGTGAAGTGTATTTCTCTGTGTGCTCAGTGCCACGCCGGGACTGCTGCCCCTGCCCAATTCCGGTCCGCCGGGACGGTTTTATGTTCTCACCATGAAGGACATGAAGTTGGGAGCCAAGGAATACATGTTTAACCACGAAAGACACGAAAGAACACGAAAGTAATAACAGAAATGAAGCAGGAAGAAAATACAAGTCAGCGGATTACAGCGGGAACTCCCTCAATAATTCGCTGACTGGTTTTATCTCTGTGACCTCTGTGCACTCTGTGGTAAAACAGGCTGTTCTTCGCGCCTCTGCGCCTCTGCGCCTTTGCGTTAATGTCACTGGACGGGCTAAAACGGGCCAGGTGTAGAATTTTCCGCTAATTTGATTATATGATTCGCGTCAATCACCTGTTGCATAAAGTCAATGTCATGGTAAAATATCAGTCACTAAAGTGAAGGGCTACTATGACTAAAGGCAATAATAATAAAAACACCGATAAGCCGCCGCTGATGGGCGACTGTGTGATGGCCGGGTTCCCGTCACCGGCTGAACAGTACGTCGAGCAGGCACTTGACCTGAACGAACTGCTGGTCAAGCATCCGGCTGGTACTTTCTTTGTCCGCGCTGCTGGAGATTCGATGGTACAGGCCGGGATAATGCCCGGCGACATTCTGGTGGTTGACCGTGCGCTTGATGCAGTAGACGGCAGCATCGTCATTGCCGCAGTTGATGGCGAATTCACAGTGAAGTACCTGCGGAATAAAGACAATGTGCTGGAACTGGTCGCTGCCAACCCTGCCTATAAGCCCATCACCTTTGCCGGAGAGAGCGAACTGCAACTGTTCGGCGTGGTTACCGCTGCGATTCATCAATTCGTCAAACCGGGGAAGTAATATCATGTTCGCCCTG
>JBAWXM010000045.1:0-21506 GCA_037144075.1 Lentisphaerota bacterium | reverse complement strand
ATTCTCAGGCAATTCAAGCCTATGCCGCAGTGCAGGAATTTTTGAAGGCATTAAAATAACTTCGGATATTGCAGCCTGATTCCGGGAGTTATGACGAAGCTCCTGTAATTTTCCGGCAAGTCGCAGGGCAGGTCGCGAATGAAATAATACGTTTAATATCTATTATAAACCAATAAAGCTGCCCACAGTTGCCATTTCTTGAACTAATATTTAACCGCAATTCCATTGTAAGTAGCCGAAATAATCGGCGCTTCTTCAAGCAAAGCAAGCTCTGGAGTCAGATTTTCCGGGCCAGTCGCCGTAAGCTGTAAACCATTTTGGGATTCACGCCATTTCACATTGATAAAGCCGGACGGCGTCGCAACTGAGCCTTTTACCGCATTGAAACCGCCGGAACACGGAGACAACAGGAACTTTTTAAATCCTGGTTCAAGCGGTCTGACGCCAAGCACCCAGGCGTGATAGTAATACACCGGCAGGCTGCTCCAGGCGTGGCAGAGACTGCCCGCGCCGTCAAAATCGGCGGCTCCTGTCGGCGTTTCCCACAGACTCGTGGCGCCAGACAATACAATCGGGTAAAAACTGCCCGCAAGTTTAGCAGCAACGTATTTACGGGCTTCAGACGTCTGCAACATCATTGAACGGAGCATATAAGGCATCGCGCTGAAAGTCATAGGCGCTAATTTCTCAGAGTAAATAGATTGCAACAACAACGGCAGTTTTTCTTCCGGGACGATCTTATTATAAACAGCCAAGACCTGAATGTGTTCGTGGCGCTCCTGTAAATTACCGTTGATCAGCTTAGTAGCATAACAATTATGGAGGGAATCCCAAAAACTCCGGTTGATTACGCATTGCAATTCTGCCGCCATGTCAAGATATTTAACCGCCTTACTATTCTGTCCGCTCCACTGGAGCATTTTCGCATACGAACATAGCATTTCATAAAAATATAAATGATACGGAGCATGATATTCATTATCAGAAGTTCCCATTCCCGACAAACCAGGAATCCATTCGTAAAAATGCCACATCTCTTTGTCTGCTTTGAGTCGATAAAGACCGTTCTTCGGATTATACAATTCTTGGATTTTGCCGATCATAAATTCTATTTGAGCATCGAATTTATGAAAAAGCGTGTCACTGCCGCTGTGTAACCAATATTCTTTCAACGCGGCAACCCAGACAAAACTGAATATAGGAATCGTTATTGGAACTTTGGCCGGTGCACACAATTCCAGCAGACCGTCGGAACGAATTCCCCGGCCAAGCAAATCAAGCGAGACAGCGGCAAAATCGTAGTTCCCCCAGACATAATATCCGTACAGCATCTGGTTGCGGGAATCATAAGTATAGAGTGCCTGTTCGCGCCATGGGCAATCCTCGTAATGCTCGTGCATACAGAGTTCCAGTGTTCTGACACCAATATCATAATTACGGTCAGCCAGCGTATCACCGCTTTGAAAATATCCGCGCGGTGGCAGCGGCAGACTGAGCGGCCTGAGCCCGATGTAACTGATTGATACCGGACTTTTCATACAGGTTATGTTCAACTGGATATAACGGCCGCCAATCCGTCTGAACGGCAGCACATAATGGTTCAAACCATCTTTGCAGATGTAGCGGTCAGTAAAATTGCGCGGGCCAATTTTATTACGCACTTTACCGTCAAGCAGGTGTTCGCCATGCGAAATGTCAATTACGGTGCCAGCCGCAGCAGTAAGCTCAATATCAATGAATCCGGTGTTTTCAGAGCCGAGGTCGGCAACGACAAAACTACCATTGGCGGGAGCTTCAGGCGGCTTGAACGTCAATGCGTGTTCCGCGCCGTCAAGTGTCAGATGGGAAATATATTCAGATTCAATGCCTTCAAATATCCGTGAAACCGGATAATGCCCCATCATGTCATGAGCGACCGTATCGGCGAAAGTTTCCAGTTCCAGTTTACGCAGAATAACACCCTGCATTACAACCTGAACAGGAATGCGTTTTCCGATTGTCAGCGGCGGAACTGGCCGCAAAGATAATTTATTCCAGAAACCGTCAATTATCCCCGCGCGGACTTCTGCCGCTGGCCATGGGGAATCATCAAAATCAGGATTCGTCCAATCTGAATCATTACGTGCATCAAACATGGTGACAAAACCAAGTTGCGCGGTAAGTCTGGGGAGTCCTCCTGATTGAAACGCCTGGGCTTGAATACATTTCCAGCTGCCGTCCGAAACGATTTCAAAAGCCCTGTTTTTAAGCACGGCTATTATTCCGGCCCGACCTTTGCGGTAAGTGGAAAAATCCGCGCCGCAGTAATAGGCCAGCACACAGAGCACATTCATTCCCGGCGTCAGCAGCGATTCAATCTGAAATTCGCTGTAAGTCTTCTCCTCCGGATAGTCGCTGAACTGTCCGCGGCCTATCTCCTGCCCGTTCAGATATGCGACAAAATCGGTGTCGGCAGAAATATATAACTTTCCGCGGCTGATATCATCAGCTGAAAATTCTTTTCTGAAGCAGACATACTGATGTTCATCGTCTTCCGCCGGTTTTCTCCATATCCATCGTGCATTGTCGAAAATCGATTTCACTTATCTCATCCCTGTTATTTTATTTTGTGCGGCACGATTCCCATTGGCCGGATTCGTGATTATATTGTTTCATCACCACCGCCGGCGAACCAACCGCGACACTGTATGGAGGGATGTTTTTAGTCACTACGGAATTAGCCCCAATGACGGAATGCCTGCCGATAGTTACATTCGGCATAATGCAGACTCGTTCGCCAATCCATACTTCGTCCTCAATTATCACCGGACCGGGAACTCGTAACGGCTGCTCCATCACCCCCTTGGCAATATCCTCAAATCCATGAAAATTATCCGTAATGTAAACGTTGTCGGCGAGAACAGTCCTGTTACCGATTTTTATATGGTTGCAGGCGATAATATGACAGCGGAATCCAATATAAACGTTATCGCCGATTTCAACTTTTGGCGAATACTTCACCCCCCAGCCTTCGCTGACAGTAAGAATCCAGCCATAGGAGAAAATTACGCTGTTTTTACCGATCTCCAGACCACTGATATCCGTACTGTGGAAGGGAAAATAAACCAGGCTGCCCAATCCGATCTTTCCGGCCTCCCCCCGCAGAAGACGGGTATAAAACTTTGCCAGGCCGCTCTTAAAACAATTCTGTAATTTAAGTATTTTCACAAACGTCCTGTCCTTTTAAAATCGAACGAAGCAGTTTAGAGGTTGTAACCGCGTTGCCTTCCTTAACGGCGTCGCGCAAGCATTCGCGGTTAACACCCAGTAAATCGTCAAAGTATTTCAACCATTCGATACTTTCCTGGATAGCGCCGGCAGCATCTTCACGATAGGGATACTGGTCCATGGAAAACCAGCCGGAATAATTACACTCATCCAGCCAGTAAAGCATTTCAATATATTCAATTGAATGAACTGAGCCGACAATCATATCATCGTCCCACGCTTTATAGTTGTCGTTGAAATGCATGTGAAAAAGTCTATTTCCGGCTTGTTGAGCCAGCACAACAGATTCGGCAACATTCTCGCCGCCGATAAAGGCATGTCCTGTATCAATAGTTACGCCGACATTATCTTTGCCGGTTTGCAGACATACCAGCAAAGTATCCGCCATGCGCGCCAGATAAGAATGGGTGCGAGGCTCTTTAGCCTTGTATTCAAGTGCAAATCGCAAATACGGAAATTCTTCCGCCAATTGCGTAATATTTTCAATCAGGTAATTCCGTTCATCCAGATAATTGCCTTGAAACAAATAGTCATAACCATCCTGTCCCGGCCAGAGATTTATAAGCGGACAATTCATGGTTTCAGCAATAACGCACATTCCCCGTAAATAGTCCAAGGCCGCCTTTCTCACTTTAAGGTCTTTCGCTGAAATACTGCCATTCCGCCATAGTTTGTCTGCAAACAGGTCGGGGATGATGGATACACATTCAAATCCGAGTCCGTCCATAGTATTTTTCATTTCCTTGACATTTTCAGGGCGGATATCCCAGGTGCCGACCAGTTCAATGCCGGAAATGCCTTCAATCCCGCTTGCCTGTTTGAGCATTTCCAGCGACGATGGATTGTTCTTATAGCTGCTGCAGAAACGGTCGCAGGTATTACCAAGATTACCTAGAATGGCCGCATATTTACGCATGTTGAAACTCCTTTAATTGTCTACTCACGTTTTCATTTTTTGATGTCATTTTAAAATTAATATTCAAGCTTGACAGCGACTCGGTTTCAGCCCAAACGTCACGCTTAGATTCCACGCCTGAACATTACATATTTATTATCTATTACTTTTATTCAACATTTGAAAATCCCGTAGCCGCTAGAGCAGGTTTTTACCTTGATCTCCCCATTATTATCAGCAGCTTCTAAATTAGCAACCGTAATCTTCGCCAGCGGTTTACAGCCGTCCAATTTAAAGCAAAACTCTTTTGGGGCACTCCCGGGAGAAAAAATCATTAGCAGTCTCTCTTTGCCGTGCATTCTAGTGTAAACCAATACGCTGTTTTCCTTTTTCACCGGAACAAAGTAAAATTTCCCATCAGCCTGCAATGAATTATATTCCATCCTGATCTTCAGGAGATGCTTAATTTTACTCAATAGTGAATCACTGTTTTCAAGCATATTTTTTATATTCGGACGGCTTTTATCCGGATCAACCGGCAAATATAATTTATCTGCCGGGGCATTGGAAAACCCGGCATTCTCAGTAGCAT
This sequence comes from Lentisphaerota bacterium, assembly GCA_037144075.1. Classification (GTDB taxonomy): domain Bacteria; phylum Verrucomicrobiota; class Lentisphaeria; order Victivallales; family Victivallaceae; genus CAIPAT01. Next base: position 16,752 of record JBAWXM010000045.1, on the reverse strand, counting down.
CCCATTGCATTGGCGTTCTCGCCTGGGTTCTTGTATATCCCCCCTCGACGGACGTTAACCCCTTAACATTTCTCATTCCAATTTCATCGCCATAATAGATAAATGGCACCCCGGGCATTGTCGCAATAAAAGCAAAAATCAATTCCAAATCCAAATCGCTTCTATTGTCATTCATTCGCGTCATATCATGATTACCTGACACTAAAGAGATGTAACCTTTATTTACCGTCTCCTGATAATGTCGAATATATGTAGTCATAAATTGGTTAATATCGCCAAGACCTCTACTATCAAAAAAACTATTTCTATTTTTCAACTGATAATCATAGCCGTCATTCTCGTAAAAAAGACTTTTGGGTATATAGCTAAACAGATCGCGCTCCGGTTCATTGCGCAAGAGTGAAGTATATGCGCTTGTACCGCAAAAAACCATAAAGTCGGTATGAAAACCAGCTTTTAATGCTTGCGGAGCATAGGACCATTCCGAAATTAAAACAGCTTCCGGATACTCTTCATCAAACATCTGACGAAATTTTTGCCAGAATTTAGTTACTGCTCTGTGACCAGTATCTTTCTTAATTAAAGACGGAGCCAAATCAACCCTGAAACCATCACAGCCGGCCTGTAACCAGAACTTCATTACTTTCTTCAATTCTTCGCCAACAGCCAAAACATCCGGATGGTCAGTCGGCAATTGCCATCTCTTTTTCGGATCCGGTTTAGCAAAACCGTAATTTAAAGCCGGCTGGCTTGAGAAAAAATTAATTGCAAAATTACCATTTCTCTCGGCATAGCCATTAATCATATTCAACCCGTCAGCGTCATCAAGCCAGTCGTCATTCCATATATAATAATTACTATATTGATTTTTTTCTGCTTTGCTTGATTCTTTGAACCACTGATGTTCTGTTGAAGTATGCCCGGCAACAATATCCAGAACTACTTTAATGCCGCGTTTTTTAGATTCATGAAAAAGTTGTTTCAAATCGTCATTACTGCCATAGCGCGGTGCAACTTTATAAAAGTCCGCAACATCATAACCGGCATCTTTAAATGGCGATACATAAATCGGATTAAGCCAGATGGCGTTAAATCCAGTCTCCTTTATATAGTCCAGCCTGGAAATGATGCCTTGAATGTCTCCAATTCCATCTCCATTGCTATCGCAAAAACTTTGCGGATAAATCTGGTAAAAAATCGCTCTTTTTAGCCAGGACGGTTCTTGTCGTTTCATTTTATTTACTCGATAAATTTCCTTTAAAAATTTATCCCTTCTGTTTTGATTGACATGGTAATTTCAAAAGTTCAATAAAACCTGAAGACAATATGTTCCAGGCAGACAGAGGAACAATTCACATATCTTCCAGACATACTCACATTTGAATGGAGAATTCGTAATACTTTTTGAAAATTCACCCTTTAAGGTTGACTTTCTCATAATCGATATTTTTTGTGCCTTCGCCAAAAACAACGTCGGCAACATGAACTGGATCACCAAAACTTTCCTGTGGCATACTGGCGTAGAATGGATAAAAGTCGCCAGTAATACCATAAATTACGCCGCTGAAGATCTGAACTTCGATAGCGAAATTGAACCCTTTCACTTCCGATAATTTACGGGTCCTCCACTCAGGTTGATGGTTGATTGCATCGCCGGTAAAGGGAATAGAATCTTCAAAAGTAAATCCGGTTACCGGTTTATACCATTGATCAACTAATTGAACCCGCATTTGCCCCAATGGGACTGCCGCGTTAATACGAAAATCTCCATCCTTGGAATAGATTTTCTTGGTGCGCAAAAATGAGTTACCGACACTCTGCAACCCGACGAAACGTCCAGGCTTGATGGTGCCAATATAAAAAGCGCTTTTCTTATTATCATTATTAACATCAACAAGACGCTCTTTATATAGACCGGAACCGTGGTTACTCCGGGGATAAATTCCGGCAATGAACCATTCGCGTTGATCTTTGGATTCACACATATTGCCGATGTAGTTATCAGTAGCACCATATTCGCCTGTCGCAGCGGGACTTTGCACTGTTTTATGTGTGCGGTTCCAGTGGAGCCCGTCGTAACTATAAACCAGTTCAGTATAAGTTGAGCCATCAAATTTCCAAGGGACGCGATCATCCATATCGGTGTCAAAAATCCATAAAAAACCATAAAATATCCCATCTTTATAGAAACTGCTCATCCCGTAAAATTCACAGCAGGGCGGATCAAAAGGATCCGGGCTGAGCATTACCTGTGGTTTGCTCCAAGTAATCAAATCCTTGCTGGTAGTCGTGCAAATCCGCCTGTCGGTGACGATGGAACGCATAATTACTTGATATGCCTTGAGTACAGGATTGAAAAAAATATGGTTATAGGCGTCACTCATCGAATGCCCCCATTGCATGGACATATTTTCTTCATCCCACTGAATACCATCAGCCGAAGTAATTACCACTCCAGGCGAGAAATGCTGCGGCTGCGATGTGCCGTCAATACTCAGGGCGCACTTGTAGCGGCGTTTGGGGTTGGAATCATATTCATCACGCCAGACGCCTGCCCCGTGGATACTCCCTTCGTCACCGGCAAAAACACAATTTGGCGGGAATTCACATGGGGGGGCTGGATTTTTAAAAGATTTCCAGTGGATACAATCATCACTCTCCTGCATGCCTAAAATCATGTGCTCATCCTGTTTCCCTATCGAGCAGACCACATGATTCAAATTATTCCACATCCGATACTTGCCAGCCTCCGGGCACCACTGGATCGACGGATAAGAGATGGAGTAGTTATCGTCAAAAAATAGTGACTCATCAATTTTTACAGGTTCAAAGTAACACCTTCGAAACTGGCTATGCTTCTGCAAGCAAAAATCATCAAAAAAAGCAATAGTAATCATAATTTTGCTCTACAAATATTGAGGTTGTTATTTGTAACTTAACTGGAGATTGATGTTATTCATTGAGTTCAGCCTTATCTTAATTTTATTGTATGCTTCCAATCCGTGCTTTCAGTGATTACCCCGTTTCCGTCAATATTCCATTTTTTCCCGTCGAACACGGTTGGCAAGCCGTTCACTTCAGCATACGCAAGCGCGCCCACAATGTTGTCCAGGATCAAAACCCCCTTACGCTTATCACTATAATCACGTGTGTCCCCAAGAATTTTTATTTCATATGGGCCGATATTCAGATTGCGAATTACAACATTCATCCCGTTATGAATTATTCCAAGAGGAGTACCTTTTCCGGCGGCTCTTTGGTACATTGCGCAATTATCAAGATTAACCTGGGCGAGCAGACTGCCATCATCAATGGCGTCGAACATGGGGGCTTCTTCCAGCTCCCAGCGTACGCCGTAGAAATTGAATTTGCCGTTGTTGCGATTGATGGTAGGTCCGCCGCCGGTGGATTTGGTAAATACCTTGTTTGGAGCGAGCAGAAGCGTGGTGCCGTTGGCGATAAAATCACCGCCATGAACATTAATCTGACCGCCTGCTTCGACCAGGAGGCAGTATTTATTTCTTTGAAAATCACAGCCGAAAAATTCCACACTCATGCATTGGGCGTTCCGTTGATGTACGGCAATTTGATTGTATAAAAACCGGCAGGAATAAAAATACTCGTTATCCGTCATAACATCGCCGGCCAGGTCAACACCTTTATAAAATTTAAAAATGAGCAGCCTGTCAAACACAATTTGAAATGCGGGACTGCCATTGCGGTTGATATCTTTTTTAAAATCGTCAACTATATAAAATCCGGTTGACCTGCTTTGGGGATTGGAGGCAATGCAGAAATCACGAAATTTCATATTGGCTGACCGCTGTATCCAGAAAAGCGGTTCCGGACGGGTAAAATAAAAAACAGTTGCTGGAGCTCCATCTCCGTAAAGGGTGAATCCATAGAGTTCAATGAGTTCGATTGTCCGATTGATTACATACAGACCGGCCGGCACATGTACGGCATTGCTTGATCTCATATGCGCCGCCCTTTCATGCAGTTTGAGTAAATCCGGATTGGACTGGCCTCGCGTTGATCCGTAATAAAGTGAGTAGCGTATCGCTTCACAAACCCCGACATAGTCGCGCTCATCGGTCAATAAATAGCGGCCGTTACCATACTTCTTGTCGATCTCCGCCTGGGTTTTAAGTACTTCGCTCAACGGATGGGACGCTCCGTCGCCGATCGCACCAAAATCTCTTACGTTGAGAATGTCCTGCGCCTGTTTTTCATTGATGCCGGTAAGTTCTGTCTCAGGCATGTAGGCAGGAACAGCCTTCACAGGCCAATCCTGACCAAGCGGCAGATCTGCAGTGGCAGTTGCAACTGTGCTGGCGGCATTCGCCGGCGTGGCAGTTGCGGCGGAAGCCCCTTCTGAAACGGCCTCGCAAAAGTTTATCTCGTCCGCATAAAATATTCCCACATTGGCATAGGAACTGTATAAATTAACCCGTGCGCTTTTTGCATTCGCAGGCGCAGTAGCGGTCACTTTGCCCGGCTTCCATTCAGAACCGGCTGGGATATCCGCCGATTCGGCAGTAACCCTTTTGCCTTTTTCATCAAGAAATTCAATGTATATATTCGCGGTTCCGCTCTCTACATAAAAATAACCGGAGGCTTCATACTTCTTTCCCGGCGCAACGGCGATCTGATTGCCGAGCAGACCTATGCCGTCTTCGCGATTATTATCTTCAAAACGCACCGAGTAACTGCCCTTATAGGCTTTTTCACTGGAACGGGTAACTTTCAGGTTTGCTGCTGCTGCACCGTTCAGCGTCCAGTTCGCGGGCAGGTTATTTGCGCCTGCAACTTCAAATGACGGATTTAATACCGGATTCTCAAGCGATGCGGAAAGCGCCGGTACGGCAACAGCGGTGGCGGCATTCGCCGGCGTGGCAGTTGCGGCGGAAGCCCCTTCTGAAACGGCCTCGCAAAAGTTTATCTCGTCCGCATAAAATATTCCCACATTGGCATAGGAACTGTATAAATTAACCCGTGCGCTTTTTGCATTCGCAGGCGCAGTAGCGGTCACTTTGCCCGGCTTCCATTCAGAACCGGCTGGGATATCCGCCGATTCGGCAGTAACCCTTTTGCCTTTTTCATCAAGAAATTCAATGTATATATTCGCGGTTCCGCTCTCTACATAAAAATAACCGGAGGCTTCATACTTCTTTCCCGGCGCAACGGCGATCTGATTGCCGAGCAGACCTATGCCGTCTTCGCGATTATTATCTTCAAAACGCACCGAGTAACTGCCCTTATAGGCTTTTTCACTGGAACGGGTAACTTTCAGGTTTGCTGCTGCTGCACCGTTCAGCGTCCAGTTCGCGGGCAGGTTATTTGCACCTGCAACTTCAAATGACGGATTTAATACCGGATTCTCAAGCGATGCGGAACTTGCGGAAAGAGCAGGCAAGGTGTTAATTGCCAGAACCATCAAGCACATGATAAAAACATTATTAATCATCTTCATCTTTAATTACTCCTGAAAGTTTTTACTAAAAAGTTGTTTATCTGAGAAATTTTAAATTTTCCGGCAATGCAGCATGCTATTCCCCGGACAATGGTTGAATTTACCGCAATTCAGCCAGCAATTCAAGGAACATGTAAACGCGATGCTTCCTGTAAATTTTCGACAAGCAAAGATTATAAGTCATGTCATAATAATTCCGTGATTATTTTGTTATAATGCTCGCAGTTGAATTTTTACCCGCCTTGAAGTTATTGCATAATCCGGAACCGTCCATTGTTCAAAGTGCCTGATATCGCCAATTTCACCAATGCTTTGGGGAGCGGCATGACCATCGTAGAACCATATATTGCATTCATTGCCATGACGTGTCATAATTGAGCGGCCATTGCCACTACCGTAAGCCCGGCGATTTTGTTCATCCGTGGCGAAAGAACTGTCATAGCCATCGCAAAATATTCCAATTTGCCATGATGGTTTTTTCATTCTTGAAGTTTTCACATAGCGGCCGGCTCCAGCGATAGCGTATGCTCTGCCTGGTGGGAATAAATATCCGCTGCCGTTCATGTCATCAGCAAAACCGTAGGTATTCTCTAATTTAGGGTCAGCGAGACTGGCGCCAGAATCCGGGCCGCTTGGGCAGCGGACATTTACCCCGGTCCTGGTAATCTTCAGATATCCCAGTGTCTTATAGAGTGGAGCCCCTGTCGAGCCTGTTACAAAACTATCAGTCCCCTTCATTAACATAGTGATATCATTATTATCACTGGTGTAAAATATAACTGCCATACCAAATTGCTTCTGGTTATTTAAGCAGCTGGTTGCTCTAGCCTTTTCCCGCGCCTTGTTCAGCGCCGGCAGCAGCATTGAGGCCAAAATCGCGATGATCGCGATCACGATGAGGAGCTCTATGAGTGTGAATTTAAAGCAGTTACAACTATTTTTATTCTTATTGTCCATATTTTCCACCCCTTTTTTATCATTAGTCTTCCTGCATAAGTATTTTTACCGTGGTATAATATTAACACAATTAAGGCGAAAACTAAATGATTAAAAGTTGCATTTTTGTGTACAATTGTAACATTCTGGCGTTTTTTATTCAATTCAATGTTATTGCATAAGCTTGCGATAGGCCGCGGGAGAATTTTTTTGAAATTTCTTAAACATCCGGGAAAAATGATAACGGTCATTAAAACCAGTCTCCTCAGCGATTTCTTCAATACTTAACCTGCTGAAGCGCAACCGCAAACAAGCGTGTTCAATACGCAGATGATGTAAGTAATGCTGAGGAGCGCAGCCCATTTCTTGAGTGAATAATCGCAAAAAGGCATTTCTGCTCATATTTACTTTTTTTGCCAGAGTAGTATTAGAAATATGCTGAACATAATTTTTACGCAAATAATCAACTGTTTGTTTAATTTTAGGTAAGATCATTGGTTTTTGTACAAAAGTATCAAAGGGCAATTGCATAACAGCACGGTAAATAAATGTGCCAACCTCGAGTGGAAGCAGAGATTTTGAAGCATTTTCATGCGTCGCTAAATTACATATTTCATGGATAAGTTCCATCATATATGAATCATTTTTAACGCTATAAACCCCTGGTGGTACAGTTGTAAACGGAATGTCCAAACAAAAATGACAGTACAACTGCATGAATGGATGTCGATTACGCGATTCAATTAAAGTGCCGGGGGCAATTATAATTAAGTTTTCAGGACCAAGCTGCCAAACATTATCGTCACAGTAAATTGAGCCACCAGAATGCTCACCGGTCCAGTAACAATGCCAATGCGGGAAAATAACATTAGAAAAATTCCACTCCTTCGCCAGCATATAGCGATAGTCCAAAAGCCGGAAATTAAAATTAATTATTTGTTCGTGCATAGTATCCTTGATAATGCCGAGTTCTTTGCAATCAAGAACCAGATTCCTTTTTATCTGCTTAAATTAGCCGTTTCAAATAAAAAGTACATAAAATATTGAAAATAAATTTAAACCTTTACTCATCCACCGATTTTGTCACCCCCAGCTTATTACATTGGGTCCCCCCCCAGCTTGCGCTTGTTTTCTATCAGCAACTATCTTCCCCCCTCCTGTACCGGCAAATCAATAATTTTGTTAATGTTTCCACCATCATTCCGGCGGTTAATTTTTGTCCTTCGGCGTTTGGATGAATCCAGTCAGCCGGGTCTATAAAGGTGGACAGCGGAGTGCCATTTTTAGCTAATTTCAGGGTTTCGGCGTAGACATTTACCACCGGCAGCTGGTTAAACCCGGCGATTTTGACTGCCTCTTTCAGATATACTTCGCGATCAAGCGCCATCCGGCGCCGGATTGATACCGGAGTGTAGATGAAATTGGGTACGCTCTCAAGAAAGCGCTCATGGTCCGGAGCAATGGTTATACAATAGATGATTTGGGCTTTGGTTTTACTTTTAAGCGTATCAATTATAGATTGATGCATAGCTCTAAAATGGTCTAATCCGCCCGGAAAATTACCATCCGAGCCGTTGTTGTAGGCAAAAGATTCGACAAATACCACATCCGGATCAAGCTCGACCAGAGGGCAGTATTTTTCGCCGTTAAATTCGTAACTATTGGTCAAGCGCCATAATCCGTAACCGACCCGGGTTCCGCCTACGCCGTAATTGAATAATTTAAAATCAATCGAGGGATTCCAGGCATATAAATACTCCCGCAGATATTTGCAATCTTTCCCGGCTCCTTCAGTCATTGAGTCGCCTAAAAGTACGATTTTCATTATTCTATACCCCTAATAACTTACTTTGAGTGATTCAGAAACGACGCAAAAAAGTTAAATTCAGACTATTGCCATTTTGAATTACACCGGCATACATCTGGTATAATCCACATTATCGCCAAATACATCTTCAGCGATGCGTGGATCCCCGTAACCTTTCTGCGGCATGGCGCCGTGGAATGGATAAAAATCGCCGCTGATGCCATAGACGCAGCCTGTATACAACTCGATTTCAATTCCAAACCGCCTGCCTTTGAGTTCGCTGATTGAGCGTTTTTTCCACTTCGGACGCCAGGCGGTTTCATCGCCGAAGAACAGTTCGCTGTCGTCAAAGCTGAAGCCCGGAACAGGTTTCTGATAGAGGTCGATCAACTGAACTCTCATGCTGCCGTTGGGACATTTGGCATTGATGGTAAGCTCTTCGCCGTTAAGCAAAATCTGCTTGGTGCGCAAAAAGCCGTTGCCGCAGCTCTGCAAGCCGCAAAAACGGCCGGCGCGAACTTTGCTGGTGTAATGCATGTTGAGTTCATTGGATTCGTCCGCCATTCTGGTTCTCAGTTCTTTATACATCGCACCGCCATGTTCCTGCATGGTAAGGAGAGTGCTGATTAAATAATTCTCTCCGGTTTTGTCGCGGGTGATATTAAACATGTAATTCATGCTCGCGCCATATTCGCCAATCTCCTGCAGCGGCAAAGCCTTATGGTGAGTTCGATTCCAGTGCAGCCCATCGTAACTGTAAACCAGTTCACTGTAAACATTGCCCAGAAATTTCCACGGCACCCGGTCATACATATCCGTGTCAAAAATCCACAAAAAACCGTAAAAGATCCCCTGATCGTAAAACATCGACATCCCGTAAAATTCTGAACACGCCGGATCGAAACTATCAGGAGAAATCATCACTTCCGGTTTGCTCCAGTGAACCAAATCCGGACTATGGCTGGTACAAATCCGGCGATCCGTCAGCACTGAACGCAAAATGAGTTGGTACTCGCCAATTACCGGGTTGTAGAGAAAGCAGTTATAGGCGTCACTCATTGAAGCGCCCCATTTAAATTTCAACTCGTTTTCATCCCAGTTTATGCCGTCATTAGAGGTGGCAATCACTCCGGGCGCCACGTTTTGATTGGCAACAGTTAATGAGTCGATGCTGGCGGCGCACTTGTAGAGCCGATCAGGATCATGGCTGTCCCGATAGACCATTACCCCGTGAACGCTCCCTTGTGAGCCTTTGAATACCACATTTTTGTCATCAGGGTTGCCGGAATAATTACGTGTTTCCCAATGAATCGCATCATCGCTTTCAGCCAGCGAAAGCTGAAAATGTTCGTCCTGGCCTTTGCCGTCGATTTTGCAAACCACATTGTTTATATTGTACCACAACCGGTATTTCTGCAATTCCTCGCACCAGTGAATGGAGGAATAGGAGAACGGATAATCGGGATCATGAAATGCCGATTCGCGAATTATCTCCGGCGAAAAATAGCGCCGGTGCATCTGTCTTTTCTGAAGCAAGGCAAAATCATCCCAGAAAGCAATGGTATTAATCATTATAAATCACCTCTTTCTAAATTTTTTATGTTTTTTCCATCTCTGCAATAAGTTCGCGTTTCCGCTGATCTTACCAATTATTTGACCATCTCCGCGTCCTTGAGCGGCTGCCAGCCGATCGAGCTGACTTCACCGCGGCAGTTATAGAAATAAAAGACTAAATCCTTCGGGCGTTCTTTACCCAGTTTGTAAGTGCCGAAAATTTTCCCGTCAACAATAAACTCCGACTCGCCGTTTTCTCTCCACAAAATTTCGTAGGTGTGAGCTTTGGCATTCGGTCCACACTCAACGATTTCGCTGAAATCGCCGCCCAGCGTACCATGAAAAATATTTTTGTTATCCTGTTCTTCAAGCAGGGCTAAACGGTTGCGCCAGCTATATACTTGAACTTTTCGTTTGTTGTCAAATTGCATCATCCAGCCGTAATGAGCATGATTGAACGCTGCGTCGTTCCCTGAAACTTCCAGCAATTTTACCGTATACGTCAATGAAAAATCTCCCTTCGGCGGAAGCGTTACGGTTAATTTAGTCATGCGGGCGGCGGTTGCGGCAGTGTAAGTGTTGTCGTTTTTCTGCCAGTCATCTGTATTAAAACTACTGCTGACGCCTTGAAATTCCGCCGCGGCAGTGAACGACGTTGAGATGAAAAATGACAATAAAATAAAACATATAATCATAAACGAGTTATGGCTTATATGCCTGCTCTTGTTGAACGGCTCATGCGCATGGCTTTTACCATCTTCATTTTCATTCGGCATCCGGTTAGTTTTTGAGTGCATGGGATATTCCTTTCTTTAGTAAAATTTGTTCGGCGATGTGACTATATTGCAATTTTTGTGTTATATTCAGATACTGCCTATATATTAGATTGATAATTGCTTATGACATGTTCCTGTGTCTTATATTATATCTCAAAAGTTAAAAAAATCCCCACTGTATTAAATATATAAATCAAAACATCTTTGAATTTGTACTATAACACATGGCTTTATCGGCGACAGCCCCCTCCCATAATAGTTAAAAATTCGTTCACGGACAGGCGATTCTCCGCCTTCAATGCCCGCATGAATTGCAAAATCGGCGGAATTTCCTCATCAATACTGCTGAAACGGTCAGTGCCAAAGAAAAATTGACATGGATAAAGCTTAAATAACCGGATTATCTCCTCTGAATTGGCGTTAATGATTTTCATAGCAGCTCCGCCCGACAAGTCGGCGCCAAGATTGGGATTTTCACGAAGCAGTCGAGCCAGCGTGCCATCTGGAAGACTCTGCCAAAATGCGTAAGAATGTCCAATAAATCTCGTGGATGGAAATAGTTTAACCATCCGCTCAAGGTCATTAAAGTCAGCAGCTATTCTCGCTCCATATCCTCCTTGGTCGTGATGAAACTGGAAATGAAATAAGATGGGCAGCTTGAATTCTCCCGCCCAGTAGTAGAGCCGCTGGTAGCGTAAATCATCCACCGCCAGCGGGGCGCAGATTTCTCCCAGTCCAGCCGCCCCCAGATCACAGTAAAGCTGCAAAAGATCCTTGAGAGAATTATCCCCTTCGTTTAAAAGAGAACGCGGATCAATCGAAACAAAAGTTTGGAGCCGGTCAGTGTGCTTCCTGGCTGCTGACAAACACTCCTGATTACCTGCCGCTCCGAAGACATCGAGAAGTTCGGGGTTGACTAGAGGCTGTAAAACCGCACAGTCACATTCCTCCATATCCAGACGACGCAGCAAAACATCTACATCAAACGGGCCGCGTTTCAGCAACCGTTCAGCAAATTCCGGATAGTCGCCATAAGTGATGTGACAATGTAAGTCGCAAATCATAATTTAATCATCTCGTTTTTCAGCCAGGCAAACGCCTGGTCATGGGCGTCAACCGTGGTGGTATGCCCGTCTATCGCATTGACATGGAGTTCAATCCGGGGGGACAATCCTTGCGCTCTCGCGCTTTTGATTATTCCGGAAGTTAAATTAATGGCGCTGCCGGTTGATACCCTGTCATCTGAATTGCCGATATTTAAATATATTTTTCGCATGGCAAGGGGATCGCACTGCTGATGCAAATTGTACGCTTCAGGCAGCTTCGCCGCCGGCAGTTCGGCAAATTCTTTTAGATATCGCAAATCAGTTACAGGCGCAAAAGCGATAACGTAATTGAATCTCGCATCGTTCGCCGCAGCCAGAAGTGCCAGCAGTCCGCCACGGGATGTGCCGGATATCACGGTTGTTCTATTCTTTAATAAACCGCGGCCCTCCAATTCGTCCACAATCAACTTTAACTCGAGGAGAATTTCGGCGACGGGATCGCTGCCGGCAGACAGACGGTTGCTCCATCCCTGCAAGCCCTCGTTTTCTCCGGCTAAGATTTTGCTGCCGTGACAGGGTAAATCTATGGAAACTGTGCGGAAGCCAAAAGCACCCGCCAGGCGGGCGATGCGCCCGAAATAGCTGTCCTCCAGCCCTTCACGCGCGGTTGAACACAAATTTATAAGCAGCGGAGCATCCGGAACAATCGGATATATATCTCCTTCCCCATACACAACACCGCTTGACGTGGTTTTGATAATCATACATTAATCCTCTGAAAAATTCAGTAAAGCAGGCAGGAGTTTCAGGTTCTAATTCTTATTTTTCCGGTATTACTTCGATGGCGTTGCACAGCTTTGCGGTTTGATCTCCTTCGCAGAAGAAATCCAGAACCAGCATGCCGTCACTAACTTTAATATGGTTAAATTCAAAACAGGCCGTTCTGCCAAAATCGCCATTGGTTGCTTTGTTCAAGTCAATTGACTCATTCAAAACTTTGCCTTGAGCAGATAGTTTGAAAACAAACACTCCCGGCTTGTTAGCCGGTTCATGACCTACTTTTGCATAGAGTTTTACGGTATAACTGCCATTTGGAACAGCAAATTTATAACTGTCAAAATCGTACAGCTCATTAGCGAACAGTTCGGGAATAACCCCGGCCACCGGTTTTATGCGGGTAATATCTCGTGTTATCTTGAGCCCCCTGCCGACATGGCCGTAGCCGGTACCGTTAAAGCGTCTGCCGGGAGAGAAAATTTTGCCGCCAGCCGTCAGATATTCAGACGAACCGCAGTTGACGGCATAATAACCCTGCTTTTGCAATTTCTGCTCCTGTTCAAATAATTCACGGTTGACCGACTTCATGGTTTTGGGAATTAATTGCAGCAGCCGGCCGCCGAGCAGGCGATGCGCTTCGGCGTAACAATTGCTCTTTGCCGCGGCTTCCAGCTTTTGAATATCTTCGGAGAATGCCTTTTTACCCGGCATATCGTCAGGCATCATCGCTTCAACCGCTTTCAGTTCGCTGATTTGTTTAGAGAAGTAATTAATAAGTTCATCAGAGACAATAACCTGGATTTTTACTGAATCCATCGTCAAATCTTTCACCTTGTACGAAACCGTTTGATAAGGTTTAAGCTGGAATGTTTGTGCTTTTTCAGATTTATCCGGAACCGGGGAATCCGCGCTCAAATTTTCTTTGCTCCAATCTGACTTCCCATTCAAAATAACTTTAACATCCCCCATCGTCAAGTTGACCATATAAAGATAAACCGTTCCATCGCTGGCTTTCAAGTAACGAATGGTAACCGGATCAAAAGTATTCTGTAACGAGGTGAAGGGCTGCTCCGGCAGCGCACGGAAAGCCCGGGCGAACTCCCGCATCAAATCCTCTCTTCCGGCAGCGGCTAACGGCTGTCCGCCACCCAGGATGACATCAGAATCGGCGGCGGCTAAACTGAAGGCGAAAGGCCGGAGAAAATCCCGCCCGGCATTTTTGACGTCGGCATTTTCAAAATAGACGGCATATTTTTTGTTGCAAAGAGTAGGTTCCCAGGTTTCAAAATAGGTGTACATGTTCCATGACGGAGCCTGCCCCTGCCGCAAAAACGGCGTGAAAACATCCCGGCTGTACTCAATTTCGTTAGCCACGGCAGGAGTGCCGTCCCAGTGCAAAAGCCAGCGGTAGCGTGTCGGGTTGCGATGCGGTACGACTATCGCCGACGTTTTAGCTTTAATGGCCGCAATGTCAATAGAGAATTTCCGGTAATAGTAGTTGACAATGGAGTCCGGCGACCAGCTCTGCGCTTCGTGATATTCCTCCTGCCAGATACTGGACAAATTGACGTAGAATTTTAGTTTCGGGTTGATCTTTTGAATCAGTTTTTCAATGGCGATTACCTGTTCGGTGGACTTCCGGGCGCGCCACTCCAGCCATTTATCCAGTTCCTTATTGATTAAATAATCATGACGGCTGGCAAAACGGCTTTCACCTTGATATACGGGAACTTTCACCCCTGTCTCTCTGGCGAACAATTCCACGGTATAATCATCGTAACCATTGTCCAGCGAGGTGAAATTCCACATCCCGACCCAGAGGTCAACCCCTTTGAAAGCCGGATGGCTGCCATATCGCAGCAGCATTTCTTCGATATGTTTCAGAAACAGCCGGCGGATTTCCGGATGCACCACATTGGGGATAGCCTGCGACAATCCGCCGCTCACCTTGCGTCCCTTGAAATTTAACTGCAATTTGCCATCGGCAATCAACTCATCCTCGCGAGCTTTGGCCGCGATTATTTCCGGAATATTTTGTGAATTCACGATGCCCAGAAGTCCCATATTGCGGGCTTCCAGCATATCCAGAAGCAGCGTAGTCCATCCGGCAAAACGAATATCCACGCTATTGTACTGGCCGGGAACATCGTAGTATATATAGTTGTAGCGCAATAACGGATAAGCGATTAAATTCTGTCCCGTATAAGAGAAGTGGTTAAGCAGGCGGCCAAAGAGATTTACGGGGAATTTGGGAGTATAATGGTTTTCATTATCGACGCCGAGGGTAAACTCAAAGCTCTGATCTTCGTCAAGATGTCCAAGCGAGCGGCCTGAATATCCTTCCGGCTGATTGATTTTTAAACTTGAAACCGGCCCGGCAAGCTGGCGGAATACGATCTTGCTTATTGCCGCCGGCATCCCCGTAACCATAGTCTTGGACTCAAACAAATAGGATTTGGCGCCGGGATAAAAATAATAGGTTACTTTCTGCATTTTACCTGCCGGCGGAGAGATTTCGCCACCAGTCTGGATGCCGCCTTCAAGCCGGTCGCGGTGATTGGCTGAGGCGCTCTCCACAAACATATAGAAACCTGCCGAGCGGTTGACATTATCGGGGTAATAGATATCGAGTGCTACTGGTTTAGCATTGGAAACGGCTTCATTCGGGAAATTAACCTCAAAGGCGAACTTGTCCCCCTTGCGACTGCCGGCTTCAACATATTTTTCGCCATTGAGTTCTTTTATTTCCGGCTTGACATTGGAATAGAGTTCCGCGTCTTTCAGTTTGTCAGGTTCAATAGTGAGAAAGGCTGTTCCACCGGTAATGTCGGCGGATTCAGCCGGCGGCGCAACCCTGGGTTCATAGACATAAATGTTGGCGCTCCGCAGCAACTCGCCATTCTTTGTGGTGATGGCGGTGTTTAAAGCATAGTCACCAACCGCCAGCGGTGGAGTCGAGACAACCAACTCCTGACGGCCATTTAATTTTATGGAGGTGTCAGCCAGATTTATCACGCTTGAGTCGGAACGTTTCACCAAATCGACTTTAACCTTGAATTTGGCATCTTCGGCAATGGCGTTCTCGGCAACTGGCAGACGGCGGTCGAGAATAATCTTAAACTCTTTCCTGGTATTGGCAGGAATAAAGCGCTGCTCGACCATTACATCAACCGGGGCAATCTGGCGGTATAACTCAATAATCTGTTCTGCCGGCAGAGGTGCGTCAAAAATCTCCAATTTGCCGATTGCGCCGTCAACGGTATTTGGGATATCCTGTTTGGGAACTGGCAGCCCGAAAACAATTTTGGCGGCGCCGTGCAAATCAACCCGGCCTTTTTGCGGGAAAATAGGTCCGGAGAATTGCCCCTGCTGAATAACTGAACCATTGATATACAGGGAATTAAACCCTTTCTCATTCCACACCAGTGCGATTTGATACCATGTGCCGCTTTGAATATGGGGCCGGATGTACTGGTTAAGACGCAAATTTTGAAACGGCGTATGCAGCGCCGCCGCCAGAAAATGTCCTATTGTAATATCAATCAGTTCCTCATTTTTGTCATTCAAGATAGTGACCAGGCGTTCCGTGGAGGACATATCGAGCGCGCCCGCCCAGTTGGGGCGATACCAGAAAATCAGGCTTCCGCTTTTGCCGAGGCCGGAGGGAACAGGGTATTCAAGTCTGGCGTTGCGCATAATATTCACGGCCTCAAAACCCGGGCCGTGCGTAATCTCAACATTTTCAGATGCCAGCGGATTAATCGCGGTATTGGTACGGGGATTCCGGACAGTCAATGCGCTGTCCCATCCGGCAAATGTCGGGGTGTAATCGGTGGAGATACTCGCCTCATCCGCCGCCTTGAGCGGCTGCCAGCCGATCGAGCTGACTTCACCGCGGCAGTTATAGAAATAAAAGACTAAATCCTTCGGGCGTTCTTTACCCAGTTTGTAAGTGCCGAAAATTTTCCCGTCAACAATAAACTCCGACTCGCCGTTTTCTCTCCACAAAATTTCGTAGGTGTGAGCTTTGGCATTCGGTCCACACTCAACGATTTCGCTGAAATCGCCGCCCAGCGTACCATGAAAAATATTTTTGTTATCCTGTTCTTCAAGCAGGGCTAAACGGTTGCGCCAGCTATATACTTGAACTTTGCGTTTATTGTCAAATTGCATCATCCAGCCGTAATGAGCCCGGTTGAAGGCCGCGTCATCTCCCGAAATTTCCAGCAATTTTACCGTATACTTCAATGAGAAATCTCCATTCTGAGGAAGCTTTACGGTTAATTTAGTCATGCGGCCGGCGGTTGTCGCAGTGTAAGTGTTGTCGTTTTTCTGCCAGTCATTGGCGTTAAAATTATTGCTGACGCCTTGAATTTCCGCCGC
>JBAWXM010000044.1:0-21813 GCA_037144075.1 Lentisphaerota bacterium | reverse complement strand
AGCTGAAAAGACGCCGGATACGCTATGTTTCCAAACGATAATAATTCAGAAAACTGCCGTTCTAGTGTTGTATTTTTTTGCCCGCGCCATTATAGTCGTTGGTATTGTCCCTGTCCGCATTGCCACTTAATATTAATAATAAAGAGGTTTCGTGATGAGAAAAAACTGGACGATTTTCGCGGGGCTTGCATTGATGTTCGTAATGGCGTCAGCGCAGGCGGAAGTCAAAATGCCTAACATCTTCGGCAGCAATATGGTATTGCAAAGAGAGAAAAATGTTCCGGTATGGGGATGGGCTGCGCCAAACGAAAAAGTTACAGTAAAATTCAATGGTCAGACCAAAGAGACCGTCGCGACTGAATCCGGCAAATGGCAGGTGACACTCGATCCGATGACTGCCGGCGGCCCTTTCAAGCTGGAAGTCAGCGGAACCAACGCTCTGGCGTTTGATAATGTCCTGGTCGGCGAAGTATGGCTCTGTTCCGGTCAGTCGAACATGCAGATGTCTG
Organism: Lentisphaerota bacterium; assembly: GCA_037144075.1. GTDB lineage: Bacteria > Verrucomicrobiota > Lentisphaeria > Victivallales > Victivallaceae > CAIPAT01. The sequence continues at coordinate 21,304 of JBAWXM010000044.1, read as the reverse complement.
TAAAATCGTCATTGGATTCGGAAAAAGAGATCGCGGCAGCCCAATATCCGGAAATCCGCATAATCCAGATACCCAACGTCATGAACAACCTGCCGCAGGATAATGTCAATGCGGCCTGGAAAATCTGCTCTCCTGAAACAGTTCCTGGTTTTTCGGCGGCGGCCTATTTTTTCGGGCGTGAAATTTATAAATCGCTCAAAATTCCGGTCGGCTTGATTAATTCATCCTGGGGTGGAACCAGGATTGAACCCTGGACTCCTCCGGCCGGATTTCAATCGGTTCCTGAACTGAAAAGCATTTCAAATGAATTGAATTTGAAAAATCCGGCATCTGATGCGCACAGAAAAATGGCCGGCGAGGCGATCAAAAAATATGAAGCCTGGCTGGAGGCCGCAAAGAAATCTGTTGCAGTCGATCAGTTACTCGCCGCTCCTCCGGTTTTTCCGCCGGAACTGCTGCCTTATACCAGCAATCAGCAGCCGACCGTGCTTTATAATGCCATGGTCAATCCGCTGGCGCCGTTCGCGCTCCGCGGGGCAATCTGGTATCAGGGCGAATCAAATCGCGGCGAAGGCATGCTGTATTTCAATAAGATGCAGGCGCTGATCAACGGCTGGCGTACAATTTTCAATAATAACGATCTGGCCTTTTATTTTGTTCAGCTGGCCCCCTACAATTACGGCAATAATCCCCAGGCGCTGGCCGAAATATGTGAAGCCCAGGTCGCCGCGCTGTCGATTCCGAATACCGGCATGGCGGTCACCATGGACATCGGCAATATCAAGGACATTCATCCCAAAAACAAACAGGAAGTCGGCCGCAGACTGGCGCTCCAGGCGCTGAATAAAACTTACGGACAGAAAGAAGTCGTCTGTGACTCTCCGCTGTTCGACAACCTTAAGCTGGAAGACGGCAAGGCTGTTATCACCTTTAAGAACGCGGTTGAACTGAAAACCCGTGACGGCAAAACTCCGGACTGGTTTGAAGTGGCTGGCGAAGACGGGGTTTTCAAAAAAGCCGACGCCGTTATTGCCAAAAATATTATAACTATCTCGGCGGCAGGTCTCGAAAAGCCGCTGGCCGTGCGTTTTGCCTGGAACCATATTGCCGAGCCGAATCTGGTGAATGAAGCCGGATTGCCTGCAGCGGCCTTCCGTGCCGGTAAACTGCCGGAAACCGGCAAGCTGTTGTCGCTGGTTCCCGAAGCCAAAGATTTCAAGCTGGTATATGCGCTTAATGCGGCCAGCCCGCAAATGGCCGGCCAGAAGATAGTCTATATGGCGGATAAGCGCCGTGAAATTATCGGTGAAATCAGCCGGGTTGCTTACTATCTTGAACTGACCAAGGCCGATGGCGGCAATGATTATATTTTTGTCGCGATGGATCCGTTCACTCAGGATATCAGCAAGATCGGAGTGCCGGATCTCGACTCCAAAGCTAAGTTCCAGCAGAAAATTGCCAATCTGCTGGTCAAATCAAATGTTTCCGGGATCAAAAACGGCATTTTCGCCGAAGGCGGCAATATGGAATTCTGGGGAACAAATTACACTCAGGCAAATTCCGCCAATATTCCCGGAGCATCTTCCGATTCTTTTGACTTCGGCGACAAACCGGACGATGGCGGCGATTACGGCTGCATGCAGATTCATAATTACGCGGAAAAACAAACCCTGTTCGCGTTCAATCACTGGGTTATCGGGTCGGGCGCTGATTTAGGCATAGGCAACGCGCCTGCTGCCAGCAAAGATTGGACATTTTCCGCCAATGCCGGTAAATATGCCGGCGCGAAACTGCTGGTATTAGTTCAGACTAAGTAATCCGAATATTTCAAACATAAAAAGGCTTCCATGGCGGAAGCCTTTTTTCTGCTTTGAATATTAATAGGCGGGGCAGGGCTGCATGGTTTCTTTGTTTAGTATCTTTATTTTAGACTTCTATGTTTTAACCGTTTTTAAAATTGTTGCCATAAACGAGTTGTTTATCAAATAGTTGCGTCAAGAAACGGCCTCTAGTGCTTGATCCAGTTCCATTGTTCCATGAATTTCTGGTTCCCATTCTGACTCCTGACTCCTGGCACCCTTGTCTTTGGTGTCCCATTCAGTTTTTGCGGCGGAAACGCGCGGCGAACATCGCATCGCAATTGCCGTCCCAGGGGAACACCTGGACGGTGCCGTCAGTTTTATCGCCGTTCATCGGATTGGTGAAACTTTCGAGCGCGTATTCCGGATTTTCCGCCAGAAACTTTTCGACGACCCCGGTATTTTCGCCGGCGAAGATCGAACAGGTGGCATAAACCAGCACTCCGCCTTTTTTCACTCCGGAAGAGGCATTGTTCAGGATGCGGAGCTGTAGTTCGGCCATCTCGGTGATTTCATCCCGGGAAGTCGTCCAGCGGGCGTCGGGATTGCGCCGCCAGGTGCCGGAGCAGCTGCATGGTGAATCCACGAGTACGCCGTCAAATTTTTCCTGCTGCTTTTTGCGCAATGCTTTGCCGTCCCATTCCTTGCACATGATATTCGGGAAACCGGCGCGGCGGGCGCGTTTGCGCAGATCTTCAAGTTTGTATTCGCGGATATCGGAGGCAATGACACTGCCTTTGCGCTGCATTATATCGGCGAGTTGAAGCGTTTTGCCGCCGGCCCCGGCGCAGGCGTCCCACCATCTTTCGCCGGGTTTCGGCGAACAGGTGAGCCCGATGACCTGGGAGGCCAGATCCTGAACTTCAAACTGGCCGTTGCGGAATTCTTCGAGCGAATACAGGTTAACTTTGGCATTTTCCACGCAGATAGCCTGCTGTATATTCGCATGGCGCTGAATGCTCAGGCCGTGACCTTTCAGCTTTCTGATCAGATTGTCAAAATCTTCACATTGGGCGCGGAGCCACATCGGCGGGCGCTGCTGGAACCATTTAATCAGTTCAAGATTATTGACGCCCTGCGGCAGAAACGGATAAACCCATTCCGGCAGCAGTTCTTCGACGCCGGCGGGAGTGACGTTCTTGAAGTCGGCGGCACGGGCGAGTTCGGCGATAACTCCGGGAATGAGCAGATCGAGGCTGCTGTAACGGTCGAGGCCGGAACGGCGCAAATTGCTGAACTCGAAATTCAGTTCGTCTTCCCAGACGGCGGCGGCTTCGGGCAGTTCGCGGCGCTCCAGAATCCAGGCCCCCAGGAAAATTGCGGCAAAGGTTTTATCCGGAATATCCCATGCCGGATTATGAGTCTGGACTTCTATTTCCACATGCTGTTTTTCCAGTTCCTCCAGCAGCGCCGGTTTGAGCAGCTTGCGGAGAACGCCCCACCACCGGAAAACCGCGAAAATCGATTCGCTGATCAACTGCCGGTCACGTGAACCGTATTTATGATTGGAACGTAAAAAGGCGGAAAGTATCCGGTCAGCCGGGCGGTGTTCGATGAGTACCGACTGGAATACTTCCGTCAAGGCGTCACGGCAGGCTCTGGCCTGGGATTTTAGTCTTAATGTTGGAATCTGCGACATTATATAAAGCTGTCCTGTTCAAAATTTTAAATCGTAAAACGTCCTTTAAAGATAGCCTCTTTACACCAAAATTACAGAGTAACTTTAAAAATGTTCCGGTTTTATACTCTGCGCGGTTGAAAATTCATCCCGCAACTGCTGGATTGCGATCTTTTGAGTCTTAATTCGCGCTATTCGAGGCCTTCGATACCACGGTATCGGCAGCCTCTCAGAATACGAACCAATTCTTAAAATCTTCGCAATCTGTGTTGAATTTTCAACCGTGCAGAGTATAGCTAAACTTGATTGCCCGGCAATTGACATTTTAGCAAAATGTACAGGATAGACAGGATAAGAAAAACCATTTTATCACGAAAAAAGCGATACTTTCTTTCCTTTGCCGTCATGGCCTTCATGATAAAACCGGCTTTATTCTCTTGCGCTATAAGCACCGGCGGTGCGGTTATGGAGGCTAGAAAAATAAACTGAGCATTTGGCGGGAATACAGGTGTTAAGGTTCGAGAAGCAAAGCCTGAGCGTATTAAACATACGTAAAGGCTGAAGCAGCGAAGAAGATTAATACATGGATTCCGCCCCAAAGGGCCGGCGTTCTTCCTGCCGCTTATCACGCTGCTCATTTTTTACATATCTTCAGATATGCTCCTCGTTCGCATTATGATAATCAATCCAGAATCTCCGCCGGCAAATGTTCAGGTTATTTTTACTAGCCTCCTGCGTGTCCTGGTTTACCGGGCGCACGGTATAATTGTGACTTCAGAGTTCGGGATTTCTTTTTCCAGATTCGCTTTGATGCCGTCCATGACAAGCTGAGTTTCGCCTAATGTTTTTCCTGCGTCAAAACCAAGAGAGATTTCAATAAAAACCTGCCTCCCGGAATAGCGGGAGCGGACGCCTTCCAGCGAGTTGTAGGCATTAAAATAATCAGCGAGCTGCTTGGTAATCAGCATTTGCAGAGGTTCTCCGAGTGAGCGGTCCAATAAATCATGGACGGAATGCCGGATCAGATGCCAGCCGCAATTGATCATGAACGCGAGCGTGATGCATGAAGTCAGCGGATCAAGATACATCACCCATGACTGGGACACGCTCATGCTTACCACGAAGTTGAGAAACATGCAGGTGTTGGCCAGCGTTTTTACCGCGAACAGGCGTAGTTGCGCTTCAATTATTGGCGAAGGTGCATTCCGTTGATGCTGCCATGACCGCCACCACAGGCGGCCGTTGATAATGGCGAAAATAAAGGTGCATGCAATTCCAAGCACAATCCCGAATCCTTTTAGATGGACAGGATAAAGCAGGCGGTTGATGATTAAAAAAGTCATGACCAGCACACTCAGCAGTATAAAAAAGCCGATGATGAGGCTTGCCAGGTTTTCAATTTTACCAAGTCCGTAATTGAATACGGAGCGACTGTCGTTACGCAGCCGGCGCAGGGTAAGCCAGGACATGGTGACTGCGACGAATTCCATCGTGGAATTGAATAAATCGGCCACCAGCACAGTGGAGTTGGCGAAGATTACGGAAATGATATTAAGGATAAGTCCCAGCGCACAGGTGATGACGCCGGTAAAGGCGGTTCGTTCTGTTTGAGCGCGTTCCTGATCCGCCATGTGTTCCATACCTGTAGAAAATATTCTTATTAATTGACCGTTCCGGCAACTGTTCAAAATTGCCGGTTACTGCTCTTCGTTCAGTTGCGGAGTAAATTCTGAATCATCTATTTTGGCATTTAGTTTATAGTAAATAACTTTGTAGTTCTGCTTGACGCCGTTTAGAATCGTGGTAGATTCTTTGGCAATCATCACGCCTTCATACATGGCGTAAGTATCCATGACTGCGGTGTATTTGGAATTCACCCCGTTGATTTGTTCGACGGTTTCCAGTATTTTAGGCAGAAAATTATTCTTGCCGACATAGATGGTGTACGGTTCCAGTCCGCTGACATTCGGAGTGCAGACCATCTTGTAATACTCAAGTTCATCAATCCTGGCCTGGGTTAACTTGACATCCTTGAAAATCTGTGTATATGAAACGCCGGGACGACCCATGTCAAAGATAAGTTTAAGCGTTTCAAACTGAAGTCCTTCAATGGGCGCTACGGTTTTGCTGATGTAATTTACCGACCATGCCTGTTTACCGTTGAAAATCACGGAGTTAATCGGACGGTTGTCCCGCAGAATCGTTGTTTTGAACATGTCCGGACGTTTGAATTTTACTTCGACAATGGATTGAACCGGATCGCCGAAGGTTTTTTTCACTTCCAGCATCTGCTTCTGAACGTAAGAGCTTGCGTCTGCATACTTGCGGTCAGGGTCGGTTGCCTGCAGCATTCTATCCTGAAGCAGAGCAATGCTGATATCGGCGGGATATTCCTCCGGTCCTCCGAACATGCCGCATCCGGACAGCAGTAGAGCACCGGCAGCGGCTGCAAACGATAACAAAAGCTTAAATACAAGCTTCATCAATATATATCCTTAGATTCTCTGGTTATAATGAAAATACCCTGTCGCTACAGGGCGGACAGGGTATTAAAATTAACTGTTTATTCTTAGAAATACAAGCTTATTTCTTAAAAATAGTCACTTATGCATTATAGGTTGAAGACGTGGTTGTGCCGCTGTGTTCGGTCCAGGCGGTGTGGAAAACCTGGCCGCGCGGACGGTCAACGCGTTCATAGGTATGTGCACCGAAATAGTCACGCTGAGCCTGGAGCAGATTGGCCGGAAGCACTGCTGACCGGTATGAATCATAGTAGGACAGCGCGCTGGAGAATGCCGGCACTGGCACGCCGTTGAGCGCCGCCTCGGCAACCACTTTGCGCCATGACGACTGACATCTGGCAATGATTTTCGTGAAGAAATCATCCAGCAGCAGGTTGGCCAGATCCGGTTTTTTGTCAAACGCGGCTTTGATATCGCCGAGGAAACGGGCACGGATGATGCAGCCGCCGCGCCACATCAGCGCGATTTCTCCGTAGTTAAGGTTCCACTTGAATTCCGCCGCCGCCAGTTTCAACAACTGATAGCCCTGGGCATATGAACAAATCTTGGACGCATAGAGCGCCTGGCGGATATCTTCGATGAAAGCCTGCTTGTCGCCTTTGAATGACACTGCCGGTGCGGGCAGCACTTTGCTGGCATTAACACGTTCTTCCTTGATGGCGGACAGGCAGCGGGCAAAAACTGCTTCCGCGATTGTCGGGGCAGGGGCGCCCAGGTCAAGCGCACTGACGCTGGTCCATTTTCCGGTGCCCTTCTGGCCGGCGGTGTCGAGAATGATGTCCACTACCGGTTTGCCGGTTTCCGGATCGATTACATTCAGGATATCCCTGGTAATTTCTATCAGGTAGCTGTCGAGTTCGCCATTGTTCCAGTCTGCGAATACTGCCTGCATTTCTTTGGCGCTCATGCCGAGAATATTTTTCATCAGGTTATAGGCTTCGCAGATCATTTCCATATCGCCGTATTCGATGCCGTTGTGTACCATTTTGACATAATGTCCGGCACCGTTGTCGCCGACCCATTCGCAGCAGGGACTGCCGTCGGCAACTTTGGCCGAGATCGCCTGGAAAATCGGTTTTACCGCCGGCCAGGCCTTGGCTGAACCGCCAGGCATGATAGACGGTCCGAGCAGTGCGCCTTCTTCGCCGCCGGAAACCCCGGTGCCGATATAGAGCAGTCCTTTGTCCTCCAGCGCTTTTGTGCGGCGGATGGTGTCAGGGAAATGGCTGTTGCCGCCGTCAATCAGGATATCGCCGGCTTCGAGATGCGGAGCAATCAGTTCGATGAAGTCATCAACCGGTTTGCCGGCTTTCACCATCAGCATGATTTTGCGCGGTTTTTCGAGATTGGCAACCAGTTCTTCAATGGATTTGCAGCCGATAAAATTTTTACCATTGCCGCGTCCGCTGAGAAAACTGTCAACCTTCTCCACTGTGCGGTTGAATACTGCAACGGTGAAACCTTTGCTTTCCATGTTGAGTACCAGATTCTCTCCCATTACCGCGAGACCGACCAGACCGATGTCCGCTTTTTTGCTCATAGCGATTTCCTTACTATACTTTTAAAGTTGTTTGTGGTTTACGTCTTAATTAATGCCATCGTTGGCTATGTACATCTTAATTAATATAGCCCGCGGACTTTGTAAAGCAATTTTACAAAGTAACTTTTTTCAATTTTTTATATTAAGGAAGCCAGCCAGTCTTATTGAGAAAATCTGTCTGTCTGTGGCAAATTGCAGTATTTTAGATTATTCTGAGGCATCACAGCCATCTGCTTTTGCGGCATAACGTTCCGGATGCAGTTTTTTCCATCTTGCGGCGTAAAGGAAATAAACACTCGGGCCGAAAGAGAGCAGCAGCACCGCAAGACCGAATGTGATTCCGGTAAATGTAAGAAATCCCGCACAGCATTCTCCCCGCCGCCTTACCGCAATGTGCATCGGAACTGCCACAAGCAAAGCGATAATGCTGCCCTGAAGCAGGAATCTGCATTGTCTCTGAATTATGGATTCAGGCGCTTTATCAGATGCCGACCGGCAGAATATAAAGCTCCATATTATCCAGATTAAAGCGCAGCATACCAGCCCGGTCCAGCCGCTAAATCCGTTATCTTTAAGCATGAAAAATTCAGCAATGGAACAGAACACTCCCAGAAAAAGAACTCCTACGAGAAACCCTGAAACGATTAACGGCATATATATTGATTTCTTCGATATCGGTCGTCTGCTTGCAATTTTTACCGGAATGAACAAAAGCCCGGCCTGGCAAAGCAATACTGCTACTATGAATATCCAGTAAGGCGGCGCCGCATAAAGACTGATAAAGTCGTGGATGCCGGGAATATTGGATTCGGGTTTGTTCGGAGAATAAAAACTTGCCAGAATTACCGGCCAGGTAAGTATTGTGAATAGAGCAGCGTAGGCCAGAATGATAAATACAGCAATTTTTCTCATTAAATATAGCCTTAAATAAACGTGCTTTTCTCTGAGTTTGAATATAGCCTGATAGCTGATACTATGCAAATCATTAACTCCTGCGATGGTGTTGTCCAGAATAATTAAAAATAATTTTAATTTATTACAATATCTTCTCTGACATTGCGTTTACTGGATATAAAACAATCCAACGGAGGATTTTAAAATGAGTAAATCAAGTATCGTTAACTCTCTGGCAGTTGTCGCCGCCGCAATGTGCATATCCGCCTATGCGCAGGAGACCGCAGTCTCAACCACTTCGACATCGGATGTGAAAGTTACAACTCAGAAAACTGATACCGGCTCGACGTTTGACATTCAGCGCTCAGGTACTACCACCAAAGGAAATACCTGGCAGTCTGACACGACCGGCACTGTGACGAAGACTGACAGCGGCAGGCAATGGACTTCAGAAAGCAAAGGAACAAGCAGCACCGGTGCTGCATGGACCGCAGATAAAACCGGTTCAGTAACCAAAAATGCCGACGGAAGCGTTACGGTTAATAAAGATATAACCAAGACCGATGCGAACGGCAAAACCGTTACTGAAGACGTTAGTAAAACAATAACTAAAAATGCCGACGGGAGTGTTACGGTCAATAAGGATATTACGAGGACCGGCGAGAATGGCAAGACCGTTACTGATGACATTACTAAAACCATAACCAAAACCGCTGCCGGAACGACTGTTACCAGAGATGAAACATTGACAACCCCGAAAGGTACTGCTACTCGCGACACTACGACCCAGATAACTAAAGACGGTGCCGGTAAAGCTGCGATAACCACAACCGGAACCGGAACAACCGTATCCGGGAAAACATATGCCATAGCTGGAAAAGGAGAAATCACCAGGAACGCTGCCGGAACTGAAATTGATAAGTCCACTACTCTTACCGGGGAGAAAGGAAGACCGGCGACAAGAGAGACTAAAAAAACTAGAGCTTCCCGCAGCCGTCAATAAATCTCAGAAGTTATTTTAATATGCCTGCAGAGTGCACTGTCATCTGCGGGCATTGCTTTATACTTTGCACGGTTGAAAATTTAACATAGATTGTGCGACGAGTGTCTTTTTGCCGTATTTTCCCGTTCCTGCTTCAGGCGATATTCATATCGCCAGTCAGTCTGATAAAAAAATCCAATCCACATCCCTATTCGTCTATTTTAAAAATTTCAGCAGTGCAGAGTATATTATAAATGCGGGAATGCTTCCGGCGCTTTTATTTTGAAACTTTCATCATGCGCAGGAGCAGATAGTCAAACATCCGGTCAGGCAGCAGCCATTTCAGCAGGATGAATCCTCTAGCGTCGCGTGTGGCAATATATCTTGGCCGCGGTTTTGCTGCGTTGATGGATTCGATTATGACATCGGCAATTTTTTCAGGAGAAGTCAACTTTTTCCCCGAATAAAACTTATCAATCAGAGTTGCAATGGCTTCGGCATATCTGATGTACGGGCCGTGTCCGGAGGTTTTGAGCAGATTGTCTTTGGCAATATCCGCCCATTCTGATTTTACGGCGCCGGGCTCGATGATAATTACATCAATTCCGAACTGCCGGACTTCCATTCTCAGTGCATCGGAAATAGCCTCCACCGCATGTTTTGACGCATGATACCAGCCGCCCATCGGCGATGTGGCTTTCCCTGCCATCGAAGAAATATTGATGATCTTGCCGTAACGGTTTTCGCGCATTTTGGGTAAAACCAGGCGGGTGATGCGGGCAAGGCCGAAGACGTTGACTTCAAATTGCTTCTTGGCTTCTTCGGTTGAGACTTCCTCGATGGAGCCATATTCGCCATAGCCTGCATTATTAATCAGGATGTCAATGGTGCCTGCCTGCTTTTGAATCCTCGCAACACCATTAATGACAGATTCTTCATCAGTCAGATCCATCGCAATGATTACCGCGCCTTTTGCCTCCAGGTCACTAAGCCTTGAAATCCTTCTGGCTACGGCATAAACATTCCAGCCTTCAGCCAGCAGTCTGAACGCCGCGGCTTTGCCGATTCCAGAAGAAGCGCCGGTAATCAGTATATTTCTGCCCATGATATACTCCTGTTTGTATAAATGCCCATAACCGTTGAAATCTAAGATATTTTGCTTTTTGCAAAAGTCAAGCAATTATACTCAAGGGGGGCACCGCGCTGTTGTCTTATCTGGCGAACACCTGGATTAGCTTTTTTCCAAGTTCAGGATTCCGGGCGAAAGGGGCAAGCGTGCATATACTCAGATCCCGTCTGGCTGGAGATGCTTTTTTTACTGAATCCAGCTCATTGAAGAATTCCTCGTCTGATTTGAAATGACCTTGCGGATTCTGATAGAGGCCGATAAAAGGAATGCCGCGGGCCGCCGGGAAATATTTTTTTTCATTCCCGATAATATAACGTGTATATTTCTCGATTTTCTCCGGCTGCCAGTACGGTTTGAAAAACCAGGCGGCAGTCTGGCAGCAGTAATCCACATCAAGGCGGTTGCCGTAAAGCGGTTCCGGCATAAATACCGGATAGACATGAGTCACAATTTTGGCTTCCGGCTGCTGCTTGCGGATATATGCAGACAACTCGTTGCTGAACTGCACCAGCGTTTCGATTGAAAATTGTTCCAGCGCGGCTTCACGGCTCATTTTGCTCTGAACTTTCTTGTAATATTCCTCAAACAGCGCCATTGACTGCGGACAACGGCAGCAGCGGTAATTTTGATATCCGATATAATCCAGCGCAATTCCGGTTATTTCCGGAAATCTTTCGAAAACCGCATCCAGATGTTTCTTGCAGAATTCAACGGTTTCCGGACGATGAAAGCAGAACAGAGGAGTTTCCAGTACTTCCTGGCGTCCGGGAAGCGGTTCTCCGCCAAACTGGTAACCATTTTTATCCACGGATTTGTCCGCATTCAGTTTTTTCAGAATGTCATTCTCCTCAGCAGACATTTGCTGCGCGAATTGTTTCATGTTTTCAGGGGGGATAATATGAAACCAGTAGTAAATTCCGACATTGTGCTTCTGGCCGTATGGAATAAGCGTGTTTATGTTGGAGCCGCTGACGGCCGCAGCTGTGAATCCGGAGTCACTGATTCTTTTCATTATTTTGTCAATATTGAGATTGATGCCGCCAGCCCATATCAACCGGAATTCGTCTGTTTGCTTATCTTCGGCAGAGACGTGGATTGCGCAGCAGAATGCGGCAGCGCATAGAGTTATAAGCAGTTTATTTGATAATAAAATTATTTTCATGCGATGCGCCTTTGATTTATTATTTCCCGGTTAATTTACTTTCAACCGGCCTGTTGTCCAGACGATTTACAGATTATGCGATAATTAATTTGCTCATTATGCTTGACGGGTTATTTTTATATATCATCAAATTACATTTTTCCGGAGTTGTTTATGAAAGTTGATTTACTGGCAAATATTGACTATGTGTGCGGCGCCGCCGGCGTGGAGGAAACTGAGTCCGGCTTTTATGCTTCAAGAATGACTGCAAAACTGATGCAGTTATATTCCGCAACGGAGGCCGGTGAAATTCGTGCCATGAACAATTCAGGCATCCGGATTGCGTTTGTTTCCGATACATCGTTTGTTGCAATGAAGCTGGTGTTCGGACGTCATTCCAGGCCGCTCTTCAACACTGATATCGTGATAGACGGTTTTGAAAGGATGACTTTCGGGCCGCCTGAATATTGTGAAGAGTTTGCTTTCAGCGCGGAACTGAACGGCCAAGGTGAAAAGCATATCGAGATTTATCTGCCGAATCTGTGCGAAACTACCGTGGCAGGACTGGAAATCGAAGACGGCTGTTTCGTCAGTCCTGTTCAGGAAGATCGTTCCAGATTTATCTTCATTGGTGACTCAATTACCCAGGGGATGACTGTTTCCTCCCCATTCCTGACTTATCCGGCGCAGGTGTCGGCGGCGCTGAATAAAGATTTTCATAATATTGCGGTCGGCGGCGCCACCATGGACGGCAGAGTCGGCAAGCTGGCGCTGGAGATTGAATGGAATGCCGCGTTTGTCGCGTTCGGGGTGAACGATTTTGCTCAAAACCGTAAACTTGCGGATTTCGCGGCGGATACTGAGCAGATGCTTAATCACCTCGGGATGCGCAATGACGCGGTAATATATTTGCTTACGCCGATTCCATGGGTCGGACGGGTGGAGCCGAATGACTTGGGAATTCAACTGGAGGAATATCGGCGGACGCTGAATCAAGTTGCCTCCAATTTTAAAAATGTCTGCCTGATTGACGGTACGCGGCTTGTCCCGGATGATCCGGCATGTTTTGTGGATAATATCCATCCTAATGATAAAGGCATGAGGCTTTTAGCAAAAAATCTGCTGCCGGGAATCAAGTAGACGCATACATGTATCCGCAGGAATTGCGGATATGCTCTATAAGTTTTAAAATTTTAAATAGATTGCGGGATGAATGTCCTGCGGCCGTCTTTTTCCGTTCCTTCTTCATGCGATATTTATATCGCCTGTCAGTCGGATCGGAAAAATTCAATCCACAATCCTATTCATCTCTGTTAAATTTTCAACCTTATCAGAGTATAAGGAGCAAAATTCAATATCTGCTTGATTTATGTGAAATTGGAGTAAAATTATATGGTTCATGCTTCTTGTGTTTTGTGCGTAAAGATTATAGGGGGTTTGATCTGTGCTTCAATTTATTTCTGAGGATAATTAATGCAGCATTTCTGCGAAAAATGTGGCAGATACACCGAGACTGTTTCCGGAGAAGTCGGGGGAAAGTTCTGTTCTGTATGCGGCGGCTTCAGTGTTGGCGGGCGCATTGCCCCGGAGACCGTTATCGGCGGATTCAAGATTATTCTGGAACTGGGGCGCGGCAGCAACGGCATTGTTTATCTGGCAAGACAGTTGAGTCTTGAACGCGATGTCGCCTTGAAAATTCTCTCCGATGAAAGATCCCGTGATGAAACATTTGTCGATGATTTTTTCCGGGAAGCCAGAGCCGCCGCCGCGCTTAATCATCCGGCGATAGTGCAGGGATATGACGCCGGCCTTACCGAGGATGGAATTTACTTTTTTGCCATGGAGCTTATTGACGGCGAAACCATGGATACTAAAATCGAACGCGAGGGCGCTCTGGATTTCAATGAGGCGGTCAATATAGCGCTGCGCATCGCCGAGGCGCTGCAATATGCCTGGGATCGTCAAAAACTTACCCACGGGGATATTAAACCCGCCAATATCATCATCAACCGTCACGGCGAAGCCAAACTTGCGGACCTGGGTCTGGCCAAATCCGCATATGATGAGAGTTCCTCGGAAATCATGGCTACTCCCATGTATGCTCCGCCTGAATTAATCCGGGGAGATGTCGACCGCATCAACGTTAAATCCGATATTTATTCTTTCGGCATAACCCTTTATCATATGATTGCCGGCGAACCGCCGTTTAATGAAAATGATGCTGAAAAAGTGATGGAGATGCATCTGAATCTTCAACATGAGCCGCTTGCTGAAATATTTAAGATAGCCGGATTCCCGAAGGATTTTTCTGATTTTGTCGACCGTCTTATCGCCAAGGAACCGGAGAAACGTCCGGAGTCATGGAACGAAATTGTTGATTATTTGAAGACTGCTGTAAAACTGAAATACGGACGCGGCAGGGAATGTCAAAATAAGCATAGCCGTTTGAGCGGAGTTTTGAATAATAAGCTGATTGTCGGCGGACTGGTTTTGTCAGTGATTTTTATCGCAGCCGGATTGTGGTGGTTTATTAGTTTGAAGAAAAACGGACCAGCCCGGGCTGCTGCTAATGCGAAGGTTGTGAAAGATCCGGTTGCAGAGCGTAAAAAGAAAGTGGATGAAGTATGGAATGCGCTGCGCAGCGGACTGAAATATATGCGCTGCAACGACGCCGTTGAAGCCATCAAACATTTTATTACGGAATATTCCCCGGAAGGCGCAATGCTGCGGGATGCTGATTCTTTAATGAAAGAATACCAGCAGCAGGCGGTGGTCCAGGCGGAGAAGAAAGCTGCATTGGAGACGGCAAAAGCTGCTGCCGCGCAGGAAATTAAAACGCTGGAAGCCGCGCTGGTCTCTGAAAAGATCAAAAGTTGTGACGCGCAGGCAATGTTTGAAACTGCTTGTCTGCTGCAGGATTTTTTAAATAAATTCAAGACCGGCGGTTTTCCCGAAGGTTGTGTTGCTGCTGAACATGAGAAACGCTATACTGACATGCTGGCCGGACTTACCGGCGCGACAGAGGAATTGCGGGCCGCCGCCAGAAATAAAAGACTGGCTTTGATTTCCGCCGCAATGAAGGATTATGTTGAGAGCAGTAAAAAAAATATTGCTGAAAACGAGCGCAGATTCAATGCGCTTAAAGGATATGACGAGTATTTTGCCGGTTTAAATGAATTCATGGAATTATCCGTGGACAAGCAGAATTCCATCTTTTTTAAGAAGGTTGCTGACCCGAATGTCAGGAATATAGCCCAGCCTTTGAGACCCGGATTGAAGTTCATGAGTGATAATCTGCCGGATGAAAACAGCCCGATGCCGGTATTTATGAAAAAAAGCGAACGGTTTGCCGGCATGGAAATCCCATGGACATTAGATGAGGCTGGAAAGAAATATGAGTTCAGTTCCATTGATAATACTTCGATGCATCTGGTCAATAAATTGTCCGACGGCGCTTTTGAACGCAAGAAGATTCTTCTGCATAAGCTGACTAATCAGCAGATCAGTATGCTGATTGAAAACTGGATAGCTAAATCCGATGTGAAGATATCAGCGGAAGAATTCGGGCGGCTTGTCAACTGGCTCAACTCGATCAAAGATTATGCCGTTCTGGATAAACTGCTGTCCCGCGCCAGCCAGCCCGGGATAAATGCGGCTCTATGGAAGCGCTGTGTGAAGGATTTCAAGAATGCAGCAGTAGAGAATCAGGCTGTTGAGGCTGTATCAAAAATAACAGAAACGATGCGCAAGAATGAAAAACAGGTTACATTAAGCGGAATATCTGGTTTTTATAAAAAATTTCAGAACACTGAAACGGCCTCCAGATACAAAGAATATTTTGATGAGTATATTGAGAATACGGTGAGATTTAATCCGGAATTCCAGATTAATATTGTAATTGACCGGTTTGAAAGAGCTGTCAAAGCCGGCATGAACGCGGATGCGGTGAACATCGCCTGCGTGATGGTGCCAAGACTCGCATATTTGAAGTGTTTCAGTGCTGAACAGCGCCAGTTGCTGATCGAATACCGTAATAACAGTTTAAATATGCTCCGCAAGAACTCGGATAAATTACCGGATGCGCCGCCGTGGCAGGCTGATGCCGGTTCTTTCTGGCGCTGGTTCCAGCAGGCGGGAGCCGGATATTCCGGCGTGACAAATGAAATTTTAGGATTGTGCGCATTTATGGATGTTGCCGACTGGACCGATGCAAGGCAGTCATTGTTTAAGAAGAAAATTGAACCGGATGCAATTCTTGCCGCGGATGCCGGCAAGCTTGCCGCTCCGCTGCTTTATTATCTGAATATTGCGGTAAACCGTTATAACGATGATGCGCTTGAAGCCGGAATATCGGATGCTTACGAACGCCTGCTGAAAAATGGTTCCGTCAGTAAAGATCATCCTGAAGACGCCGCCCTTAATACCGGCTGGGCAATGCGTTCCGCGCTGTTGTCCCGCAATCCGCGGGCATTCCTTTACGGCAGTGACCTGGCGCTGCAAAATGGACACGGCCGGAATGATTTCAGAAACGCGCTGCTGTATCTGCAGGCAGTTCTGCAGAAAGAGGACGCCACGACCGGAAATTTTTCAATGCTGGTGGCGCGCTACAATAATTTATACAGGGACTCCTCGCTGGAAAATGATCTGCTCTGGATTAACGCGGCTGATAAAATAGTAAGCAATGCCGGAGATGCCGGTTCAGCCTTGAAGGCGCTGTCCGGGAGAAAATGCGTTTTTCCTGAGTTGACGGCAACGCTTCTATGCGATGCGGCTGCCAGAAGTTTGTTTATAGACAGAAATATTGACGTCAAAGCCGTTCTGCAGGTGGTTGAACCGGCAATTGGCGACTCTGTGATTTACGGCGAATTGTGGTATAAAGCAGCGCTGCTTAAAATCGTTGCCTCCGGAACGGTGTTTGAAATGGAAAAATCAGCGTCGAAGCTGTTGAATGATTACCGTATTTGCACTGTGCCATATTATGCCAGATTGCTCAGCACAATGACTGTTGCCGCTTTGCTGAACGGTTCGCTCAACTCCAGAGACTCCGGCATTGTTATGCGGCGCTTCATGGATTTATCGCCTTTATTCTCGCCGCTTGAACGTAAAATACCGGCATGTCTGGCATCGCCCGGCCCTGGAAAATTCTTTATTCAAAATATTGAACAGAACAAAGCGGATGAGAATTCTTTCTGGCTGGGATTTGTCGCTGTCGCGGCGGAAATTAGCAGCAGACATATTGAAGAGACGCCGGCGGTGATTGATGTTTTGAACAAATCTTCATCTCTGCTGTTCTGGCAGGAACGGCTCCTGCTGCGCTGTATCGCTGATTTTGCCGCTGTGAAACAGGCTGAAACAAAATAACGGGGTAACTGCATGTCGTTTCCGATTGAAGATAAGCTGGTTATTGCTGTCGCTTCCAGCGCATTGTTTGATTTGACGGAGTCTGATGCGGTTTTTCAGCGCAATCAGAATGAGTATCGTCAATATCAGCGGGAAAATCAGGACCGGATACTGGACCGGGGAGTTGCTTTTCCGTTCATCCGGCGTTTTCTCAATCTTAACCGGGCGATGCACGGACTGAACCCGGTCGAGGTGGTTCTACTTTCTAAAAATGACACTGACACCGGCTTGAGGGTATTCAAATCCATTCAGCACTATGGACTGGATATTACGCGCGCCGCTTTTACTAACGGCAAGTCGCCGTTTAAATACATCCCGGCGTTTAATGTGTCGCTGTTCCTTTCCGCCGACCAGAGTGACGTCAAGGCGGCGATCAATGCCGGCTTTGCTGCTGGAACCGTGCTGAAGACAGTGTTTAACGATGACGAGAACGACCGCGAACTGCGCATCGCTTTTGACTTCGACGGCGTAATTGCCGATGACAAGGCTGAAACTATTTACCAGCAGACTGGCAACATTGATAAATTTCACGATTCAGAATCAGAAAAAGCCGGTATTCCGCATGATCCCGGACCGCTGACCGGCCTGTTCCAGAAGCTTGCGTTTTTGCAGAAACTGGAATTGAAATATGAAGCTGAACATCGCGATTACAAGCGCATGCTCCGCACCGCGATTGTCACTGCCAGGAATGCGCCTTCGCATGAGCGGGTTGTGACTACATTGCGCAGCTGGGATGTTACCGTGGATGAAACTTTTTTCCTTGGAGGAATTCAAAAAGCCAGAATTCTGGAGATTTTTCATCCGCATATTTATTTCGATGACCAGCGGCTTCATCTTGATGCGTCGGCCGGCGCCGTTCCTTCCGTCCACATCCCTTTCGGCGTGACGAATTTGAAATAAATTCTGCTAACCACAAAGGCACAGAGGCACAAAGAAATCATTTTGTAATATCAAAACTTTTCTCTTCTCCTAACTCCTGCCACTGACCCCTGACTCCTGCTTTTGTGCCATTTTCTCATTCCGCTTCCTTTTGGCGAGCAGCAGCAGCCATGTCAAGGATAGAAAGCTCGGAAAAATGCTGATGCCGGTGGATATGACCAGTTCCGCCAGATGATCCCGGACGTCTTTAGAACCTGAAAACATTCCCATCACCGTCAGGCAGAGCAGGCATGAAAAAAATGCTGCGAAAGCAGTTGTTAAAAACGCTTTTTTCTCATTTTTTATTAAATGGAAAACCGGTATTCCTATGCAGATGATTACCAGCATGCAGGGTATTAGAATCAACAATTGCTCAAGTTCGGTTGCCGCGAAGGAAAGAAAAAGCGGCCCCGCCATGATAATTATCAGATTTAAAAACGATTTTGCTTTTTCCGTCATTTATTATTCCCTGTAATTAGTATCTTTGTTTTAGACTTCTATGTTTTAAACGGTTTTAACATTGGCACCATGAACTGACTGTTTATCAGGTAGTTGCGTTAATAAACTACCTTCATTTTTTAATTCAGTTCCAATGTTTTCTGAATTTCCGGTTCCCATTCCGGATCCTGGCTGTTACCCTTGGACATTGGATATTCTCCCGCTTTGCTGGATCCCGCAGGGCGGGACGGGATATTGGATATTCTCCTCCGGCTGTTCATTCTGACTCCTGAATTCCTGTCTTTTGGGTTGCGGGCAAAGCCCGCCTTAACTTAATATCGCTTTGTATCGATGCTTTTGCAATATCGCGGCGTTTTTATTTTTTTTTACCCGATGAAGCAATCGCGGGTTGACTTATTGCATAACATCATGTATTTTAATCGAGTTGGCAGATTGTTTTAAATATTTTTTTGTTATATGCGGAGGGTTGTTAAATGGCTGGGAAAGTCAGGTTCGGAATCATCGGCACCGGCGCAATCGCGGCTTTGCATGCTGAGGCTATATTGGCTTTAGATAATGCGGAACTGGTTGCGGTTTATGATAAGGTTACTGAAAGATGCCGCGCATTCGCCGAAAAATACCATGTGCGGGCAGTGGATGATTTCGATGCGTTTTTATCCGATAAAACCATCGATGCAGTTACTGTTGCCACGCCAACGGGTTTTCATGGCGAGGTGGCAATCCCGGCGGCCAGAGCCGGAAAGCATGTTTTGTGTGAAAAACCGCTGGATGTCACGCTGGAAAAGGCTGATGCCATTATTCATGAATGTGAAAAACGCGGAGTAGTGCTTTCCGCTGTATTCCAGTCCCGTTTCGCCAAAACCATCCAGTTGCTCAAAAAAACGGTTGATGAAGGGCGCTTCGGGAAGATTGTTCTGGTCAGCACGCAGGTCAAATGGTTCCGTTCGCAGGAATATTATGACAGTGCCACCTGGCGCGGCACCTGGGCGCTTGACGGCGGCGGGGCGCTGATGAACCAGTCAATCCATACTATTGATCTGCTCTTGTATATCAATGGCGATCCCGATGAAGTTTTTGCTTATACCGGAACTTTGACCCATGACCGGATTGAAGTCGAAGACAACGCCTGTGCGGTGGTCAAATATAAGAATGGTTCAATGGGTGTTATTGAAGCCAGCACTTCCTGTGCGCCGGGCTTTCCGCGCCGGATCGAGATATCCGGTTCAAAAGGAACTGCGGTGGTGGAAGACGACCGGATTGTACGCTGGCAGTTCGTTGATGAACGGCCGGAAGACGAAGAAATCAGGTTGAGCGGCGCAGTTTCCGAAGGCATGAAAGGCGGTTCCGGCGATCCTATGGCGGGAGTCAGTCATGAAGGCCACCGCCGCCAGCTTGCCGACATGGCGGATGCCATCATCGCGCATAAAGATCCGTCGTTGTCCGGACGCGAAGGACGCCGCGCTGTTCAACTGATCTGCGGAATCTATGAATCCGCCCGCACTGGAAAACCGGTTAAATTTTAATCTGCCGGAACTCTGCGCGAGTTCTAAATTTTATATTCTGCGTTTCATTTGCCAATAAAGTTTGCCGGAAAGCTTTTAAGCGTTATATTGATATTATCATTTTCTAATAATTTTACAGGGGGTGCAGAATGGCGCTTAAATTCGCTTTTGCCGGTTTTCGGCACGGACATATTTTCAGTTTGTTGAGCAGGCTTAAAGAAACTTCAGGATGCGAGATTGTCGCCGCCTGCGAAGAGGATGCCGCCACGCGTGAAGCAATGGCAAAAAATCCGGATGTTAAAATTACGCATACCAGCATTGACAAAATGCTTAGCGATTCCGGCTGCGACGTTGTTGCCGTCGGAGATTATTACGGCAAGCGCGGTTCGATTATCATTAAAGCTTTGACTGCCGGCAAACATGTGATTGCCGACAAACCGTTATGCACCAGCATTGAGGAACTCGACCAGATAGAAAAGCTGGCTAAAAAGAGTAAACTTAAAATCGGGTGCATGCTGGATCTGCGGCAGCAGCCGAATATGGTCGGGGTCAGAAATCTGGTTCAGCGCGGAATGCTTGGCGATATTCACGGCGTCAATTTCGGAGGACAGCATCCGCTGTTGTCCGGAACGCGTCCGTCATGGTATTTTGAGAAAACAAAGCATGGCGGAACGATTAATGATATCGCTATTCATGGCATTGACATAATTGAATGGATTACCGGTATGGAAGTCACCCATCTTAACGCCGCGCGCTGCTGGAATGCTTTTGCGAAAGACTATCCGCATTTTGAGGATGCCGGACAGTTCATGCTTTCCATGGAAAACGGCTGCGGCATTCTGGGCGATGTTTCATATTTTGCACCCGACTCCTGCGGATACTCCACGCCGTTTTACTGGGATTTTAAATTCTGGGGCACTAAGGGTGTTGTTTGTGCCAATATTGCCGAAAGCTCCTTCAAGGTGGCATTTGCCGGCGACAAGGGCGTCAGCATTATGTCGCCGCCGGCTAATGTCGGCCCGGATTATCTGTCGCTGTTTATGGATGAAATCGGCGGCAAGTCCGGTGCGCTTAATACTCAGTCAATACTGACCGTATCCAGGAAAACCTTGAGAATACAGCAGGCTGCCGATAGAAAAATCAGCGGCATGAAGTTGTAATTGCGTCAGGATTTCTGCTAAACTTCCCCCGACAGAGCCGGTCGTCTGACCGGCTTTTTTCATTGCTTCAGTAGTCCAGGCGTCAGCAGATAATTTGAATATCCATCCCGTCCCGCAGAACGTGATCCCGCAAGGCGGGAGAATATCCAATATCCAACACGGAATATCCAATATCCAACA
>JBAWXM010000043.1:0-22313 GCA_037144075.1 Lentisphaerota bacterium | reverse complement strand
CAGAATGAAATTCTAACTCAAATCCAGTTAGTTTTCCAATTATTCTGACTCCCGGCTCCTGAATTCTGACTACTTTTGAAATTACCTCTATTCACAAAAAAATAGCGGAGTCCGGACATCAGCGGCGTCCTTAGAATATACGCGTGATTTCCGGAAGAATGATATTCCAGGCATGCCGGCTGGGTGATATTGCCAATGAACTCATTTCGTTGTATCGTGATTTCCGGTGGCGGCAAAAATGAAATGCGCAATCTTTAACTTGCTTTAAGATCGTGACTTGCCATAAGGCGAAAAAAGTTTGACGGACTTCTTGAATTTTGGTATAAACAGGGCAATATTATCGTTTTTAATAACGTTTAAGATGGAGTCCTGAAAAAAATGAACTGTAATTGTAAATTGCCGGACAAGATGCTTGCGTGGCCGCTTTTCGGCGCCGGCATGGACAAACTCGGGAAAGACAATAAACCCTGCGAAATACCAGTTCCGGTCAATAGCGAGGATGAACTTCTGGTCAGAATTGATGCGATAGGACTTTGTTTTTCTGATGTAAAACTGATTCGTGCGGGCGAAGAACATCCGCGCGTCATATCCAAAAACCTCAGCGCTGACCCGGTTATACCGGGGCATGAAGCCGTAATGACGGTAGTTAAAGTCGGTAAAAATCTGGAAGATAAATTCCAATGCGGACAGCGCTTTATCATCCAGGCGGATATTTATGTAAACGGCAAAGGCTTCGCCTATGGTTACGCGATCAACGGTGGCATGTCCCAGTACAGCGTGCTCGACCAGCGAGTGCTTGACGGCGATGAAGGCTGCTATCTGCTGCCGGTAAAAGAAGATACGCCGTCTGCGGTTGCGGCGCTGATGGAGCCCTGGACCTGCGTTCAGGCCAGTTACATGATTGAAAACCGTACAGCTCCGAAACAGAACGGTTCCGTGCTGATCGCCGCCGGCCCCGGCAGCCGCAAAATCTATGCCGCCGGTGAATTGCTGAAAAAATCCTCTCCGTCGAAGGTTTGCGTGTTGAATCTTTCGTCCGGCGCACTGGAAGCTCTGGAATCGGAACTGAACATCAGGGCGGAAGTGATTAAGAATATAACCGATGATTTGAAGTTTGACGATATCTTTATCTGCGATGTCAGCGATCAGAAACTTGGCGAAAAACTGGCGAAAGCCTGTAATCGCGGCGCGGTGATCAGCTTTATCGGCGATTATCCGGATGAAGCCTGGGCCTTCGACGTCGGCAGCATTCACTATGAAGGCTGGTTCTATCAGGGCGCAAAAGGCGAAGTTCTTTCCGCCGCCTACGGCAGAAATGTCAGGAGCGAGTTGAAGAAAGGGGGCACCTGCTGGCTGCCCGGCGGGGCCGGCGCCATGGGACAGATGCATACCCAGATGGCGGTGGAATCGGAAAACTGCCCGAAACGCATTCTGGTTTCCGACATGGATGACGCCCGCATCGAAAATGTCCGTTCGCAACTGGCTGGCAAGATACAGGAGAAAGGCATTGAATTTGTCACTCTCAATCCATCTGGAATGTCTCCGGAAAAATTTGAAAAGGCAATTGCTGATTTCGCCCCTGAAGGCTTTGACGACATCATCATGCTGGTGCCGGTAATTCCGGTGCTGAACGGTTCCGCGAAGTTTCTTAAAGAAGACGGACTGATGAATATTTTTGCCGGAATTCCGGCTGGCAAAGAAGGCGAGCTGAACGTGAACGGCATTGCATCCCGCGGGATACGTTTCATCGGTTCCAGCGGCAGTAAAACCGCTCATTTGCGGCACACCCTGGAGCTGGCGGAAAAAGGCCTGCTGAAGCCGGTTACCGCGCTGGCCGCGGTCGGCGGCATGAATACGCTGAAAGACGGACTTGATGCGGTGATTAACGCCAAATTTCCGGGCAAAACGGTGATTTTCCCGAACTGTCCGGATATGCCGCTTACTCCGGTCAAAGATATTGCAAAATTAGCGCCTGGAATTGATGCGACGCTGGATGAAAACGGGTTTTATACCAAGGACACTGAACAACAACTGCTGGAGGCCTATACCCGCTGATGATTTCACAGGCAGGCAATAAAAATAATATTTTCCTGAAACTGCTTTTTACAGCAGCCTGCCTTTGTGTCTTCTCAATGGTTTCATCCGGCAAGGCTTTTGAGTTTGACGATTTTACCAATGCGGAAAGCCGCAGCCTCAGCAATACCAAAGCGGATTCATGGAGCATTGTCGGCAAAAATATTGTCGTCAAAGGCAATGTATACATTCCTTACGGTGATATTACCGTTTATGCCGACCGCGCAATTGTTAATACAGAAAGCAAGGATATTGAGGCTGCCGGCAATGTGCGGCTGTACAAAACGAAAAAGAAAAAATCGAATATTCCGATCGGCGATCTGGTAAAACTGACCGCCATGCCGGAAGTAATGGTCAAAATTCTTGGATATACCGTAGATCCGCTCGGCAACCAGACTGTGGATGTGGAGGTATATACCAGAGGCGATATGATCAAAGCCAGCCGGGTCAGCGGTAATCTTTCCACCGGGGTAATTGATATTACAGATTTTGAAGCCCGGTATAAGACATTCGTCTGCAAAGCCAAATCCGGCACTCGCAAACCCAGCGGTGAAGTAAATGTCAAAGATGCCGAAATAAGCTCATGCGAATATCTTGAAACCGAGGAAGGGCATTATTCCATCAATTGCGGCGAAGCCAATATTTTCCCTTATGCGTCAGACAGCTTCGGATTTAACGGCTATAATCCGGACGTCGGAGACCACAGTATCTGGGGATATAACTGCAAGCTGAAAGTTTTCGGCGTTCCGGTACTATGGGTTCCGATGTTTTATAAGCCGAAAGATGAAAGTCCGGGACTGCTTCAAGTTCGCGGCGGGTACAGTTCCGACTGGGGTATGTATCTTGGTTTGTCAAAGAGATTTCAGCTTAGCGATTATCCGTATGCAAGCACTAAATTATATGTGGACCTTTATTCGCTTCGCGGTGTTGGCTACGGCGATGAAACAATAATCGAAACAGAGTACTCCAAGACGGATATTTTCGGGTATGGGCTGTATGACCAGAGACCGTATAACACTAGTGATGTCGAAAATGGACGGCTCACAATTCCGCATGCCCGTTACGATTTCAGACTGAGCAATGTTACGCACATTACGCCGCGGCTGGATTTCAGGGGTAATTTCGAAATCACCAGTGACTATTATTTCCGCAGCGATTTTTTCCCGGACAAGTTCAATGCCGATCCGGAGCCGGCGACTTATGCTGCGCTGGAACAGCAATTTGACCGGTTGTCAACCTCTCTGTACATAAGACCGCGGGTAAATAATTTTTATACCGCGGTGGAGCAGCTGCCGGGCTGGCGGATGGACGCGCCGCGTCAGGAACTATTCAAAAACATATATTATCAGAGTGAAACCAGCGTTTCAAATATGTATATGAAATGGCGTGATTTTGACAAACCGCGCATTAACGGCAATCTGGTGGACCCGGCAAATTATAATTCCTTGCGTTTTGACACCCTGCATATGTTCTATTATCCTTTCAAGCTTGACTGGCTGAATCTGATACCGCGATCCGGATTCCGCATGACGGCTTACCAGAATTCCTCCAAGACAGCAGTTGACGAACGAGATTTGCAAGGCATGTTTTCGGTTAACAGTCCCGACGGAAATTCTAATGCAATCATCAAGAACTATGACAACAATGGCGGCAGCCAGTACCGGTTTGTCGGGGAATTCGGACTTGAAGCCAATACGAAAGTTTACCAGTCATGGCAGGATACTAAAAATGCGTTCTGGAAACTCGACGGCATGCGCCATGTGTTCGAGCCGTATATCAATTATAACTATATTCCCGACCCGACAGTTGACCGCAAGAATCTCTATTACTTCGATGATATTGATCGTATTCAGGAACAGAATTTCGTCCGGCTCGGTATGTTGAACCGCCTGCAGACCCGCCGCGGACCTTACGGCGGCGAAGAAATATATAACTGGATGTCCATGGAAAACTACTGGGACTATCATTTCCAGAAACAGGACGGATTTAATAATGTCGGCGACTTCTGCACTAAATTCAACTTTGCCCCGTTTGAAGACACAAGCATCACCAGTTTGATGGCGCTGAATGCGGGGAATAATTCTTATACCGGACCGACGATTAACAACGGCGAGTCGGGCTATGCCAACGGGGTCAGCAACCTTCTTGATAAATTTGAACTCATAATGAAATATAAAATTATTCAGGATGTCAATGTGCATTTTGGTTATGCATATCAAGGTTATTACAATGTGCAGTCGGCTTACTCTATGGGCAGCACGCTGACCCAGATGGTCAACGGCAGCGCGTTCGATCAAACCTATAACAACAAGATTCAAACGCTGGTCTTCGGCTTTGATCATCCGTTCCCGACAGACCGCACCTTGAAATTCGGGTATGAAGTTTTATACGACTTTGAAGCAGGCTATATCCGTGATCTCAGGACGAAAATAAGCAAAACTCTGCACTGCTGGGAACTGGCGGTGGAACTGTCGCGTTCCACCAACAAGGATAGCAATGGCGATAAAACGTATAAAAGTTCTATTATGGCGACATTGACTTTAGCAGGCGGCGAAGGTCCGCTCAAGGATGTAAACCGGCAATCAATGCCATCAATGCCTGGAAGCAATAGCAGCAGCTCGGGTGGCGGCGGAACAAGCGTGAATGGATTATAGAAAATGTATATAGTAACAGGAGCGGCAGGGCTTATCGGCAGCGGCGTGGTCTGGGGACTTAACAACTCAGGCATCGGCGATATTCTGCTGGTTGACCACCTGGGTAATTCCGAAAAATGGAAAAATCTCCGTGCCCTGAAATATGCCGATTATATGGAAAAGGATAAATTCCGGGAAAAGCTGCTGGCCGGAGCATTTGCCGCTGGACGCATTGACGGGATTATTCATATGGGAGCCTGCTCCGCCACTACTGAAAAGGATGCGTCCTACCTGGCGGACAATAATTTTACTTATACCAGAGAACTGGCTGAATTTGCGGTTAATAATAATATCCGCTTTATTTACGCGTCAAGCTGTGCAACTTACGGCGACGGCGCGCAGGGTTATAATGATAACGAAAATGAACTGGATTCGTTGCGGCCCATGAATATGTACGGCTATTCCAAGCACATGTTTGACCTCTGGGCGAAACACCATGGACTGCTGTCAAAAATAACCGGACTGAAATTTTCCAATGTTTTCGGTTCGAATGAATTGCACAAAGGGGAAATGCGCAGCGTGGTCTGCCGCGCCTTTGAGCAAATCTCTGACGCAGGCAAAATGAAACTTTTCAAATCCTACCGTCCGGAATTTAAAGACGGCGGACAGCAGCGGGATTTTCTGTATATCAAAGATGCCGTGAGCATGATTCTGTTCCTGATGAACCATCCCTGCGGGTATGGTATTTTCAACATTGGCAGCGGCAAGGCTGAAACGTGGAGTTCGCTGGCAGAGGGTGCCTTTGAGGCGCTGGGCAAGCCGGTAAATATCGAATATGTCGAAATGCCTGAACATCTTCGTGACCGCTATCAGTATTATACAAAAGCCGAAATGGGTAAACTCCGTTCGCTTGGTTATTGTCAGGAGACTGTTCCGCTGAAAGAAGCGGTTAAAGATTATATTTGCAATTACCGGCTTAAAGACAAATACCTCGGCGACTGATCAGCAGCTCGCAAGTCAGCGCTGTTCATCCGGAATTTACACTTTCAGCTTGGCAATGACTTTTTCGGCGACTTCCTGACGTTCCGCATCGCTGTTATATTTTTTCTGCCGCCAGTTCCAATGGAATCCGTCCTGTGCGCCGCGCGGAACAATGTGCAGATGTCCATGCATAACGACCTGCCCGGCACATTGCCCGTCGGCGAGATGCAGGTTGAAGCCGTCGTAGTCAAGTGCGCGTTTTATCGCGACCCCGATGCGGCTTCCGACCTTGAACATGCGTCCGGCAACCTCTTCCGGTATTGTTACGCAGCTTTCATGGTGTTCTCTGGGAATCACCAGTGCATGTCCCGGATTGATCGGCGCGATATCCAGAAATGCAACGACCAGTTCGTCTTCATATATTTTTGTCGCCGGAATCTGACTGTTGATAATTTTACAAAAAATACAATCACGCATGATAAATTCTCCTTATTTTATTATTTATTATTGATATTTGGTCGGATCGGTAATGCCGGCTTCTATAAATCCCTGCCGACGAAGCCGGCAGCTGTCGCATTTGCCGCAGGCCAGACCGCCGGAACCGGGATTATAGCAACTGTGAGTCAGGCTGTAGTTAACTCCCAGCTGTATCCCTTTGTGGATGATTTCAGACTTGTTCATGGTTTGCAGCGGGGCGTGGATATGGAATTGCCAGCCTTCGTCTCCGGCTTTGGTTCCGATAGTGGCGCATTCCTGAAACGCCTCGATGAAACGCGGGCGGCAGTCCGGATAGCCGGAATAATCAACCGAGTTGACGCCGATGAAAATGTCTTTTGCGCCAAGTACCTCCGCCCAGCCGGTCGCGAACGACAGGAAAATGATGTTGCGGGCAGGAACATAAGTCACGGGAATGCCGGCTGTACTGCCGGCATCGGGGACGGCGATGTCGGAGGTCAGCGCGGACCCGCCCCATTTGCGCAGATCTATTTTGATTACGACGTGATCCGCAACACCAATAGCGGCGGCAACAGTTTTTGCTGCCAGCAGCTCGCATTCGTGACGCTGTCCGTAATCGAAGCTCAGCGCGTAACATTCGAATCCTTCGCTTTTGGCGATTGCCAGGCAGGTCGCCGAATCCAGTCCCCCGCTCAATAAAACTACAGCTTTTTTATTCATTATTTGATCCTTGTCTCAATGGACATTAATAGACTGTATGGACATTATGGACGCGATGAATGATGAATCAGATATCATGATTTCTCCGGATTTTAGTACGGATGTTATGCAGTTTTTCTGTGAAGCCGCCTTCTTTTCAAAAAGATCTGCCAAAGAATTAATTTGCCGGTCAGGAAGACGGCATGTTACGCCGATCAGAACAAGCGCCGCATCCGCTGAGATTTCATCATAGCGTCCGTCTGGTCCATAGAGTCCATTCCTCACTTGCGCAGCCCCCTGCGCCATCCGGTCATGAGTGCGGCTGCGTTTTCCGATATAACGGTTACAAAAGCGCACAGTGACATCATATACAAGCTGAGCTATCTGAAAACTTTTCAAATTGCGATAACCGCCATGCGCATAAATAAGCGGGTTTGAATTGTTTTTCTCATTCATGGTTGTTCATCTCTATTATTTAATCCCGCAACTCAATATTTTATCAACTGGAACGGAAAGTCCCGCTGTACATCCTGCAATCTGGAGACTACCGCCATGGCGGCAGTCTGACGCGCCCACATATCAATATTATCCCTGGCGGCATTGTACCAGCAGAATCCGGCAAGATTGATCAAGGCGGAAGGATCGTCCTCCCTGTCCGCGTACATCATCAACAGCTCCCCGGTTTTCGGGTCAATAAGTTTGCATTCCATTGAAACATGGCCTGCGCCGGCCATGGAGGCTGCCATTCCCGCTCCAGGCAGAAAGAATCCGCCGGCGGTGCCAAGGTAATTCAATTCCGCTTTGGTCGGTATCAGTTTGGTCAAAGCCAGCTCAAGTGACAGTGTTCCAGGCATCTCCGGACTGTCCACGACTTTGAAATTTCCGCGGACTTCGACTCTGCTCAATCTGGAGATGAACCTGCTTCTCATATATTCAGCCAGACCCGGAATATCTTTTTTAATATTTACCAGCGCTTTCGGATCAACACTTTCCCACCAGGTATCCTTGAGCAGATAATCCGTGTTTACCGGAGCAACATAAACTTTGTCATATTTATTCCAGTCAATATCTTTTTTTTCCCAGAAATAATAAAACGGGAATTCCGGAGGCTGTTTAACCAGCAATTTATGATCCGGCAGAAATGCCGTCAGCTGCGGAGCGGCCGGCCGGGTTGTTTCATAAAAGACCGTGCATCCGGTCAGAATCAATAATGACGGCATCATAAGCATAAGCAGTTTTTTCATGATAACCATACTCCTTCCGGTCGTTGGCGGAATCTATTTTTGTAGTATTTTACCTATAGCAACATTAATTTAAAAAAGCAAGTGGAATTAAATAGTTTTGACATTTAACCGGATTTATTATTCAGCGCAATGATAACGCGGAGCTAATGCAAGTTTATTACGGTTAAAGTAAATAAGTAATGTTATTTTTTGCCTTTTTTCAAAAAAACTGTTGAAAAATCATTTTTGCCGATTAGATTAAACGCGTTTATTTTTATGAAAATGGAAGATGATAAGTTTTTAGTTCATTATAAACAACCTTAATAACGACAGGAGTCAAAGGTAAAAAGATGAGTATCAGTAAATCGATTCTAAAGGGGGCGGCGTTTATGACGATTGCCCTGGGGGCAACGTCAACGTTCGCCAGTGAAGCGGACATCAAGATCCCGGACTTGAGCAAGATTTCGTTTAATGTCCTCGGTCACAGCGTAGCAGGGGTTCACCTGATGTATGCCGGACTGGTGGTGTGCGTGATCGGGCTGATATTCGGCTGGGTCCAGTACAAACAGACCGATGCGATGCCTGTTCACAAGTCAATGGCCAATGTCTCCCAGGTGATCTGGGAAACCTGCAAGACTTATCTCTGGCAGCAGGGTAAATTCCTGGCCATCCTCTGGGCCCTGATCGGCCTTTGCATGGTTTACTACTTCGGTTACCTGAATCATGGTTCAGCAGGCAATGTCTGCATGATTCTCCTGGCCTCAGTACTCGGTATTCTCGGTTCATACGGCGTGGCGTGGTTCGGTATCCGGATCAACACCAAAGCCAACTCCCGTTCAGCGTTTGCCGCTCTGCGCGGAACTCCGTGGCAGGCGCTCGCGATTCCCCTGAAATCCGGGATGAGCGTCGGCTTGCTGCTGGTCAGCGTTGAACTCTTTTTCATGATCTGCATTCTTACATTCCTGCCGACTGACCTGGTAGGCCCGTGCTTCATCGGTTTCGCCATCGGCGAATCCCTCGGCGCCAGCGTACTCAGAATCTGCGGCGGTATCTTCACTAAGATCGCGGACATCGGTTCCGACCTGATGAAGATTGTTTTCCAGCTGCCCGAAGACGATCCCAAGAATCCGGGTGTAATCGCCGACTGTACCGGTGACAATGCCGGTGACAGCGTCGGACCGACCGCTGACGGTTTTGAAACCTACGGCGTAACCGGCGTTGCGCTGGTCGCGTTCCTGGCTCTGGCTCTGCTTGGCAAGGACGAAATCTGCGGACAGCTCATCATCTGGATTTTCACTATGCGTATCCTGATGATCCTGACCTCGCTGTTCTCATACACTCTCAACGACAAGCTTTGCGCTGCGAAATTCAAAGACGCAAAGGAATTTGATGCGGAAATGCCGATGACTCAGCTGGTATGGCTGACCTCAATCATTTCTGTCGCTGTTACTTTTGTCGCCAGCTATCTGCTGCTGCCGCCGAGCAATCCGGTCTTCGGCAATCTCTGGTGGGTACTCTCCACCATTATCAGCTGCGGAACCCTGGCCGGCGCGCTGATTCCGGAATTCACCAAGGTTTTCACCAGCACCCATTCCAAGCATGTTAAAGAAGTTGTAACCTCCTCCGAGCAGGGCGGCGCTTCTCTGAACATTCTCTCCGGTTTCGTTGCCGGTAACTTCTCCGCCTTCTGGGAAGGCCTGCTGATCATTGTTCTGATGTACATCAGCTACAACCTGTCAGACGATACTTTCCTGCTGGCGCTGTTTCCAGAAACCATGCAGTTTGCCGCACCGATCTTCGCGTTCGGCCTGGTTGCGTTCGGTTTCCTCGGCATGGGTCCTGTCACCATCGCGGTTGACAGCTTCGGCCCGGTTTCCGACAAT
The DNA here is from genome assembly GCA_037144075.1 of Lentisphaerota bacterium. Lineage (GTDB taxonomy): Bacteria > Verrucomicrobiota > Lentisphaeria > Victivallales > Victivallaceae > CAIPAT01. The sequence goes on along the minus strand of JBAWXM010000043.1, from coordinate 12,365 downwards.
GCCCAGTCTGTTTACGAACTGAGCCAGATCGAATCCATTCCGAATGTTAAAGCTGAAATCAAGAAAGATTTCGGATTCGAACCTGATTTTGAATGCGCCAAGCACAACCTCGAAAAGAATGACGGCGCCGGCAATACATTCAAAGCGACGGCCAAGCCGGTGCTGATCGGTACCGCCGTAGTCGGCGCTTTGACCATGATTTTCGGTATCATCCTGCTGCTCGACAGAACAATTGCCCAGGGTAAAGTTATTGAAAAATTGAGCGTTGTTCAGCCGGAAATCATCCTCGGCTTCCTGATGGGCGGCGCGGTAATTTACTGGTTCACCGGCGCTTCAACCCAGGCGGTTGTCACCGGTTCCTACAGAGCGGTTGTTTATATCAAGGAAAACATCAAACTTGACGCCGCCACCGCCTCGATCAAAGACAGCAAAGAAGTTGTCAAGATCTGTACACAGTATGCTCAGAAGGGGATGTGGAATATCTTCATCGCGATTTTCTGTTTCGCGCTGGCTCTGCCGTTCTTCAACCCCTACCTGTTCATCGGCTACCTGATCGGTATCGCTTTCTTCGGTCTCTATCAGGCGATCTTCATGGCTAACGCCGGCGGCGCATGGGACAATGCCAAGAAAGTCGTTGAAGTTGACATGAAGATGAAGAACACCCCGCTGCATGAAGCCAGCGTTGTCGGCGACACCGTCGGCGACCCGTTCAAAGATACTTCATCCGTGGCGATGAACCCGGTTATCAAGTTCACCACTCTCTTCGGCCTGCTGGCTGTTGAAATCGCGGTGACGATGCCCGATCCAACCGTCAAGATGATAATTTCCGGGGTCTTCTTTGTGATCGCCCTGTTCTTTGTTCATCGTTCCTTCTACGGAATGAGAATTCCGACAGATAAGAAATAATTATCTGTTTCGTCGAAATATCGAGGCTTAAGCGTCAGACGGCGCTTAAGCCTTTTGATTTTTATCTGAAAACGATTATTTCTATAGGAGTCGTTCAAAAATAACGGTACTTTCTACTGGTGTTCCGGTGGCGCTTCCGGCTTTGCCGGTTCGTTACAAAGCTACGGCTTTGCTCCTCTCCGGCAACCCCGAAATTTCTCCCCGATACCCTCAGTATAAAAATACCTCTTATTTCTTTACAACTCCTTAGCCGGAAATTGTTGCAAGTTCACGATTTAATGTTAAATTATATCGCTTTTGTATCTTTAATTTACTTGTTTATATATTACAGAATTACGATTTAATCGAAAACGGAGACCTAAATGAGCGAGATTCAGGAAAATGCCGCGGCGGACGTTGATCATATAAGTCATGAGGATGTTTTCAGCCAGCGGATCAATAAAGTGGAAGAACTGAAAGCTGCCGGCATCGCGCCTTTCGGCGAGCGTTTTGACGGCAGTCAACTGATTAATACTGTGCGCGAAGGATTCAAACTTGAACTGGCGGAAACTGCAGACCAGGCCGCCGTTGTCGCAGGCCGCTTGATGGGCATGCGCGTAATGGGCGGTTCAATTTTTGCCGACATCAAGGACAGTTCCGCGAAAATTCAGTTATTTGTCAATAAAAAGGAACTTGGCGAAGAAGAGTTCAAACTGTTTAAGAAGCTGGACATCGGCGATCTGATTGGCATTCGCGGCCTGCTGTTTATAACTAAAATGGGCGAATTGACCATCAAGGTCAGGTCCTGCGTTCTGCTGTGCAAATCACTGCGTCCGCTGCCTGAAAAATTTCACGGGTTGACCAATATTGAGCAGCGTTACCGTCAGCGTTATCTTGATCTGATTATGAATGAAGAAAGCCGCGAGCTGTTCAAGCAGCGTTTCGTGATTATCCGTGAAATCCGCAGATATCTTGAAGATCAGGGCTTTATTGAAGTTGAAACTCCGATGCTGCAACCGCTCGCCGGGGGCGCTATTGCCAACCCTTTCAAAACTTACTATGAAGCTCTGAGCAGCGAAATGTTCATGCGCATCGCGCCGGAACTTTACTTGAAGCGGCTGCTGGTCGGCGGATTTGAAAAAGTATTCGAACTGAACCGCAATTTCCGTAATGAAGGCATGGACCGCCGCCACAATCCGGAATTTACCATGATCGAGATTTATCAGGCTTACGGGGACTGCCGCACGATGATGGACCTGATTGAGGAAATGGTTACCGGCATAGCGCAGAAAGTTTTTGGCAAAATGGCGATAGACCACGGCAACGGCAGAATCATCAGTCTTGAACGCCCCTGGAAAAGAATCTCCTATAGTGATTTGATTAAGGAGCGCATCGGAGCCGACTGGTTCGATATCACTCCGGAGGAAAGAGTCGTCCGCGCAAAGGAAATGGGCGTGGAACTGGAACCCGGCCTGCCGGATTTCAAAGTCACCAATGAAGTTTATGAAAAGAAGATCGAACATACCTTGATTCAGCCCACGTTTGTCACCCGGCTGCCGGCGCAACTGGTCCCGCTGGCGAAAGCATGCGGCGACAATCCGGAATTCGTGGATGTTTTCGAGCTTGAAATCAACGGACAGGAAGTGGCGCCCGGATACTCGGAACTTAATGACCCCATCGAACAGCGCAAGCGGTTCATGGATCAGTTCGAGCGCGAACGCAAACCCGGCGATCTGGTTTCCGACAAAGTTGACGAGGATTTTCTGGTTGCGCTGGAACACGGCATGCCGCCGGCCGGCGGTATGGGTATCGGCATTGACCGTCTGGTCATGATGCTGACCGGAGCTGAATCCATTCGCGATGTCGTACTTTTTCCGCAAATGCGCAAAAAATAATTGTTCATAGAGGTAATTTTAAAAGTAGTCAGAATTCAGGAGCCAGGGGTCAGAATAATTGGAAAACGAACTGGATTTGAGTTATAATTCCATTCTGGATTCTGGATTCTGTCTTCTGAATTCCCGCAAAACGCGAGTTTTGCAATTGGCTCCATATATTGTAATTTTCCGCAGTCTGAATTTTTTCAGCCTGCGGATTTTTTTGCTCCGGCTCTTGACTTCATGACTGCATCCCGCTATTTTTATTTTGCAAAATAATAAAAACTATCTTTTTAAGGAATGAAAATGCACTGGCTTAACCGTATTGGCTGTTCAATTGCGGCGCTCGCTGTGCTGTCCGGCATAACCGGCTGCTCAACTGCCAACCCGACGCCGGGTTATATTGCGGCAGTCGAGCAGAATAAGCATTTGGAGCCGGCTGACTTGTATAAAGAGAACCTTGAAAATATGGGGCTGAACACGGAATTATATCTCATGGAGAAAGGGCGCCTTGCCCAGCTTGAAGGTGACTTTAAAACCAGCCGGGCGAGTTTTAACGAACAGGTCGATATCCTCAAGCAGCGGGAACTGGACGACAATACCCTGCCGGGCGCGGAAATCAATACCGGCTCCGTTCTGGTAAATGACAATATGCTCCCTTACAAAGCCCGCCTTTTTGAAGTGGAAATGATTTACCTGTCGCAGTCATTCAATTATCTGGCGCAAGGTGATATGGAAGGCGCGGTAGTTGAGATCCGCAATGCCGATTTTTTGCTGAATGAGGCCGAAAAGGCGCGCAGCGGCAAAGAATTCAAAGAAGAAGGCTTCCGCAATTCCGAGGCCGGTGTTCAAAAGAAATTATTTGAAAACCAGAAAGCCATTCAGGAAAAATCAAAAGCCGGACAGCAGGCCGTCCAAAGCGCCGCAAATCCGGAAATTCCGGCTGCCGCGCCGGCTGCTTCGCCGGCACAGGCAGCTGCAGTGGCGGCGCTGCCTGTACCGGCAATCACCGCACCAGCAGAGTCTCCGGCAGTTCAAGCTGCCCCGGCAGTTTCTCCCGAACTGGCTAAACGCAAGGAACTGTCTGAGAAATTGATTGCTGATTTGAAGGTTGGAGACCGCGTTACTATTACTTTAAAGAAGAGTAAGACCGTGAACAAAGACGTAAACTGGGGCAATCTTAAAGACCAGTTTGTAAATTTATACGCCGATATTTTCTCCGCGGAGGAACTCGATGCGCTCATTAAATTTTACGAATCTCCGACCGGCAGAAAGCTCATTGAAAAACAGCCTGAAATTCAAAAGAAAATCGCGCAACTATTGCGCAATCAAAAAACTGTATTGTCGCCAAAAACCGGGGAAACTGCAATAAATACCGACGCAACGACACCTCCGGCAACCCTGAATGCTCAAGTTGACCCTGTCGATCAGGCTAAGCGCAAAGAACTGTCCGGGAAATTAATATCCGACTTGAAGATCGGAGACAGATATATGAAGACAAAGGGCAAAGAGATAAACTGGGATCAGCATAAGAATCAGGTGGCAGATTTATACGCCGATACGTTCTCCGCTGAAGAACTTGATGCGCTCGTCAAATTTTGCGAATCTCCATCCGGTAAAAAATTCATTGATAAACAGCCTGAAATTCAACAGAAATCCATTGAGCTGATAAGCCCTCCGCAGATTGCCGTTGCCGCCGCCGCGCCATTGCCGAAAAAAACAGAGGAGGAAACAAAACGGGCTGAATACGAAAAGAAAAGCGAGCAGGCGTATGAAAAAAGCTTCGCCGAAATGGCCGAAGTCCTTGCCAAAGCAAAAAGTTCCGTATTGAACCCCTATGTCCTGTATGTAAGCGGGATTATCCATGAGATGAACGGGGAACTTGATGACGCCTATATCTCCTATAAAAAAGGGCTGGAGGTAATGCCGTCCAATCCGTATTTGCAGATGGATGTGGTCCGGCTTGCCCGCAGGCTGAATAAAACCAATGATTTTGACAAACTGAAATCAACATATCCGGAGCTCTGGAAACAGTTTGAATCCACTGTCTCCTCCGGCAAAGACGGCCGTCTGGTTGTGTTGTATGAGTATGGCTGGGCGCCGCGGAAGAAGGAGATTTTCATCTCTATGGCGGCTGTCGCCGTAGCCTATCCGGTTTATCAGTTTAAATGGTGCGAGGCTTCGCCGATGCTGGTATCGTCCGAACTGGGCGAAATCGGCCCGACTTCGCCAATATGCTACATGAACGCCCTTGCACTCAGGGCTCTCAAGGAGGAGGCCAAGTGGCGGATTATCAGACAGTCCGCCCGCGTAGTCGTCAAAGGCAGCGTATTCGCCGCCGGGACCACGATGGCGGCGGCCGGCGGCAATACCGGCGTACAGGCCGCCGGTATCGCCATCATGGCGGCGTCTGCCGTTTATAACAATATGAGCGAAAATGCTGATCTGCGCAGTTTTATGACCCTGCCGGAAAATGTCCAGACTCTCGCGGCGGACATGCCGGCAGGAACTCACAAAATAACGTTTGCTCCTCAGGGAACGCAACTGCGCCTGGAGGAATCCGTTCCAGTCATTGCCGGGAAGACTACCATAGTGCGGGTTGTGCAGGTCGGTCCGCGCCTTATTTATCAGCAGCTCTGGCCTGCTGTCGCTCCGGCGGTAAAATCAAACACTGATCATGCGGAAGCGCAATCAAATAAACCACAGGAGGGTAATAAGCTATGATGTTACATTTACAACGATTCCGGACGATAGCGGCATTATCGGCTATTGTCGCCGCCTCGGCGCTGTTTGCGGCTGAACCAGAAACCGGAGCCGCGAATGGAAAGACTCCGTTGAAAACCGCCATTTTTGTGCGCAATTGCGGCGGTCAGGAACTGAGAGATAAAATAGATACGTTCAACGACAGACTCTCCGCCCGGCTCTCTGAAAAAGGTTTCAGCACCATGGATTGGAAAGATGTCATACAGAAGTTCAAAGAGTCCAGCGAAACCGAAGATCAAATCTTTAAAAACGTTAAGACTTTTATGGCCGTCAGCACAACTACTGCCACCAATCAAAGCCTGACCGGGGTCGCCACCGCCGACAGGAAGCCGGATGAGACTGTTCTGATAGCACAGGGCAGGGATGGAGGCGTCGCGCAGGCGTCGTCCCTCCGGATCGCTCAAATGATTGACGCCAATTATATAATCGTCGCCTCCATGGGACAGCTTGGACATGAAAAACGCACTTTCAAAGGGGAAGGCACTATTTATCAGACCAATAATACGGCGGACATCTATACGCTTCCGCTTACGATCAGAGTGCTGGACGGCAGCACCGGGCAGTCGCTTTACGGCGACACGCTGACAGCATCATACCGCGTGGCGCAGAATGCCAGCCTGGAGATAAAGCAGGATAACATCGCGGATAATCTTATCGACATCGGCACGGCAAAGCTGGCGGAAAATATCAGCGGCAAAGTCGAACGCATACGCAATGCGGCAGTCAAAGGCGGAGCCACCGCTGAATTTGGCATTGAGTGCAATGTGACCGGCGCAACAGTGGAACTGGATGGCGCGGCGATCGGTTCGCCGCCTGGCCGCTTCATCGTTAAGCCCGGCCTCCACCAGCTTCGCGTTTCCCGCGAATATTTCCAGACATGGGAGAGAACGGTCAATATTTTCCCGAACCAGCAGCTGAACGTTTCCCTGGAGCTTTCTGAATCAGGCCTGGCCAAGTATAAAGATATTACCGCGTTCAAGCAGGCTCAGGAACTGGAGAAACTCACCAGGGTTGCCAAGGTTGATATCGCCAGGGAGCAGAGCAAAGCGGATGCGGACGTCAAGGAAAAAGTTTCATCCGGCCGCGAAGTATTCCTGAAAAACAGCTATATCCGTTCGGACGGTTTCGCCCAGCAGCTTACGCGGGTCATTCACGGCTATTGATCATTAATTAACCAATCCAGGAGAATTTTACTATGAAAAAACGAAGTCTGAACACCGGCTGCGCCACACTCGCGATGGCGGCCGGTCTTTTCTGCGCAGCGGCGCAGGCGCAGGACCCGCTGCCGAAAGGCGAGCAGGCGGGAATATATATTGGCGAGTTGAAAGTCCAGCCGGCAGTAGTTGAGTCAGCCCAGAAAAACGGCAAGCTGCTGTCGATCAAGCTGGCGGCGCAATCGCTGGATACGCAATTCATCTCCGCCCTCAGCTCTGCAAGGGTATTCCAGATAATGGAACGCAAACGCAAGGCTGATGTTGAACAGGAACAGGGTTTCGCCGCGACGGCGGTTGACGTCAATGACAAAGATGCGGCCCAGGCCGGGAAAATGGCTGGAGCCAAATACGCTTTTCTCCCGCAAATTGACGGGTTTGAAGACATGATTGATACTCAGGAATACAAAGCCATCGGCCGCACATCTATGCGCCGCCGCCTCTTTCTTTCCGCCACTGTTTCCATCGTTGACACGACAACCGGCCGTCTTCTGCCTGGTGTCGCCTCCGTTCAAATGACTCAGGAGGAGATAGTTGAAAACAGCCGGAATGGAACAGGCCTTCAGGGAAGCGATATTGCAGTAGTCGAACTGGCAAAAAAAGTGGCGAACTGCCTGTGCCAGGATTCTATTGCGCTGCTTCGTCCGGCTAAAGTTCTGGCCGTCACCGGCCAGCAGGCATTGATCAATCGCGGCGTTCCCGCCGGATTCAAAGAAGGAATGGCGATTGAGTTTTTCGCTTTTGAAGAAGTCAAGGATGAAGATTCCGGGGAAACTTTCCGCAACGAAGTCTCCGTCGGCAGGGGCAGCGTCGTGCGTGCGGATCCGAAACAGTCTTACGCTATGATCGAAGGCAGCAATAATCTGGGTGTCGCCAAAGGTTGTATCGTCAAACTGATCAAGGTCAATGCCGTCAGACCCGGGGTTCCTGTATCCGCACCCGGCGGTTCGTTCCCGGAAGCTCCGAGACGGGTTCCGGCTCAACCTGCTGACAGCACTCCCGGTTCATCCGACAAGCCGCTTCAGTTCGATACCGACGCCACAGTGCCGGTTGCGCCTGCCGCCGCGGTAAAGAATGGCGTGCCACAGCCTGCTCAAACACCGAAAATACCAAATAATTAAGGATTATTAAATATGAAAAAAATTCTGATCGCCGCGCTGTCTGCAATGTCTCTGCTGCTTATTCAGGGATGCTGGACTTCAGTCATGGATGTGGATGGTTCGGCTGACGGCACTTCGACAGTAAATTTTAAAAACAGTCCGGTGGACATTAAAGTCCTTGACACCAGAAGCCGGATGGTCAATGGAATGCTGATGGTTAATCTGGAATTGGAATCCGGCTACAGCAACCCTTACCGTCTTGAATATAAATTTTCCTGGTATGACTCTGCGGGAATGGAAATTGATCCCGCCCGCTCTGCCTGGATACCGTTCTATTTGAACGGTCGTGAGACGAAAACGATCCAGGGAGTGGCGCCGAATCCATCCGCCAGAGCATTTAAAATTAAATTCCGCGAAGCACCGCATCATTAGGAACAGACCGGCATTGACGGAGAGTTTTGCTGAAATTTCGAAAAGTCAGGCTTGAAAATTGGTTTCAGAACGCAAGATTAAACTTTAAACATAAGGAAGCCTAATCGGCTGAATGGAGATTATAACTATGATTAACAACCGCACAGTGATTCTGGGTCTGGTGTCCTGTGGCCTGCTGGCCGTTCTTACCTCGTGTTCTTCTCCGACCGTGAAGTATGGCGACGCTACTTCCGCCAAACCAATCTCTACGGATTTTGGTTCCAATGACCTGCAGCAGACGGTAAACACCATGGTCAATTCCATGCTCGTCTTTCCGCCAATCGTGGAGCTGACCAAAACCCGCAGGCCGATTATTGAAGTTGCCAAAGTCAACAATAAAACGATGCAGCACATTGACACCCAGTCTATTACTGATTCCATCCGCACCAGACTGCTGCGTTCCGGCAAGTTCCGTTTCACCGACCGCAGCACTGACAGCCAGACTATCGAGGAAGTCAAGGCTCAACAGGAAAGCGGCTTGAACGATCAGAATTCGGCTACTCAATTCGGACAGCAGTATTCCGCCGAGTTCCTGCTGGTGTCGAATTTATCGGAAATCAAGCAGAAAAATGAAGATGTAGTGGATGTTTATTATAAGGTCACTATGAGTTTGAAGAATTTAAAGACCGGCATTCTCGAATGGAGTGATGAACAGGAAATACGCAAGGTTTTAGAGCGCTGAATCGAGGCAAGTCCCAGGGAGTCTGTTTAACCACAGAGACACAAAGACACAAAGAAATCATTTTTACTTTTGTTTCTTATTGTGATAAAAGCGCGGATACCGCAGCCAAACGCCGGTCCCTGAATTCCGGCTTGAGTCTTAATTTATTCTGACTCCTGACTCCTGAATTCATATAAATTATAAAAACTTTAGAAACTATGGAACAATAAAGCAAAGAGCGCTAAATCGCGCAGGAGGAATTTATGTTAAAAATAATCAGCATTTTCGCCGTCGTATTGATGGTTGTATTGCAGGGATGCACTATTGCCAATCCGTCCCTGACTTATGACTTCATGCCGTCTGGAAAACTCGCTGGAAGCAATGCTCCCGTGCGTAAAATTGTTATCATGAAACCGCTGGATATCCGCGGACACGCCGGAACGACTCCCGGCATCATGGCTTATGTTCCGCTTTATCCGTTTGTTCGGGAAATTCGCGAACCTGAAGCGTTTACCTATGACTGGAACGGTTATCGCTTTGACTATGAAATGGACTTTGCCGAACTGGTTGCCATGGATTTGCGCGCCTCCGGGATCGCGGTTGATGTCGTGGCGTCGCCAGAAACCGCGCAGATTCCCGCGCTGATTACCGGTAAAAATCCGCCGGATTATATCATCAAGCTAAAACTGAACCGTCTGGACTGGCAGAAGAAATTCACCATGTACGGGGTCAGCGTCATCGGCTTTGTGCCGCAGGCGCTCGGCGCTCCGGATGAATATGGATTTGCCTATCTCAAATACACCGCTGAAGTATTTGACGCCCAGGGCCGGCCGGTTGCCACCAGAACGTTCTCCGCCGCTGAAAGTCAGAATAGCTGGCTCTATTACTTCACCGGTTATCTGAGGGCGTTGACCAGAGCTTACGCTCAGACCTCGCCTGATTTACGCCGGTTCGTCGCGGAGTCTGTCGCCGGCGGAGCTCAATAAAAAATTAAAGTTTCCCAGGTTGAATCACGAAGCCCGGCCTTTGCCGGGCTTTTTTATTGTCCATGACTTGGATTTGACCTTAAATTTTCCGCTATGTTAGAATTTGGTTAGAATTGTTTGAATTGCGTTAAGATTGTTTGCTTTGTGTTCGCCCAGCCATTAGAATCTATATCAGATAAAGCAATTTTCAATGCAGGTGGCTGTCATGATTAAGCAAAAAATGCTGACAAAAAGCCGTATCGGAATAATTTTATTACTCCTATTTGCATCCGGCATGTACTTTCAGCCGTACCGTTTGGGAATAGTGACCGGGGAATCAATGACTCCCGCGCTGTACAGCGGACAGTTGCTGCTGATAGACCGGAATTACTACAAATATCATCCGGTTCAGCATGGAGATATAGTCTCCTGCCGCGTTAATGGTAAAACTATCGTCAAAAGGGTTTTTGCGCTGCCCGGCGAACAGGTAATCCAGCTGCATTGCGACAGTGACAGAGCCGGGGATATGATTATCAGACCGCACATGATTGAAAAGGCAATCAGTTCCTTTATCGAAAAACCGACAGCTCTCCGAATTATAAGATTTGAAGTTGAACCTGGTTGCGTGTATCTGCTCGGCGACGGCGGGATGGTTTCAATTGACAGCAGGGAGTTCGGGCCGGTCCCGCAGAACCAGATAATCGGGAAAGTAGTTAACGGCAGAATTGACGCAGACGCCAATGTCTTCGCCGCCGTAATGTTTTAGTCTGGAAAGAAAAAAGGCTGCATCTGGTTGATGCAGCCTTGAGATTGAGTATATTATTTTACATCGGTGGTAGCATTTACTTTAACTGCGGGCTTGCCATTTAAAGCATAGTTCCTTTTCCCCCAGAGGAAGTTTTCGGGATCAAGCGTTTCCGCAAGTGTGTAGGCCCCAGAGTGTCCGTCAGCCATCATGTAGTTGGCGCGATCACTGTGTCTGTCCCACCCAACATATACAATGTGAGGAATTGTAGTAGTTGAAGCATTTGCTGTCGGACCCAACTCTATTGCTTTAGCGGCAGTCATGGCATAAACAGGTACTAGTGCGGATGCTGCGGTTTCTTGGTTATATTGTGTGGTGCCGGCTTCGTCACTAGCAACACCGGAAGCGGGACGATGGGATTTTATTGCGATACCACCATCTGCAGAATTACCATAAAGCCTCTTTGTTTCGGAAGTATATTCCGCCATAAGGATTTCTGATGATGGTTTCTTGAGGTCAGTATCTTTTACAAGTTTCAATGCTGCTTGGGCACCGCCAGGAAGCTGGTCAGTGGCTCTCATTCGCGGGAGAATCAAGTTGTTGGCGCAGTAACTGATGGCTGGCACCTGATAATCTACTGTGGGATTCTGCGAACCCTGATCAGGCGGAGGAGCCACCGGTTCACCCCATGCGTTTTTGGGATCAGCAGCAGTGTTATAATTTGTCGGCGCAAATGGAAATGCCATTGAGGGACAAACATAAGTTTTATTGGCTTTTACATAGTTGCGAATCATTGCGCTCCAGTGATAATAGCCGCCGCCACTGCCTGAACCGTTAACGTACCAGTATGACATTGGGAATGTGCCTTTGTAATCATCTTTATACATCATCATTCCAACCCCAAGTTGCTTTTGATTGCTCAGGCAGAGCGAAGCGCGGCCTTTTTCGCGAGCAGAGTTCAGCGCGGGCAGCAGCATCCCGGCCAGAATTGCGATGATGGCTATGACCACCAGCAATTCAATGAGTGTGAAATTACCTTTACGATTCATCATTTCCTTTTCTCCTTTTTTGGTTTCCATTTGTATTTTCATTTTCCATTCCGTTTCCATTTCCGGTTTCCGTTTTACTATCATTTTTCTTGTTTCCGTTTCCGTTTCCGTTCCCGATTTTGCTATCGGTACCGTTGTCATTTTTGCCGTTCCTCCTTCCCTATCTTTGTTTATGATTTTTGGTTTACTATTCCCTGTTTATGCTCTTAGTTTACAGCATAATGGCAACATCTGCAATAGCCTTAACCTATTGCTAACAATAAATCAACAATCCTAATCAAAGCTGAAGAATACTCATTATCATGCCCTGACAATATGCGGCTTAATAATTGGGAATTACACGCTCAAAACAGTGAGTGTCAAGCACAGACAGTGAATGGGGACTGGTGACTGGTGAATGGTGACTGGTGAATGGTGAATGGTGAATGGTGAATGGTGAATGGCGAATGGCGAATGGTGAATGGTGAATGACTGCATATGTTCCGAGCCGACGGCTCTCAATAGATGGGGGGGATGGATTAAAATCCATCCCTACAACATGTTTCGAGCCTACGGCTCTGGATCGCAATGTGTTCCGTAGAACTTCAGAACTTTAGAACTTTAGAACTTTAGAACTTTAGAACTTTAGAACTTTAGAACTT
>JBAWXM010000042.1:0-22465 GCA_037144075.1 Lentisphaerota bacterium | reverse complement strand
ACCCTTGAAAAAAATAATCATGCCATTGCCGAGGCGTTCAAGATTCTGCGCGCTAATCTTGAATTCATGTTACCCGGCAAAAACAAGTCAAAAATCGTCATGTTCACCAGCGCCCTGCCGGGCGAAGGCAAATCGACCATCATTGCCAATCTGGCTTCATCAATGTGCGAGTCGGGCAAGAAGGTGCTCATTCTGGACTGTGACTTGCGGAAGCCTTTCATGCACAAATTTTTTGCGGTGGACAATAGTAAGGGATTGGTTTCCATTATTGTCGGCGCAACTCCTTTCCAGGATACTATTCACCGGAATGCCCATGATAAAGGTCTTGACCTGATCAGCAGCGGGCCGATTCCGCCGAATCCGACGGAACTGCTGATGACTGATGAATTCAAGCAGTTGCTGGAAGATTTATCTAAAACTTACGATTATATTTTTATTGATGCGCCGCCTACTCTGAATATGGCGGACACCACAATTCTCGGCCATCTCGCCGACGCCACCATCTTCGTCATCACCGCCGGCAAGACCAGAATTGAAATCATTAAACGCTGCCTCCGCCAGCTCAGCCAGACCAATATCGAAGTTAGCGGAATTCTGCTCAACCGCTTCAATATCGAAGCTATCAAATATAATTACTATTACTATTATCATTATCATTACCACTATAATTACAAGTACGCCAGCGCCGCATCCGAGCAGGGCAATATCTCATAATACGCCATGATTGATATTCACTGCCATATCCTGCATGACATTGATGACGGACCTTCTTCGCTGCAAAAGGCGGTAAAAATGCTTGACGCCGCCATGGCGGACGGCATTGACACAATTATCGCGACTCCTCATTTCACTCCAACTGTGGGTCCAATGATTTCCGCGCGGCATGACGAACTTTCCAGCCACGCGCAGCAATGCGGCATAAAACTACTGACTGGTTGCGAATACACCTTGTCCGATTTTAACTCTGAACTGGACAAGTCGATGCTGCCGATCGGCGGAACATCTTTTATCCTGGTGGACCTCAATACCTGTTCAATTCCACAATTCATGGAACAACAGGCATTTAAAGCAGAACTTAAAGGATTCCACATAATCCTGGTTCACCCGGAAAAACTGCTTGCCGCCCAAAGCCTGCCCAAAATGATTGAACTGCATCAGCACGGCGTCTTCTTCCAAGTCAACGCCGCCAGCATTAACGGCAAATCCGGGAAGTTGCCGCAGATGACTGCGGAGAAAATGATTGCCGCCGGAATTTGCGATTACATTGCTTCCGATGCGCACAATACCGGAAACCGCCCTTTTGAAATGCGGCTGGCTAAATCACGCGTAACAGATTTGTTTGGAAACGATGCGGCGGAAACAATATTTGAACTGAACCCGCAATTGCTGCTTCAGAATAAAGAGCCTGAATCAATTGCATTCAAGCGGAAAAGCTTATTCGCCCGTCTGTGGAAATAATTCCCGCTAATCCGGCTCCTACAGCAGCAGCATCCGCTGCCGTTTATCCAAAGCAACGACCTCGGAGAACTTGCCGAATTCAGGACACAGATTGCAGTTTCTGCCGCATCCCAGTTCAAGCCCTTCCCCCGGCTGGTTGTGACTGTCTCCACCATTGGTAGCCAGCAGCGGCACCGCATACGGGTGTTCAGTATTATAGCGGATGCGCATCATTTCAAAAAGTTCCGTCTGGTGAATTCCGGCTTCCGGACAGATACCGTTGCGCCAGCCGTCAACTTCAACGCACTGCATGCCGGCCGCCGCCAGATCGCAGATGATCTGGTAAAGCGAATTATTGCCCAGTCCTTCCTTTTTGCGCAATTCCGTTGGATGCGCAAGCCCCGGCAACCCGCCCCACCGCCTGATCCGCCGCACAAATGCCTCCGCCGATAGATCCATGTCTATCTTCAAAGGCAAATTCAGATATTCGTCCCGCGTAGTATATCTCGCCTGAAAATCCTTGACGTCAGCGGCAATTCCCGCCGCGGCCAGCATTCCGCCATATTTCTGCCACATCACAACGCTGATATCGCCCTTGGTTGATATTCCATTCCGCAAATGCCGGTCTATGTCCTCAGCCGTTATTTCCGTCTTCAAACCCATCCGGGCAAAACAGTCAGGAATCCGCGCCAGCATACCGTTCAACTGAATCTTCTTTGCGTCACGCACCGGCTCAACCACATCATCAAACACCCCTGCCCCCGACTGCTTCAGAAAATGTTCCGCATCCGGGAAAAATCCCAGGATTTCAATTCCCGGACGGCCGGTATAAAATTCCACCGCAGGCACCACCCTTAACCCGAATATCTCACCGGCTTTAATTGCTTCCAGTTGACCGTCAAAAACATCATGATCGGAAACTGCCAGCGCCCGCATGCGGCGGCGGAATGCCTCAAACACCAGCATTGACGGCGAATTATAACCGTCGGAATAAAACGAGTGGCAATGCAGATCCGCCTCGCATACCGCCGACATATCCGGGGGATATGAAGCGGCAAGCCGTCCGGCGGCCTGGAGCCTGATTTCAGCCGTCACCTTGAAATCATTTATCAACTCAATATCTTCCATAATAATCCCGCCTTTTATCCTGCAAACGGATAGTTTACTGCTGAACACTAATCGTCCGGAATAATCCATGCCGCAAATTAAGAATAATATTTAATTTACGTGATAAAAACGCATAAATCAAGACTGGAACATATTAATCATTCTCATTCCAGGGGTATATGGCAATGGTTCAGTTCTGTCACAGCCAAGTTGCCGATTTTAAATTATTCTTGACTTTCATGCAGTAGTGCGGCTAAAATATTTTTACAGCGAAACGTCTGATTTGAAAAATGCATTTTACCGCTTTTTTGAGCTTTATTTACCCATTTGAGTTGACAAATCCGCTAATTAGTAAAAAGACAAGAGTTTAATTGAAAGTGGAAAATTGAAAAATATAAAACCGGGCCGTCTGGAGACAGAATGAAAACGATTAAGAGCAAAACCAATTATGCTCAACGGCTATCATCGGCTCGGAGTGGCTGTCCAAAATGATCCTGCAGGCGCGGGATGATTAGTTTAACCGGTTGTCTAAAAAGTTGTTTTAAAATCATATAAAAAACATGAAACTGGTTGTACTCAAAGACTATCCAGCTACTCGGAGCCGGGGCTACCAGTTGAAAGATACTGTTCAGTTGCTTTTTCATTTTCATCGGCAGGAACAAGCGCGGACTGGCAAGCCGCGATCTCCATGTACCGCAGCCACTGCACATGAAAAATGATGCCGACAAGCAGCCAGCACACCGCCAGCAGCAGCGGAATCGCACACAGAAAACCCCGTCCTTTGAGAAAAAGAACCGGAGTCACGATAAAGAAAAAAAGACTGATCAGGGCGCAAACATAGCGTAACGCCCAGTAAGGCACTTTCCTGCGGTCATCCTTGAACTCAGCATTTCTGATGAATTCAAGGATCTGCTTGTTTTCTCTTTCGGAGAGCAGCGGCATAATCAATTCCTTACAGTTGTTTTTTAAATTAACTCCTGGCAGAATATCTTCAAATCAATTTGTGCAATTATATTTCATCATGTTTGTCTGCCAATCCAAAAATAATTGAATCTACGGTGGATTCTTATAATAAATCTGCTAGATTAATAACAAATCGAGGGCTATAGATATGAAAATCACAAAAGTTCTTTTGAGTTTGATTGTTCCATGCCTGCTGGTATTCGTTTTCTGTTCCTGCAAGACACCGGAATATAATCTGGGAGAAAAAGATAATTACCGGCTTGGGGAAGCCTTGCTGGACGCCATTTCCCGCAATGAGAATCTTACCGCCAAGCGCCTGATCAAAAGAGGGGCGCCGCTTAACTTCCGCGATAAAAAAGACGACTGGACTCCGTTAATATATGCCATTTATTATGACAACAATGATATAGCGGATTATTTAATAAAAGCCGGCGCGAATGTAAACTGCAAAGATAACCTGAACAGGACTCCGCTGATGTTTTGCGCAATGAACGGAGATTTGACCACACTCCAGTTGCTGATTGAATATAACGCTGACTTGAATGCGACCGACAACGCAGGCAGAACCGCGCTCACTTATGCCACGATTTATACCGAGTATCATGCCGCCGAATACCTGTCCAAACTCGGCTATATTCCTAAAGACAAACCCGGCAATCCTGGGAAAGGCAGCAAGAAACCGTTCATAGCGTCTGACGCAAAACCGGATACCGCCGCCGCGGAGTCTGCCGCAAAAACCAAATCCCAACCAGACGAAGCCAAACCAGCGGCAGTGCCCTCGCCTGCGGTTCCAGCGCCTGTACCAGCAGCTAAACCGGTAGAAGTCAAAACGGCAACGGTTCCAGCGGCAGTTCCTGCGCCAACAGTTATCAAACCAGTAACGGTTCCGGCGGCTACTGTTGTCAAGCCTGCAACGGTTCCGGCGGCAGTTCCTGCGGCTTCAGCCGCTGCCCAAACAGTAGCAGTTCCAACTGCAACAGATGCCAAACAGCAGAAATAGCATTATAACAATTACTTAAATTTCCTGCCATGGGAAAGGAGCATATGGGTACCGGCGACAAAGTCCATATATTCATGTTTATCGATGCGCTCGGCTGGGAAATCATCAATGAGTATGGATTTCTGAATGACCTGCTTCCTCACCGGTATCCGGTAAAAATGCAGTTTGGTTATTCATCCACGGCAATCCCGACGATTCTGACCGGACAGCCTCCGGAAGTACACAAACATTTAAGTTTCTACTATTACGCTCCGGCTAAATCGCCGTTCAAGATATTCCGCTGGCTAATGCTGCAGTACCTTCCGCCGCGCATCTTCAACCGCTGGCGGATAAGGCATATCCTTTCAAAAATAATCGCCCGCGTTTACGGGTTCACCGGATATTTTGAAATGTATTCCATGCCATACGACCGGCTTCCATATTTCGATTATATCGAAAAAAATGATATTTTTATCCCCGGCGGCCTGTCGCCGGTGGAGAATCTGGCCGACGTGCTAACCAGGAAACAGGTGCCATACAATATCTCCGACTGGCGTCTGTCAGAGCCGGAAAACATCGCGCGCCTGCTCGAAAAACTAAACCAGGGGGAGATCAAGTTCGCGTTCCTTTATACCGCCGCTATGGACGGTCTGCTGCACATGAAACTCAAGGATAAAGCGGCTGTCCGGAAAAAACTGGAATGGTATTCAGCACAAATCAAAACTCTCTTTGAAGCCGCTGCCGGCAATTACAAGGATTTTTCCTTTTCGATTATGTCCGACCACGGCATGACCGCTTTGGCTGGAACGTCAGACCTGAAAAAGCAGGTGGAAGCTCTAGGATTCAAATTTGGACGGGACTATGCGGCGGTATATGACTCGACAATGGCCAGGATGTGGTTTTTTAACGATAAAGCCAGAGAGCAAATATGCAGATTATTGTCCGAATCAAAAAATGGACACATCCTTGACCAAGAAGAAAAGGTGAAGTACGGGATTAATTTTCCTGACGACATGTATGGCCAGACGATTTACCTGCTGAACCCTGGCTGGCAGATCGAACCCTGCGACATGGGTCTCAAGGCCCTGCCGGGCATGCATGGATTCGCGCCGGAAGACAAGGATTCATTCGCCAGCTTTATATCATCAGAGCCGGTGGAAAACCCTCCAGGATGGGTCGGGGACTATTTCAAAATTATGAAATCCAGGATTGATGAAGTATGCCCATGACCAGCAGCATAAAAAAGTATTTAAGATTAGAAGCTGTTATCAGCCGCAAAGTCTTCTACATGCTTTTTATCTGCATGCTTGCGCTTACCTTATCCAGAATCGTCATTACCCATAAAAACAATCCTCTGATTGATTTTGTCTGCCACATTGATACATCGTCCGCAATCTGCAATGGTCTTAATCCGTATGACATAAAGAATCTTAAACACTTCGAGTGGGACTGTCCGCCTATTGTATTTCCCGGTACATTTCTGTTTTTTATTCCGCTTCTCCCGCTTAATCTTGAATTGGCGAAAATTATTCACCTCATATTTAATATTATTGCCGCATGCTGGCTGGTCTATCTGTTTTTCAAAAAGGCCCGCATGCTGGACGATTTCAATTACAGAAAACCGGATGTAAAGGCATTGCTGATATTGTTCATGGCGTTCATTTTTCTTAATTCCACTCCTGTAATGATGTCATTCCGGCTTGGACAGAACACCATCTTTCTGACGTTATTCCTGGTTTTGTGCCTTTTCTGCAAAAATACGTGGGCCAGGATTGTTTTATTCAGCGTATCCGCAGTTACTAAATACACCATGCTGACTATTCTTGCCCCTGCATTGTTTCTAAAGAAAAATTATCTTTTTTGCATTGTTTCTTTCGTGTTATTTGTACTTTTTGCGATATCTCCGGTGATCTGCGGACATAATATTATCACTCTTTACCATAACTATGCAGAGCTCGTTCAAAAATATATCTCCACCGGATTCAATACCTATGCCGAGAGTGGTTACAGTATGTTGAACATAGGCTATTTCAAACTGAACCTCATAAACATCCTTGGTAAACTGATTTTCGGGATGCTGGCGGTATATATTATTTTCAGAGACCGCCGTCCGAATTCATTCGGGATGAATTTTCTCCTATCCATAATGTGCATCACAATGCTGCTGTCTTATCACCGGCTTCATGACATTCATTTGATAATGCTGCTTATTCTGGCTGAGTTCTATTTTTTCCTTGTCCGCAGGGACAAGGTCAATATGCTGATTTCCGCCGTTTTCATCATCTTTTTTGCTGTTCCGTTTTCGCTGGTTCTAAGCATCTCTCATCTGATCGCCCAACTGCCGCATATCGGCAATTTCTTTTACACCTGCAATTACTATCCTCAGAATAGAGATGTTTTCCCGCTATCAGCGATAGTTTTTTTACTTTTGACGATATATTCTCTTTACCTTTACTTCTTTAAAAAGGAAGATGTCGTTTTTGAATTGAACGAAAGCAAACCTGACGGAAAAACCTGAACATGTCCGCTATGGACGTTCCGGGCTTTGCCGGATTAGTAAAAAATCATTAAGGATAATCGCCGCAATGGGGCTTGGTCAACTTATTTTCAAAAACACCGCCACCAATTACTTGCTGCTTGGCGCAAGAATGGTCAGCGCGGTTATTCTTACCAGAATCGTTTTTCTGGGGCTCGGCGACCAGTATTATGGTTTCTGGACATTGCTATGGGCCATATTCGGCTATTCACTGCTGCTGGATTTCGGCTTCGGCAAAACCGTCCAGAAGTATACCGCTGAAGCCACGTTTACCAACGATGTCGCACACTACAGCAGAATTCTTTCAGCGGTTTTTTTCAGTTATCTGTCCATGTCGCTGCTGATTATTTCATTTGCGTTTGTCATGATGTTTTTCATTCAAGATATTTTCGTCCTTCCGCCGGGAGCCAATATATGGTATTACCGCTTATCATTCATCCTGTTCGGGATCGGTATTTCCGGAGTTTTCCCCGGCGGTATTTTCCCGGAAATACTTGTAGGCATGAAGCGGCACTATCTGCGCAACTATATCATGCTGATAAATACTGTACTGGAATTCGCCGGCGTTTATCTTATTATCAAACTCAACGGTTCGCTGCTGAGTCTGGCGATTTTTGCCGCAATCCCCAACTTAATAACCAACACCATGATGGGAGTCGCTGTTTTCAAGCTGATTCCAGGCCTGAAAATATCCTTCTCCGGCTTGAACATGAAAACTATTCGTGAAATCGCCGACTTCAGTCTGTTCGCATATATTGTGTCCATCGCCGAAATGATTATTTTCAAATCTGACCGGATTGTACTGGGAGTAATGGTCGGACTGACCGGGGTAACCGTTTATCAACTCGGGACTAGAATTCCTGAAATCATGAGCAGCCTGACGATGCAGTTTCAGGAAAACATCCCTCCGTTGGTGGCTTCTATTCATAAATCCGGAGACCGCCAGAAATTGCAGGATATGTTGTTCAACAGTATCCGCTTTACAGTTTTTCTGAGTACCTGTGCGCTGGTTATCTTCGGGATGCTGGCCAGACAAATCATGCATGCCTGGCTGAAAGTCTCAAGCAATGATGTCATGTTTATCGTTTACCTCATGCTGTTTTCGGTTTTCATCATGGTCGCTTTCCGCAGTTCATCCATTAATTTCCTGCAAATGGCAGGGCGGCATCGCCTGGTAGCCATCCTGTACGTTGTCGAAAGCATTGCCAATCTCGGATTGAGCATTCTGCTGGTGTCTCATTTCGGCGTTCCCGGAGTCGCTTTCGGAACGCTGATTCCCAACTTTATTATCAGCGTATTCATCGTTTTTCCGCTTGCGGCAAAGTTCTGTGAACAATCAATATGGAGTTATGTCTGGAGAGTCTACATCCCGGCATTCCTCATCGGCATACCGGCAGCGCTCTTCCTAAAATGGATCACCTCCGTCATCCCGCTCAACGAATGGAATCTGCTGCTGCTCGTTTTAGCCGGACCGATCGCCGGCCTGCTCTATCTGCTTCCAGGATGGGCGATATTCGTCAATAAGACTGAAAAAGCAAAACTATTGTCCGTAGTTCCATTTATTCCCCATGGCATCAAGAGTTTTCTCGGAGGCAGCGCTCCGGATGACTTGAATCCGTAATTCACCCGCCTCCCGGCATTTTCGCCCTCTTTAATCTAAAAATCTAAAAGAGTTCTAAAAAAATCTGAAATGAAGCATTCAGGGTATTGACAGAATGACAATAATAGATTATTATCATAAACAGACAATATGAAAGATTTTCAGAAACAATGAAAGTTATCCAAAAAAATAATATTGACGATATCGCCCGCGCAGCCGGAGTATCTATCAGTACAGTATCGCGAGTGTTCAACCGTCGGCCTTATGTCAAGGATGAAGTCAGACAGAAAGTGATGGCGGCCGCGAACAGCATGGAGTATTGTCCGAAAGTTACTGCGCGCCGGGACACTATTGCAATTGTTGCCGCCGGACTAAAGACAATGCAAAGCGGCGGCTATGACTCCGCAATTATTTCCGCGATAGTCGAAAATGCACTGGCGAACGGACTTAAAACCGAAATTGTGCCATTATCAAATATTGATCTGGTGTTTGAAAATTTTGTGCAGGCGGTAATCGGGATCACCTACAATCATGAATCGGATGAAAAGCTCAGAAATATTAAAAATACTCCCGTCTTGATGATAAACAATGTTGTTCCGGATTTTTCGTATGTTTGTACCGATCACAAGGGTGGAGTTAAAAAAGCAACGCAATATCTGATAGAGCATGGCCACTCCAGAATCGGATTATATTTCGCGTCAGATATAAGCCAGACCTGGGGTTCCAGCCAGAGACTTGACGGTTATAAAGAAGCATTGCAAGAAGCCGGAATTCCATTCTTGAAAGAATTAATCGGCATTGGATTGTCAAAACTTTTTGAAGAAATGGCCAGGATTTGCCTGGTTCACAATCCCACATCATTTATCGTCTGCGGTGAAAATTTAGCCATGCCTGCATGGTACACTCTGCAATTACTGAAAAAACGGGTGCCGGAAGATATTTCGTTGATTCTGTTCGATTCTCCTGGCATAACGCCTTACTTGCTGCCGCGTCCATCCATACTGAAACAGGACTTTGATATGCTTGGCAAAGTGGCGGTGGAAAAAATTAAACAGATTATCGCCGGAACTCATAAAGGGCGGATCGAAGTCATATTGCCGACGGAATTTATCGAAGGCGAAACAGTCAGACAATTAAAAAAATAACCTAATAAAGTAAGGAGACGGTCTTATGAAAAGAAAAAATTTTACGCTCATTGAACTCCTGGTCGTGATCGCGATCATCGCGATTTTGGCCGGAATGCTGCTGCCGGCGTTGAACAAAGCCAGAGAAACCGCCAAGCAGGCGTCCTGCTCCAGCAACCTGAAGCAAATCGGGCTGGGGTATATCGGTTATGCCGGTGATTACGCTGACTGGCTGGTGCCGGAGGAATTTCAAATGACCAGTTCAGGTCCGTATGATAATACCTGCGGCTACTACTGGTATCGGGTATTACAGGTACTGAAGTATACAGGCAGGAGCGGTAAAACCGCCGGCGGATATTTTAATGTCGAAACAGCGCCGAAAGGCCTGTTCGTCTGCCCTGCCGATAAAGCGCCTATTATGCGGAATAACCAATTCAGCATAACCGACTACTACAGCTACGGACCAAATGCGCACATTGCAAATAGACCTCAATACAAAGACATGCTTACAGCATCTCCAACCAATCAATATCCCCCCAACGGATATTATGGATGGCTGACGATGGGAAAAGTCCAAAGGCTGGCTAAAAAATCTTCCGGTTCCGTATTGCTTGGTCCCGCCTCCGCTCCTGCCATCGCCGGCAATGTTAATCTATCCAATTCTCCATATGACCCGGTCAATCCGCAGTATAATGTACGGGCTCTGCATAATAACGGCGGAAATTTCCTGTTCGTGGACGGTCATGTGAGCTACCGAAAATTCCCGCTGGGTATATCTGGCGCACACAGTAATTTCCTGCGTCCATACGTATACGAAATACAGTAATAAATTGAGGGATAATGTTGTTTTCCCATGCGGGGCAATTGCCGGCTATGACAAAGATAAACTCAGACTTTACTATGGCGCGGCAGACACCAGAATATGCCTGGCGACAGATTCATTAAGCGAAACAGTTAATGCCTGCCTGGGAAATATATAAAAACCAATAAAGAATCTCCTCCCGTTCATCCTATCCCCGAGGCAAGCATCGGGGTATTACGGACGGCCTCCCACGCCATGCGGACGGGCCGGAGATTCGAAAACAAAAAATAATACATAAAAACAAAAGTCGACCCAAGGGTCGAGGTATTAAACCCAACAGAATAAACCAATATGGAGATATATGTATGAGAAAGTTGTTAAGCATGATGACTCTGATTTGCGCGGCACATTTCGCCGGAGGCGCGGAACCGCAGGGCGCGGCGTTTCAATCCGATTTGCCGGGCGATATTAAAACCTGGACGACTCCCAGGGCGGATATGCCGTCAGCCCGCGAAAAAACTTGTGATTATACAGTATTACAGTCAAAAGGCGGTGAGGTACTGTCAATCTCAAAGGAAATTCCAGCCAGTTCGCTGAACGGCCGTAAAATAAAGGTGGTCATGCGAACCCGCGGCAAGGATATTCAGCCGGACGCCGCAAAGCAATTCAGCGCCGCCAAATGCTGGCTGATGCTGGAATATGCGGACGGACGGAAATATTACCCCACAATCTGCCTGCAAACCGGAAATTCCGGCTGGACGGTCGGTTCTTCCGAAGCCGCCGACTGCAAGAACCTTAAGAAAGCCGTCTTATCCATCGGCATGTTTTATTGCGCCGGAACAATGGATGTAGACTGGATCGCGCTCTGTGACGCCGGGCAGGAAAACAGCTTATCAGCGGCCATGTCCAGACAGGAGATCGACGCCAGAACCAGAGAAATTACGGAATCAAAAACAAATACCCCTTTTGCCGTGCTGGATATCGTGGATGACTTTAAACCTGCAATCGGCAGCCGCCTGGGCCTGGGCGGCGCGTCAATCACGTTTAAAAAACGCGGGGAATATTCCCATCCTTACATGATACAGAAGAATGATCCGGAACGCGGCAGCGTCGGCGAAATCTGCTTCCCTCAATCCGGGGGCAATGTCGACCGGGAGCTGATCTTCAAAATCAGGCCGGATGACAGAATCAGGCAGTTTTCATTCCTGGTGAAAAAAGTCTCAGGATTGGACTCCGTGAACTTAACTATCTACTCCGGAGTGAAAAAACAGCATTATCGCGTAACCGTTCCGCTCACGGACAAGTGGGAAAGAGTGTCTTACCACTTGAGCGATTTCGTCTGCATCCAGAATAAAGCTGAAAAACTGCTGCCGGAATACATTGATAATTTTCAATTCAACGGCGATCCGGCGGTACAATTCCTGATCAGTGACCTGATTACGGAAAGCAACTGCAACCTGGATAACCAGAACATTTTCGTTACCCGCCCGTTCAATGCGCCATGGACATTCGATGCCGGGAAGCCCGTCAGTCTCAGCTATTTCATTTCCAGCGGAACACCCGGACAGCAAGTTCAGATCAAGGTGGTTATAAAGAAGAGCAATGGAGAAATACTTGAGAAAACAGCGGACGCCGGAACTGGCGCCGGGCTTAAAACCGTTCCGATCAATATCGGCCAACTGGATAAAGGTTATTACCAGGCGGAAGTGTCATTGTTAAAAGACGGCAGACTTCAGGATAAACAGAGTGATGCGTTTATTGTCTGCGCAATGCCGGACAAACAGCGAGCCTCCACGCTGATCGGGGTGAATATTGATAATATTTCACAATCGGCCAGTATCTTCAAGAGTCTCTCGGATGCCGGGATTCAAACCGCGCGACTGTGGAATTTCACCTGGGACTCATTAGAAATCAAACCGGGAGTATGGGATTTTTCATCGCTGGACTGCATTACCGGCTGGGCAAAAACCGCCAATCTCACCATCCTGCCGATACTGCAGGCTCCGCCGCCATGGGAGATCGACCCGCCGCTGGAAACCAAAGCGCCGTGGCATGCCTATCTGCTGCTGCACCGTCCTCCCGTAGACCTGGCGCACTGGTCGCAATATGTCTCCAGGATCGTCGGCCGGTATAAAGACCGGATCAAGTATTGGGAAATATGGAACGAGCCTGACTGGCAGGGGCCGTTCTGCTATTATTTCTGGGGTTCGACCGAATACTATCTGCAAGTGCTGAAAACCTCATATGAAGCCGCCAAACAGGCCGATCCGGAGAGCAGGATCATCTCCGGCGGCATTTCCAGAAACCAGAAGTACACCGTGCCGGATTTCACCAGCAAAATCATTAGCGCCGGATACGGCAAATACATGGACGTTTACGGTTTTCATGCCTATATCTCCTGGGCTGTGGCTAAAAAAGAGATTGATATTGTGCGCAGCTACAAAGCGGATATGCCGCTCTGGCAGACGGAAGTCGGCGCCGGCGGCGAACCCGGCACTCCCGCGGAAGTCGCTAAAAGTATGCGCAAATACATGGAACACTGCTTTCCGTTCCTTGAAAACGGCGTCACCCACTACTCCTTTTTCATCATATCCCCCAGCGACGGCGACCTGAATCTGCTGCATCCCAACGGCTCCCCGAATGAAAAACTGGCCGGAATCTGTACCGCCGCCAGAGTTTTGACCGGGGCAAGCGGAATCAAAAGGCAAGATCTGGGCAGTATCAAATATTATACATTTACCACGGAACGCGGCTATGGCATGGCGGTCTTCGGGCCGGGACAATGCAGAGTCAAAGACAATCGCGCCGAGGTGATGATGATTGACGCCATGGGCGCTGAAAAAGCGCTTAAAGCCGGCGGTGAAATCATCCTCAATGACCAGGTACTATATCTCTGTTCAGCCCGGAAGATCGAGATAGAATAAATCAATTTTATTTGATGCGATAAACTCCCGGCCTCATTGAGTGCCCGGGAGCTTTTCTTTTCTGCCCCCTCCCCGCCTGTAAATATAAAACCGCGTTCTATTTGCAAAATACCCTTTTAAACGGTATTTTATCTGTAAATAGAGAATCAGCAAGAACAAGAGACATGGCAAATATAGCGAAACCACCGGAAATAACGCTGGTACTGGACCGTCTGCGGAGTGCGCACAATACAGGGAATATATTCCGCATTGCGGAAGCTGTCGGGGCGAAAGAGATAATCGCCTGCGGCTACACCCCTGCCCCGCCGCATCCGAAACTGGCGAAGACCGCGATGAACGCCGACCAGATGGTGCCCTGCCGTCAGGCGGAGACCTCGCTGGAGGCAGTTAAAATGCTCCGGGCGGAAGGCGTCAGACAAATACTGGCGGTGGAAAGCGGACCGGAGGGAATTCCGGCCTGGGAGTTCAACTATGAATTCCCGCTGGCGCTGGTTTTCGGCAATGAAGCGCTGGGGGTCGAACTCGAAACCATCGCGGCATGTGATGCGACTGTCTGTCTGCCGATGTTCGGCGACAAAGCCTCGATCAATGTCGGCAACAGCGCCGCCGCCGTGCTCTATGCAATAATCGCAAAAACTGGAATAAAGGATGCATCGGTAACATGAAAATAAAGCTGGCAGGCAAAAATCTTGAAGACATCGTTCCGCTGCTGGATGCCATGGGCTTTAAACAGACCCGCGGCAAGCCGGAAATGGTGGTGGCCCACGGCGGCGACGGCACCCTGCTGATGGCGGAAAGAGACTACCCGTCCATTCCCAAACTGCCGCTCCGGGACAGCCGCACTGCGCCGTTATGCGCTAAACATTCATATGAGAAACAGCTTAAAATGTTCTGCGCCGGCAAAACCACACGGACCGAGCTGGCGAAACTCTCCGGGGAATTCGGCCAATGCAGCATCACCGGCATAAATGATATTTTCATCCACAATCTAGAACGGGTCAGCGCCCTGCGCTATCAGGTCTGGATCGATGACGAACTGTATGCCAATGAGATCGTCGGCGACGGCGTCGGGCTGGCCACGGTTCACGGCAGCACGGCCTATTACCGCAGCATCACCCACAGCATTTTCCGGGTCGGGCTCGGGCTGGCATTCAGCAACAGCACCGAAGCGGTAAATCATCTGGTGATCCCCGCAAGTTCCGTCGTCCGCATCAAGATCATGCGCGGACCGGCCATCATGGTCGCGGACAATTCCCCGGAGAAGATCACACTGGAGGAAGGCGACCAGGTCTGCATCCGCCAGTCTCCTGAAAAAGCCGTTCTTTTCGGACTGGAAAATTTCATGTGCCAGCAATGCCGGATATTGCGCCATCCCAATAAGTACCCGTTTAAAAATTACTATCCCAGCTTCAAATAACAGGAGTATTATGCGATTTCTCATCAGCGCGGGACCGACCAGGGAAAAAATCGACCCGATCCGGTTCATCAGCAATCACTCGTCCGGCAAAATGGGCTATGCCCTGGCGGCGGCCGCCAAAGCAACCGGCGCGGAAGTCGTGCTCGTCAGCGGACCGACCCAGCTTACCCCTCCGGAAAATATAACTTTCGTTCAGGTTGAAAGCGCCGCTGAAATGGCAAAAGCCGTTCATCATTACGCCACTGAATCGGACATCATCATCATGGCCGCGGCAGTCGCAGACTACCGTCCGGTCAAGACTTTTGCCGGCAAAATGAAGAAGACCCCTGGCAACCTGATGCTGGAACTGGAGCGCACCGAAGATATCCTGCTGAACCTCGGACAGCACAAGTTGCCAAGACAGAAACTGATCGGCTTCGCCGCCGAAACCAGCAATGTCATCGAAAACGCCATTGAGAAACTGAAAAAGAAGAATCTCGACTGGATCATCGCCAACGACGTCAGCCGTCATGACCGCGGTTTCGGTTCCGATCATAATGCCGTGACAATGATCTCCGCCGGTGGCGACATCTGCGAAGTAGCCCTCTCCGACAAAAAGACCGTGGCCCGCCGTATAATCCGGAAAATCCTGCACGACTGATTGTTTCCCGCGCATGCCGCCGGCGGGATGAAGCTGCATTTTCTTATCCTGCATATCCTGTCCATCCGCGCCTCCGGCGGGCAAGCCCTGTTAAATACTAGAGCCAATTGCAAAACTCGCGTTTTGCGGGAATTCAGAAGACAGAATTCAGAATGAAATTCTAACTCAAATCCAGTTCGTTTTCCAATTATTCTGACTCCTGGCTCCTGAATTCTGACTACTTTTAAAATTACATCAATATACAATATATTTATATAATATGTTGGTTTTTTTATATTTGCGATGTATTGTATACAATATACAAATAATGAGGATCACTAATTATGTTAAGTTTGACAGTAATAATTATAGCGTTTTGTGCCAGTTTTGTGGCGATGCTTTCTGGAGGCTTCTGGGGGCTCGGCGGCGGCTGGCTGGTAATGCCCGTACTGCTTTTATGCGGTGTGCCGATAGAAGTGGCAGTGCCGGCGAGTTTGCTGCAGATGGTTCCCAGTACATTTCCAACAGTCGTCAGGCAGATAAAAAGCCTCGGCTGGGGCAGAAACTCCTGGGGATATACGGTGGCAATCCCGATGTGTATTGCATCATTTGCCGGAAGCGTTGGCGGCGCTCCGGTCGGAGATCTGCTTGAATATCTATTTCACACCAGAAAACTTCAGGAGATATTTTTTCTGGGAATACTTATTCTGGTATTCTATCAGAGCATCGGGATAAAAGCGGCAAAACCATCTGCAGGCGCCGGGGTCTGCGCAGTGGATTTGAGGAAGAAGATTTACATAGCGCTGGCCGGATTTTTCACCGGTCTTATATCATCGCTGGCAGGTCTCGGCGGCGGCTCCCTGGTGCGTCCTCTGCTGCGCAATCTGCTGAAAGCGCCGGAGGATATTACCGGAAAAATATCGAGGCTGTCAGTCTTTCTGGTCGCCTTTGCCGGTGCCTCGGCATATCTTGTAATGTCTGGAACGTGGATTGCGGAGTCGCTGACTCTGGCAGCAGTCCTGACCGCCGGCGGCATGCCCGGCTTTGCGCTCGGCGCTAAAATGCACGGATTGGTGGTCAGATCCGGCAAAGATGCTCTCGCCGGAAGGAGTTTTGCGTTTTTCATTTTGATCGTGATTATAAGTCTCTTCTGCAAGCTGACAGGCTTTATAGAAACTGGACGGATTCTCATCTGCGCGGCAAGCGCTGGAATCCTGATATTTCTCTGCGTGATCACGCTCGGCTGCCGCAGAAAAAATCTACCGCGTGAAATTGAAAGTTCCTTAAATCCGGATATTTTAAAACAGGGGGATTAAATATGGAATCGAATTGTATTTTTGAAGCCGTGCAGGCGCGTTTCAAGACTCTGACAAAAACCCGTGTGCTGGCGTTCGGATCATCCAACACACAGCATTTTCTGCCGGGAATGCACTGGTTTGATGTGTTTGAGCTGGCGGTAAATGACACTTACGGCAAAATACATTACTGCATTAATACCGGAATCGGCGGCAATAAAACCACTGACCTGTTGAATCGCTTTGATGACGACGCCGCATTGTATCAACCGCATCTAGCCTTTATAACGATTGGCGGCAATGACTCCATGCAAAAAATGCCGGAAGCTGAATTTGAGTTCAATCTGCGTGAACTGCATAGACGATTCAACAACCGCGGCTGTATGACAGTATTTCAGACTTATTATTCTCCGGATCCCGGCCGCAATGATGATCTGACTTTATTTTACCGGTTCATGGATATTGCAAGAGAAGTCGCGAAGTCCACCGGCTCCGGCCTGGTGGATCATCTCCGGCGCTGGGAGCTTCTCCGCAAGGCATATCCTGAATTATATCTGAAAATGATGTGTGACGGATTCCATGTAAATTGCTATGGCAATATGCTCATGGGACTGGATATCGGACGCTGTTTCGGCGCAAAAGTGAATCAGGATACTGCGCCGGCAGGATTCTGGGATGAATCTATGAAGCTTCAGAAACTTATCGATGATCTGGAAAAATAAAGAGGAAACATTTAATGAGCCCGTCCAAAATCAGACATCTGTCACTCAGCGAAGAGATTTACAGCCGCCTGACGAGGCTGATTCTCGACAACAAATATCCGGACGGATACCGGATGCGCGAGGAAAAACTGTGCGCTGAACTCGGGGTCAGCCGCACCCCTTTACGGGAAGCGCTGATCAGGCTGGACCGCGAGGGCATTCTACAGCGAATGCCGCGTTACGGCTGTATCATACGCCGTCTGCCGCCCGCCGAGATCGCGGAGCTGCTGGAATGCCGTAAGATGCTTGAATGCCTGACGCTGCGCGAATATTTTAATAATATAGATATGGAAGCGGTGAAAAGTATTAAGCTGCGCCTTGAAGACGCGATAAACAATGGCGACGATGAGTTAAGATTTGAAATCTTAAATACAGATGAAACACTGCACGAGCTTATCGTCCAGGCATGCAGCAACAGATTCCTGGCAAAACAATTGCAGGACCTTCAATTGCGATGCCGTCCGTACAGGGTTCTGCGCTGCGCTGAAGCCGCAGATATTCCAGGCATAATCAGCGAAAGGCGGAATATTATAAATTCCGTTCTTGCAGGCAGCAAAGAGGATGCGGCAAAGTGGCTGGAAGCTCATTTCGATGCTAGTCTAAAATATTACTCTGACATACAAGCGCACGGAGAACAGCCTCTTTCACCATGAAGGACTTGAAGGTGATACAAAGGTTTTAAAGCCAGGAAAACCAGTAGTCAGCGAATGCAGGCGGCGTAACCGCATTAATTCGCTGACTACCTGTATTCTCTTCATTAACTTCATGTCCTTCATGGTGAGACTGTGTTGGTTTTCCTCCGTAACTCTGCTTTCATATCATGTGCATCCTGTCTAGCCCTGTTATACTCTGCGCGGTTGAAAATTCAACCTAGATGAATAGGATTGTGGATTGGATTTTTGCGGTCCGACTGACAGGCGATATAAATATCGCCGAAAGAAGGATCGGAAAAAGACGGCCGCAAGACATTCACCGCAAAGCAGTTGCGGTCTTTCGAGTTTGGATTCGCACTCTTCGAGGCCTTCGATACCCCGGCTTCGGCAGCCTCCCGGAATACGAACCAATTCTCCCAATCTTCGCAATCTAGAGGTAGTTTCAAAAGTCTTCAGAACTCAGGAGCCAGGAGTCAGAATAATTGAAAAACTAACTGGATTTGAGTTAGAATTTCATTCTGAATTCTGGATTCTGTCTTCTGAATTCCCGCAAAACGCGAGTTTTGCAATTGGCTCTCTATATTGAATTGTCAACCGCGCAGAGTATAAAACATAATGCCGCTGCGGAGAGCGGCGTTCCCGTGGCTTTTGTTCTCCATTTTTTATTAAAACAGGTATTTTTGACAGTTCTTTATATGCAATATTATTCTATCATGATATTGTAAAGAATCAGTTTGATACGGTATTTAAACGATTACGGGATGCCAATGAAATCATTTTTCAATTTCCTACTATATGAAAAGGCGGATTATGAGCTGGTGGAGGCACTGTCTGATATCATCGGCGGAGCGCATCCGCAGAAGCACCTGCGCCGCTTATTTGATCCGTACCTGCACCCGCGCGGCATCAAGGAACTGGCGGCGCGCAAGGAAATCCGGCTGGTCTACGCCATGCTCAAACTGCTTGATTCGTCCGAGCCGGGAGAAGAGGCAGTGGATGACCGGATAAGTGCGCTGAAATCATTGCGCGATGAAGTGCTGGACGGGAATCCGAGTTCGCTGCGGGTGAATACGGCACGGGCGCTGCTGCAAATCATGAAGCTGCTGATCCGTTCAGCCGGCGATCATCCGCGGCAGCTCCGGCTGGCGCATGAACTGCGCGTGGCGCTGATCGGGCAGCCGCGCTTCATCCGCCGCCAGTTGCAGCGTTATCATCTGCTGGAAATGCCGGAGGCGTGGAACCAGACCACGTTCGACGATCATGTCCATGACGCCAACACCAAAGGGCGCAAAACGCCGACTCATTTGATTATGGACGCCTGGATAAAAGGCATCCGCCAGTTGCAGGTAATTTATTACAGTTATGTGCCGCCGCTGGCAGCGCGCGAGTTGCTGGAAGCCGCGGAGATCATGGGCATTGATATCCGCATCGGGGTGGAATACTCGACCGCAGGACGGGGCAAGTTTGTAGATATGATCTGGACGCCGCGCGGTTTCTCGTCAATCGGCAATTTTCTGGCATTTCTTGAAAAGCCTGAAGTAAAAACGTTTTTTGCCGTTTCCGCCGCGGCCAGCGAGTGGAGAACCCGGCAGGTTCTGGCGCAGTTCAAACATTTTAACACTGTTACGCGGCTGGAATTGAATGACTGCTTTCATGTCGCCTGCCCGGAGCTTGGCGAAAGTGACTTTTTGAAATCAGTGGGGGCCGGACAGCCGTCAATGCTGCATTTGTCGGAATTTGTCTACGGAGCGTATGGGCAGTTGCTGCGTCACCGGCTGGCAGAGTTTGACCTGCATAACGGAGCGTGTGAGGAGCAGTCGCAAATTAATAAGCAACTGGCGCTGCTGTCGCCGGAATTCATCAACGATCAATATCTTGACGCCCGGACAGTTGACGCCATGCCGGAAGATATTTCAGATATTCCGGAGGTAATGCTGCTTTCGCAGCGGGAACTGTCCAGGCAACTGTATACGCTGCCGTCGGGCTGCCGTCTCTGCCTCAACCTCAGCGGACTGGCATTGGAAGACGTGATCGAGGTGATCTATGATTGCGCCGGCAGGATCACGCATCTGGAAATATTTAATCTGAAGGATTTCAAAAGCGGCAACAGCCCGGATATCGCCGCCATCAACGCCATGCGCCAGGCCATCAATCACGGGAATGTGGTCCGGTTAAAGCATATAATCCGCGAAACCATCGTGAAGATTGAACATTCCGATGATCCGCTCCGGGAGGCCAGACTGGAAAAATTGCATCTGATCCTGCGGAACATTCCGGCCCTGATCGAATTTTACGCAGGCGCTCCGCTTGGAACCAGGCTCGGCAGTGATTCGACCGGACGCTACCGGCGGGTGCACGGCATGGGAATGATTATCACCGACTCGCTGCCGTGGCGCGAACGGCGCAGAATATTGAGCGGACGTGACCGCAACCGCGAAGTCATTCCGGTCGAAGCCAGAGTCACCCGCTGTTCCAAGTACACAAAATATGCATCAGGCTGCAAATGGTTTAACGCTTTGAACGCGCTCTTCCGGCGCTTCAATTATCCGTTCGGACTCGGTCTGTCCAGAAAAGACGAATGGCAGTTTGAAGACAGCGCGGCGCAAATCGGCCATCAGAGCAACATTGCTTCGCTGGGCGGATACTGGGACGAACCGGCTCACGAAGGGGTATCGCTCTTTCATCCATATTCGTTTGTGGACTACTGGAACTGCCTGAATTCCAACTTGAGAATCGCAATCAAGGTGCTGACTGGTTTCATCCCCGCGTTTCTCTCTTTTTACTATACCAATGACTGGTGGCTGCTGGCCTACGGCGGCGCATTCATCTGGCTGGGCATTACCGGCATCCGCAACGTTATCCAGGCGGTTCTTGGCGGCGGCGGCCTGCGGCGTTCCGACCTGCTCAAGTGGAATGACTTTATCAGCTGGCAGCGCATCGCCGACTCGCTGATGTATACCGGCATCTCCGTGCCCCTGCTGGATTTATGCGTCAAAACGCTGCTGCTGGACAAAGGCATGGGCCTGAACGCCAGCCAGAACCCGGTAGCGGTGTATTCGGTGATCGCGCTCATCAACGGCTGCTATATTTCCGGACATAACCTGTTCCGCGGCCTGCCAAAAACCGCCATCATCGGCAATTTCTTCCGTGCCGGCCCGGCCATTCTGCTGTCCATCCTGTTCAGCATGGCGCTGTCAACGTTCCTGGGCACATGCGGAGTTGCCAATGCGGCAGGGATCATCCAGCAGTGGGCGGCGGTCATCTCCAAAGCTGCCTCGGACTGCATCGCCGCGCTCATTGAAGGCTATGCCGACCGCATGAAGAACATCCGCATGCGGCTTACCGACTACCATGGCAAACTGTCACAGTTCTTTACCACTTACGCCAAACTGGAAGTGCTGTTTCCGGAAGACGATGTTCTGGAAATGCTGAAATCCCCGAAGACCCTGATTAAATCCATCGGCAATGAAGAACTTGAACGCATTATGATTGTCAACGCGCTTGATCTGCTCTATTTCTGGATGTACCAGCCGCAGGCCTGCAATGCCTTGAAGATTATCATGCACGAAATGTCGCAGGAGGAACGCTGCATTATGGTTCGTTCACAGTTCATCCTGAAACGCGAAAAAGACATCAGCCAGCTGCTGGTCGACGGAGCAGTGGGTAAAAATTTCGCACAAGCATTATCATTCTACCTTGACCGCCACCTGGCCTATCTTCACCAGATAAAAAAGAGATGGGATATTTAGCAGGCGTCACCCCGTAACTATCAAGCCGGACCATGTCCGAAAAGGGTTTTAGCATATTTTCTGCAGGAAATTGTTTCCTTGCTGAGCATATCACAAACTTTTAATCCGTATTTCCACCCAAAATACGCGAAAGGTTTTCCCGGCTTGGCATCATTGGCGGCGCACTTTAGTTTTTGTGTTTTCGCTGCTTGAATACCGGGAATAACATATCGCGCCGCCGGTGCTTAGAACACCTCAAGTTTCCAGCTTGAGAAGAATCGCTGGCCGCGGGGAATCGCAAGTTGGATGCTTGCGGTACTATTTTAAACAATGCGGTCAGGTGGCCAGGTGGCCGCTCCAGAGGTGGCCTAAACGGTGCGGAGACCGGCGTTCCCGGGCCTGTCAGTCACCCGAAAGAATACGAACCAATTCTTAAAATATTCGCAATCTATTTTAAATTTCCACCCTTAGGAGCTGTCAAGAAATAAACTTGACAAGTCTCGCGAAATATCCCGAAGAG
>JBAWXM010000041.1:0-22961 GCA_037144075.1 Lentisphaerota bacterium | reverse complement strand
AGACGTTGAAATTTAGAAACTTATGGAGATGGCTGCATGAAAATCTTTCTAAAAAGAAGATGACGGATAGTAGTACAGAGCTTGAACACCATAAATATTCAGCGCATAACTGCGGATATCGCAGCTATGGAGTCGTTCAAAAATAACTGATACTTTCTACTGGCGTCTCGGTGGCACTTTTGGCTTTGCCGGTTCGTTACAAAGCTATCGCTTTGCTCCTCTCCGGCAACCCCAAAATTTCTCCCCGATACCATCAGTATAAAAATACCACTTATTTCTTTACAACTCCTATGCGCTGAATACTGGTTTTACCTCAGTGTTCTCGGTGTCCCCTGTGGTGAAAAAGGATTTTGAATTTCGCCGTTCATGGCAGAACTTTGGCTCACTCTTCTTCGGCTTTTTCTTTGGCTGAAGACGATTCCAGGTCGGAAATATAGGATGCGCTCTGACGCTGCATGCGGGCAAACTGGTCCTGAACGGTTAGCTGGATACGCTGTATCTGCTCGCCGGAAGAAGAAATTATCAAAGCTATTGCCACTGTCCAGGCGGCAATCACAAAAATTGCCAGGGCATTGAGCACAACGCCGCAAATGCTTTCACTCCTGGATTTGTTCTGCTTAACCTTGATTCCGATATCAATGATGCCGAGTATCAAGCCTAGCAATGCCGGAATAAGCAGAAAATAATTAATGATCGGAATAAAGCCGAAAATAATCGCGATAATGCCAATTACAAGTGATGCCGTTCCCATTATATCTGTCTCCATCAAAATTTCTCTAACCAAATTAAGACACAGAGGCGCGGAGAAATATTTTTTTAAATTAAACTTTTATCTTTTTGCCAATCACCAAGCCGCAGAATTTACTCGCCTTTGTCAATTTTAATCATTTTGCGCTGATAAGTCGGCACATCCAGATCTTCGCCATTGTGGTTTACAGGCGTGGTATTGAGGAATATCCCCTTGGAAACATTCTGCAGCGGCAGTTCGCCCTGTTCAAATTCTTTTGTTGACTCAATAGTATTAACCGTGGTGCGCACCGGACTGGACCGCTGATCCCCGAATTCATTAATGCGGCGCAGATCCTCCTTGGTTTCCTTCTTGTCGAATTTAACGGTAATTGCTGTAATCTGAACGAAATCGGCATAAGCCGGATCGGTGTTGGTGCCGACAATAACTTTCGAATCCTCGCCGATGAATTTAGCGGCAATCTCGAACGCCATCTTGGTTTCACCGATATTCAAATCCGGACCGCCGGTCATTACCAGGAACAGCGCATCCGCTTCCTTCATTTGCGCCGTTCCGCCGAGCAGCGGCGACTCCAGCATGCGTTCCAGCGCCAGATGACAGCGGTTGAGCCCGTCAGATGACGCCGCGGTTCCGACCCCGATGCTGCATACGCTTTTTCGCTTGTTCATAACTGCAATGAAATCGGAAAAATCGGCTGCTATAAGGTTTTTACAGCGCATAATCTCGCTGACGCCGAGAATCGACCGGGCCACTTCAATATCGGCTCTTTCAAAAGCATCTCCCACCGGAAAGTCAGCGGGCAGTGAGGAGAACAGCAGGTCGTTTGGCAGGCAGAGCAGCACGTCCACGGTCGGCAGCAGTTCACGGACGCCGTCTTCGGCAATGCGCCGTTTGCTGTGCCCTTCAAGTGTAAAAGGCGTGGTCATGATAAATATCGTATGGATTTTCCGGCTTTTCGCGACACTGGCAAAAATCGGAGCGCCGCCGGTGGCGGTACCGCCGCCAAGTCCGCCGGTAACGATCAGCAGTGTGGTATCTTCCAGCAGTTCATTGATCCTGGGGCGTTCACGTCCAAGCGACCGCTGTCCTTTAATGACGTCCCCGCCGCAGCCGATGCCGTTGCGCCATTGCATATCTGCAACAATCTTATTAGGGATGCCGCATTTTTCAATTGCTTCAGCGTCGGTGTCTATCGCAATCAGATTCAGCCATACGGATTCTTTTAAAGCCGCCAGCCGGTTGATGATTTTTACTCCGGAATTGCCGATGCCGACAACTGTAACTTTAACTGGTTTTGTCTTTTCTGCTGTCATATTGCCTAGAACTTTATTGAGTTTTTCAAGTTGCTGACGCCCTGCCAGAATCGTCCGGCGACATTATCGATAGGATTAATCAACATTCTGCTGAAAACGCCGCGTTTTTCTTTTGTGGTGAGTACCCGGCTGAGTTCTTCGCCGAATTTGAGTACGCCCCAGATGGTGCTGTAACGCGGATTCTCAATCCCGGTTACCGCGCCGCTGGCATCGAACGGCTGGCCTATCCTCACCGGGAATTCAAAAACTTCCTTAAAAACTTCCGAGGTCCGCGGGAAAAGCGCCGCGCCGCCGGAGAGTACGCCGCCGGAGCCGAGATTATTAATAATGCCATGATCTTTGATTTTGCGATAAATAATCTGAAAAATCTCCCGGAGACGCAGATCAATGATTTTTTCAATTGAACTGAGCGGAACTTTGCGGACGTTGCCGTTGACGGTTTTCGATTCGACGAACCCTTTGCGGTCATGGATATGCTGCATGATCGAGCCGTCTTTCAGCATCTTGCGGCAGGTGGTGATATGCAGATCCAGGCCGATGGAAAGATCGTTGGCGACATGATCGAATCCAACCGGCAGCACTCCGCTGTACAGCACTCCCATATTATAAATGACAATGAATTCAGTGGTGCCAGCGCCCATATCCACCAGCAGCACGCCGTTTTCTTTTTCCTCTTCGGTCAAAATCCCGTAAGCGGACGCAATCCCGCTGAATGCCGGAATGATTTCTTCATCAAAACCGGCGTCGCGGAGAATTGATTTAAAGTTCTCCACTCTGTTGGTATCACCGTGGATAACATGAATAAACGCTTCAAATTTATCCGCCACCTGGTCGGACGGATTGCGCACGCGGCGGCAGCCGTCAAGCATAAAGTAGGAATCAAATGTATTGATGATCGTCTGGTCGAACGGCAGCGGTTTCACCTGGGCATTCTGCAGTGCTTCATCAATGTCATCATCGGAGACCCGGTGATTGTCAGATTTGACGAATACAGTGCCGATCCCCTGATAGGAGTTGATGCTGGCTCCAGTTACGGCAACGGCGATCAGGCTGCTGCTGTTGACCTGCCGTCCGGATGACTCATCGGCCTCGTCAATGACCCGCATAAGGATATCCAGAGCGGCGGACATATCAGAAATTTCGCCCTTGCAAATCGCATTTTCGGAAGATGCCTCCCCGCGTCCGATTACTGAAATACCGCCTTCTGGAAGCGCTTCACCGACCAGAACACAGATTTTAGATGTGCCCAATTCAACGGCTGTCACTATATTTCTTTGATGAAACATCATTAAACTCTATATTAATTTATTATTATTTAAAACCAATTGCATTGAATTGAAAAATATTTCAAAACTGTGAAATTGCTAATGCACATTCAAAAAATTATGCGTTTTTAACAACTTCCAGTTATTATTTTTTTTAAAAGTTTTACTTTTATCTCTACTAATTGTTGATTTAGATGATACTTTAATTTTGATATTATAATTTTTAAGCAGGGTCTTATTGTGCAATGAACAATGTATCCGTAAAATTTGCCTTTATAATGATATTGACGGTTTTTGCCGGCGCATATGAAGTAAAATCCGCTCAGGATGCAACTGCTTCCGTCAATAAAAGCTCCGTCAAATATGTATTCCTGTTTATTGGCGACGGCATGGGAGACAATCATAAAATACTGGCAGAACAGGCGTTTCAGAACGGACATCCGGGTGCCCGGCTGTTTATGACCCGTCTGCCGGTTCAGGCAAAGTCGATCACGCTTAATTCTGAAAAGCAGATAACTGATTCCGCCGCGGCAGGCACTGCGATTGCCTGCGGAGTAAAGACCACCAACAGCAAACTTGGACTGGATCCGGCGGGGAACAGCGCGACCAGTGTTGCAGTTATGGCTAAACAGAAAGGCATGAAAGTTGGAATTATTTCAACTTCAGCGCTTAATGACGCCACTCCCGCCGCATTTTATGCGCATGTAAATGCGCGCGGGCAATTTAAAGATATTGTCGGCGATATGGCAGCCAGCGGATTTGATTTTTTCGGCGGCGGCAAATTGTACCTGGACAAAACCAGTCCGTCAGAAGCGGATTTTGCCGGAAAGCTGAAAGCCGCAGGCTATTCGATACTTGACGGAAAATCCGGGCTTCGGGCGGCAACCCAGGCAAAATGTTATGTGCAAACCCCGGTTTACTGGGTAATAGATACGAAAAATCCGGATATTCCGACGCTGGCGGAATACACCCTTAAAGCGTCGGAAGTTCTGGACAATCCACAGGGATTTTTCGTTATGGTCGAAGGCGGCAGGATTGATCATGCCTCTCACGGAAATGACGCCGGCGCCATGATTCAGGAACTTTTCGCCTTTGACAATGCCGTAAAAACCGGAATGGAATTTCAGCAGAAACATCCGGACGACACATTGATTGTGGTTACCGCCGACCATGAAACCGGCGGACTGACGCTGGCTGACGATATGCAGGCTCAAAAGGCGGTCATTCTCAAACAGAAGGCCAGTTATGGTTCCATTCTGGAAGATTTAAAGAAAATAAAGAATACTGAAAATAATTTTGAACCGGCTTTTGATCTGGTAAAGGGCAGTCTGGGATACGATGTTTTCTCCGCGTCTGAACTGGCTGATTTAAAAGCGGTCTGGCTTGGCGACTCCAAGGACAAGTATAAAGCTTTTCTTTCTCTGGCATTCAAGATTCGCGATCTGCATTGCGGGGTGAAATGGACCACCGGCGGCCATTCGGCGACCCCCGTCACCACTGCTGCTTCCGGTAAAGGGCAGG
The DNA here is from genome assembly GCA_037144075.1 of Lentisphaerota bacterium. GTDB lineage: Bacteria > Verrucomicrobiota > Lentisphaeria > Victivallales > Victivallaceae > CAIPAT01. The sequence goes on along the minus strand of JBAWXM010000041.1, from coordinate 18,114 downwards.
AACTGTTTGCCGGAAATGGCGAAAATATTGCTATTTTTTCCAACTTAAAACAGCTTATATCAGGCTGTCCTCCATAACAACTGCGTCAGACCAGTCGCGGTAATATTCTCCCAGTCCGGCAAAAAGACCGGGATTAATATTTTGCAAGACTTTAAAAAACGTCAAAGTCATTCTATATTACCGGGTTTACATTGTTTTTCAGATCTAACAATAATAAATAATACATGTGGGGCAACTAATGGCGGTTTCGAAAAAGGATAACCTCGGGGCAAAAGCCCAGATAGATTTTCATTGTCTGGACAAAAGCTGTGACGGAATCATTAAATTCAATCTTGCAGATGTCGCCAGACCTGATTTTCAGGCGGTTTGCGTCAAATGCCACAGCACCTACGAACTTGACGATGATCTGCGGGACAAGCTGAACCGGATGCTGCTGCTGATCATTGCGATACGCAATGCGGAGGACATTCTGGGCGACTGCAATGTTTCCGTGAATGTTGCCAACGGTGAAGTCAAGATTCCCTATGCGCTGCTGCTGACCAGACTGAACACCATGATCACGCTCAATCTGGGAGGAAATAAAGTGGACTTTCATCTATGGGTGGAGCCTGCATCCCCGGATACATTCAGATAATTTGCCAATTTTCATTAACCAGATAACATTTATGAAGTGAGATACTTATTATGAAGAAAGAAGAATTGATCAAGATATTTCAAGATTCTCAAGCTCTCCTTGAAGGGCATTTCAAACTTCGCAGCGGACTTCACAGCAACCGCTTTTTTCAGGCCGCGCTGCTGTTGCAGTATCCGGACATCGCGGAAAAAGTATGCCGGGCGCTGGCTGATAAATTCAAAGCTCTGAAAGTAGATACGGTGATTTCTCCGGCAGTCGGCGGACTTATCGTCGGACAGGAAGTTGCCAGAGCGCTTGGCGTAAAAGCTATTTTTGCTGACAAGGAAGACGGCAAGCTGGTGCTTAAACGCGGTTTTGAGATCAAACCCGGCGAAAAAATCCTGGTGGCGGAGGATGTGGTCACCCGCGGCGGCAGAGTTCAGGAGACCATTGATCTGGTCCGCGCTTTCGGCGGGGATGTTGTCGGCGTCGGCGTGCTGGTTGACCGCAGTTGCGGCCAGGCTAAATTTGATATTCCGCATCAATGCCTGCTGGAACTTGAACTGGAAACTTATGAGCCGGACAACTGTCCGCTGTGTAAAGCCGGAGTTCCGATTGAACGTCCCGGCTCAAAATAATGCCGGAAACTTCCGGTAAAAACTATATCAGGAATACTCATGCTGACTTCAATTTTAAAGAAAATATTTGGAACTAAATCTCTCCGGGATCTGAAAAGAATGATGCCGCTGGTCAGAAGGATCAACGAGCTGGAATTATCTTATCAGAAACTCTCTGAAGATGAATTGAAAAATAAAACGCCGGAATTCAAACAGCGGCTGGCTCAGGGCGAAACGCTTGATGATATCATGTGCGAAGCTTTTGCCGTGGTTAAAAATGCCTGCCGCCGGATGGTTGGCGTTGAAATCACTGTCTGCGACCAGAAAATGGTCTGGGACATGGTGCCGTTCGATGTCCAGATTCTTGGCGCAATCGCCCTGCATCGCGGCAACATTGCGGAAATGGCCACCGGCGAAGGCAAAACCCTGGTCGCCACCATGCCGCTGTATCTTAATGCCCTCTCCGGCAGAAACTGCCAGCTGGTCACTGTTAACGACTTTCTGGCCAGACGCGACGCCGAATGGATGGGGACAATTTACCGTTACCTGGGATTGACTATCGGCTGCCTGCAGAATATGCAGCCGCCGCCGGTCAGAAGGGAGCAGTATACTTACGATATTACTTACGGCACCAACAGCGAATTCGGATTCGACTATCTGCGCGACATGGGGATGGCGGCGGAGCCGGAACATCTGGTTCAGCGCGACCATTATTATGCGATTGTTGACGAAATTGACAGTATTCTTATTGATGAAGCCAGAACCCCGCTGATTATTACCGGCCCGGTCGGCACCTCCACTCATCAGTTTGACTCGCTGAAGCCGCTGGTTGCGGATTTATATTCCAGGCAGAATATGCTCTGCTCCAGAATGGTAAGAGACGCCAGGGAAGCTCTGGCTAAAGAGAATCTGTCGGATGAAGATCGCGACGCCGCAATGATTAAGCTGCTGCAGGTGAAGTTCGGTATGCCGACGCACAAGCAGTTGATGCATGTTTTCGAAGACGGCGCCATACTTAAAGAGATGGAAAAACTGGAAATGCGGGTCCGCAGCGATAATAATCGCGGCCTGCTGCAGGAAGTTCAATCGGAATTGTTTTTCACGATCGACGAAAAAAGCAACGAAGCTGATTTGACTGAAAAAGGGCGCACTGCCATTTCGCCGGACGATCCTGAAGCTTTTACTATGCCGGATTTGCTGAATGAACTGCACAACATCGAAAATGATGCGACGCTAAGCGAGATTGAGAAAGCGGAGAAAAAGCAGAAGTTCCAGGATGATTTTATGCAGAAGAGCGAACGGCTGCATGACCTTTCTCAATTGTTAAAGGCTCACTGCCTGTTTGAAAAAGATGTGCATTATGTCATTCAGGAAGGTAAAATCCTCATCGTTGACGAGCATACCGGACGTTTGATGCCGGGACGCCGTTTCAGCGACGGACTGCATCAGGCGCTTGAAGCCAAGGAAAACGTCACGATTGAAGACGAAACCCAGACCATGGCGACAATCACCATTCAGAACTATTTCCGTTTGTACAAGAAGCTGTCCGGGATGACCGGCACCGCCGAAACCGAAGCGAATGAATTTCATCAGATTTACAAGCTGGACGTAATCGTAATACCAACCAACCGTCCATGCCGGCGGCTTGACGACAATGACTCGATATTCAAGACCAAGCGCGAAAAATACAATGCGATCATTGATGAAGTGACCGCAAGGCACGAAAAAGGCCAGCCCGTTCTCCTGGGGACAGTTTCAGTTGACGACTCGGAAGTTTTGAGCCGCCTGCTGAAGCGGCGCAATATTCCGCACAATGTGCTGAATGCGAAAAATCACCAGCACGAAGCTGAAATCGTCGCCAGGGCAGGGCAGGCGGGGGCGGTGACCGTTGCCACCAATATGGCCGGCCGCGGTACCGACATTAAACTCGGCCCTGAAGTCGTCGGACTCGGCGGATTGCATGTTATCGGCAGCGCCAGGCACGACTCCAGGCGCATTGACCGCCAGCTTCGCGGACGCTGTTCCCGCCAGGGCGATCCGGGCTCGTCAAAATTCTATGTGTCGCTGGAAGACAATCTGATGCGGCTTTTCGGTTCAGACCGGATTGTAAAGATATTCGACAAATTCGGCATCGAAGAAGGCGAAGAACTTCAGCATTCATGGTTGAATAAATCTATCGAAACCGCCCAGAAACGGGTGGAGCAGCATCACTTTTCCATCCGTAAACGGACGCTTGAATATGACGACGTCATGAATAAGCAGCGTGAAATTGTTTACGGCATCAGAAAGGAAGCGCTGCTTTCCAAAGATCCGCACGATCTGCTGTTTTCGCTGATTGAAAGCGGCATCGCGGATATTGTTGAGGAGTCGGCGCTGCCGCGTGAAGTCAACGGCGAGGAAGACAAGACTTTTAACTGGGAACACCTGCTGGCCTGGCTGAACCTGAAGTTCCCCATCGGCTTTTCCAGAGAAGAGTTTCACGGGGTGACGGACAGTTCGCACGACGACCTGATTTTAAAGATCATTGAGAAGGTTGAAAAAGCCTATCTTGAAAAGAACGCGCGTTATTCGGAAGATGAAAGAATATGGATGCAGCGGCATACCATTCTCGAATCAATCGACCGGTTATGGCAGGAAAACCTTTACGCGATGGATAATCTCCGATCCAGCATCAGTCTCAGGCAGTATGCTCAAAAAGACCCGCTGGTGGAGTACAAAAACGAAGCGTTCAAAGTCTTCCAGGTGCTGATGAAGCAGATTCATGCGGAAGCGGTAAATAATCTGTTCAAAGCCACGTTGGGCAGTCTGGCCGAATTCGAGCGTATGATTGCATCTCTGCCCCAGACTTTCGTTCATGAAACGTTTGGCCAGTTTGATGAAAGAGAAGCTCAGGTCGACGGCAGGCCGCAGGAAAAAGAGGAGAATGAACCTCAGATTCAAATCACTTTCCGGCGTCAGATCGCCAAAGTCGGCAGAAATGATGACTGCCCGTGCGGCAGCGGCAAGAAATATAAAAAGTGTTGCGGACAATAGTTCATAAATACAGATGCAATGATTAAAATAGGAGGTTGTTATGGGCCTGTTAAACATGATTAAAAATCAGTTGATAGACGTTATTGAGTGGCCGGAGCAGGAGCCTGGAATACTGGTTCACCGTTTCAACCGTCATGATAACGAAATAAAAATGGGCGCCAAGCTGATTGTCAGGCCGGGACAGAAAGCGGTATTTGTCAATGAAGGCAAAATTGCCGACGGCTTTGATCCGGGCACTTATACCTTAAGCACTCAGAACATGCCGTTCCTGACCACGCTGCTGAGTCTGCCGTATGGCTTCACCTCTCCGTTCAAGGCCGAAGTATATTTTGTAAAAACCACCGAGCAGCTTGACCGCAAATGGGGTACGCCCAATCCGGTGATGCTGCGCGATCAGGATTTTGGCATGGTGCGGCTCCGCGCCAGAGGCAACTACTCATACAAAGTAGGTATCAGGGAGGAAATGATTTCCCGTTTTGTCGGCGCCCAGTCTGAATTTGCCGCCGACAGCATTGAAGAACAAATCAGAGTCAAGGTGATTTCCTCTTTTTCCGACTGTCTCGGAGAACTGAAAATAGCGGCGCTTGATCTGGCGTCAAAATACGATGACATCAGCAATACCATGCACGCCAAACTGGCTCTGGACTTTACCAGATTAGGCCTCGAACTTTTAAGTTTTACGCTGGAAAATATTTCTCTGCCGGATGAAGTGCAGAAAGCCATGGACGAAAGAGCATCCATGGGCGCAATCGGCAACCTGAACAATTATTCCCAGTATCAGGCGGCCAACGCGCTGCGCGAAGCAGCGAATAATCAAGGCGAAGCCGGCAATCTCATGGGGATGATGCTGGGAACGCAAATGGCCGGCGGAATATCCAATTCGCTCATCCAGCAGCAGAATGCCGCCACCGGCGCAACGCCGCCGCCGGTTCCCGGACAGTCGCAATATTTTGCGGTGATTGCCGGTTTGCAGGCCGGTCCGTTCAATATGGCGCAACTTCAGGAAAAGATCACCGGCAGCGAAATCAACAGAGAAACTTTGTTGTGGAAGCAGGGTATGGCGTCATGGGATAAAGCCGGCGCGATTCCTGAACTGATAAATCTCTTCGGCTGCGTGCCGCCGCCGATTCCCGGAAAGTAGATTTACGGATTGATGACGCCCTGATAAAAAGGCAGCTGCTTCAAGCGGTATTGATGCATCATTTCCTCGTCATAAAATACTTTCATCAGGAACAAGCCGTGCGGCGGAGCGGTTTCCGGTGCTTCGATCCGCTGTTTCGCTTCCAGAATTGTTTTGATGTCATCAGGTTGGATTTTGCCGGCGCCGACCGCTTCCAGCGCGCCGGTCAGGCAGCGGATCATCTTGTAAAGGAAGCCGTTGCCGACAAAGGTAAGACAGTGATACTGGCCGAACTCCTGCACATCAATCCGGTAGATGGTTCTGACCGCATCATCAATTTTTGAGCGCTCCACCACAAATGAAGAAAAATCATGGGTGCCGACGAGATGCGGCGCCGCCTGTTTGATTTTTTCTATATCAATATGCCGGCGGAGATGCCACGAATATCTGCCGGTAAACGGATGTTCCTCGCCGGTATTCAACACATAGGTATAAGCCTTGCCTTTAGCGTCAAAACGGGCGCTGAACGCCAGCGGCACTTCCGTAATATTGCGGATCCTGATTGCCAGCGGCAGCAGGCGGTTGAGCGCTTTTTGCAATTGCGCAACCGGAATATACGGGCGTCCGGGGATTGCAAACGATGCGGCGCTGCCGCAGGCGTGTACTCCGGCGTCAGTCCGGCTGCTGCCGACCAGAGTCACCGGCAATCCCGCAAAAAGCTTAGTCAGACGGGTCTGCAATACTTCCTGAACGCTGATGCAATGCGGCTGATACTGCCAGCCGCTGTAATCTGTGCCGTCAAAACTTATTTCCAGCAGCAGTTTGCCTGCCGGTTCATAAGCGGTATTCTCAATTCTGTCCATGTATATTCCTGTATTTTCGCCTTTGCGCTATTAATATGCCGCTCCACTGGAGCTAAAACCCTTTATCTTTAATCTGAACTTCTATTTGTTTTCAGTCTTTATTATGACGCCTGACTTCCATGCATTTGCCAGATTTATGTCTGTTCTGAATTCCGGCTGCTGCCGGCATTTTGAAGTGTGAATGAAAAAGAGCTGCCTTTCCCCGGTTCGCTCTCCGCATGGATTTCGCCTTTATTCAGGCCGATCAGTTCCCGGCAGAGCGCAAGTCCCAGACCTGTGCCCTTTTCGCCATTGGTGCCGTAGGTGCTTTTATTCCGGGTGAAATCGAACAGTACCGGGATCCTGCTTTTTTCTATGCCGACTCCGGAGTCGTGGATGGAAATTAAAATTTTATTGTTGTTTGACAGTTCCGCCTTAATATATATATATCCATTCTGCGGAGTGAATTTGATGGCGTTTGAGACTAAATTCCTGATAACAGTCTTAAGCATATTAGCATCTGCAAAAACTTTCAGCGTATTGCCGCAGCTTACAGTAAGCGTAATATTTTTTGCTTTTGCGTCTATCTGGTGGACGGGCAGGCATTCCTGCAGTAATTGATTCACATTCAGTTCTTCCGGGCTGTAAATAACGTCGGATATCTGGTTTTTGGCCCATTCAAAAAGATTTTCCAGAAGGTTGAATGTCGTATTGGACATTCCGCGCAAATTTGCAAATATCTCAGCCATTTTCTCTTTATCGCCGGCTGCATAAGACTCCGCCAGCATGTTAAGCAATTGCGATATATTGCCAACCGGTCCGCGCAGATCATGGGCGATAATGGAGAACAGTTTGTCTTTCGATGAATTCAACAGCGTCAGTTTAGTATTTTTGTCAAGCAGGTCAAGATTCTGGTTCGCAATTTCCTGCTCCTGCTCCTGATTTATTAGTTTCAGTTCCATGTCTGACTGCATCATCTTTTCCAGCCTGTCCTGATATTTGTTTATGGCAAATATAGTGATTAATAATATGATGATGGTGATAAATCCGCAAAGAACTAAATTAAGAACCAGGGTGCTGAAGATATTTCCAGTTGAAGTGTCGCTGGATTGTTCAACCACCAGAAACCAGTTCAATTCCGGGATATAACGGGTGTTCAGGAAGATTGTTTTGCCGTCTGTTTCATATTCCAGTTTATTACTTTTTCCGGATAACACGTTATCCGCGACTGAAGCAATGCCGGGGGCATTTTTGATATTTGCAGCATGATCTTTGTATGAGGCGCTGTACAGCACGATTTCACCAGACGGCGAAACGAAGTAGATGGTGCGTTTATATTTATGATGATAACTCTCGATGAGGGCTTTAACCGCATCAATATTCAGTCCGACGCCTGCCGTCCCGATAAATTCACCGTTAAAATCAAGGACTCTGTGATTAATGAAAATGGTCAAAGTATCTTTATGGGCCATATCGACGTCAACATTGATCTCATACGGCTGTTTCATCTGGCGCACTCTGAAATACCATATATCTCTGGGTTCACCCTCTTTAACGGTTTTTAATATGCCTCCGGCATGGTAATAAATCCTGGTTTTTTCAGATATAAAAAAACTGGTAAAGGTATTGTAGTGGACTTTAATCCAGCTCAGGTATTGAGTGATTTGACTTACATCTTTTTCCCCGTTCAATATCCAGTTGCGCAGGAAAGTGTCATTGGACATCATTGATGAAATCAGTACCGGACGGAGCAGATCGCGCTGGATTTCGGAATAGATATTGTCGCTGGTTAACGGCAGATCGTTCGTAATTATCTGCTTGTGCAGTGAACCGCGTGAAACATAATAGCTGATAAGGCTGGTTGTTGTAAAGCCGGCAATCAGCAGCACGCTCAGTGCGAAGACTAATTTTTGTTTAATTAACATATAACTTGATAGCTTATAAATTATTAGAGACGTTAACAATCTTTAAAAATAAATATATCACAAATCAGACGCCGTTCCAATAACGGAAAATAACAATATTCCGGCTCTACGACCAAAATCTACCTGTTCGCCGGCAGCATGTAGAATTTACCCTGTTCCAGTTTACCGGAGATAGCTGAGTCCCCGGGCAGTTTTACGTTGATGCTGCTGGCTGCCGCCTGGCCTTTAAACAGGTTGAACAGCGAAAATTTCTTGCGCAGGGATATTACTTTGTAGTCGGCGGCAATGCCGGCCATTGAAGCGATTTTCTTTTCGGCGTCGGAGAAATATCCAAGCTGGTCAACCATGCCCAGTGCTTTGGCTTCCGTGCCCAGGAAAATACGGCCGTCGCCGATTTTAGTGCCTTTAATCTGTTTTGCGGTCAGGCCGGGCCGGCCTTCGGCGCAGACGTTGACGAAATGATCGTAAACTTTGTTGACGTGCTCCTGGATAATCTGTTTTTCTTCGGGTGACGTCGGGCGGGTGCCGCTCAGCAGGTCTTTCATCGGGCCGGAGGTGTAGGGTTCGCTTTCGAGTCCGATTTTCTGGAACAGATTATAATATTTGTAGGTCTGAACAATCACGCCGATGCTGCCGGTGGTCGTCATCGGGTGGGCGATGATGCGGTCGCAGCCGACCGCAACGTAATATCCGCCGCTGGCGGCGACCGATTCCATCAGTGCAACCACCGGTTTCCCCTGGGCGCGGACATTTTTGACGGCCTGGTAAATCATATCCGAAGCCACGACTTCTCCTCCGGGAGAATCTATCCTGACGATTACGGCTTTGATATCGCTGTCTTTGGCGGCAAGGCGCAGTTGTCCGCAGATGCGGTTGGCGGCAGCGCCTTCAGCGCCGCCGAACGGAGAATCTTCCAGTCCTGAATAAATAACGCCGGATACCGGAACTACCAGGATGACGTTATTCGAGGAATGGCTGCCGGCAATAAAATCCTTTTCATAAGCGGACAGTGAATTCGGAGAGACTTCTTCATCTTCGCTGTTTTCCATAAAACGCGAAATGCCGTTGAAGGCCAGGAGGGCGACAACTGAAAAACAAACCATGAAAACTGCGCATGCTCCGAAGAAGATTCCGAAGCAGCCGATATAGCTTCTCCAGCTTTTTCTGGCGGCCGGACATTGCCTCAGCGGACAATTTTCCATTTGCGGCGAGGTATTGGGCGGCGGTGTATTGTTAGTTTGATTTTCCATGAAAAATGCCTTTATAAATTTATTGTTGTGTTGATAAAGATTTAAACTTTTACGCTATGGTAATTCCCCTGCGTATTTCACGCGCGGTTTGAACGTCAAAATGTCCGCAGAGCGGCGTCAGACAATTGGCGGAGGCGGCAGCCAGCCCGGCGGCAAACGCTTCTTCGATAGGCGTTTCGTTCAAGTATTCACTGAAAAGCACTGCGGCAACGGTATCGCCGGAACCGAGCGGATTCACCACGCGATCAAGTTTTTTAAGCTGATATACATGAAACCCGTTTGCAGATGCGATATAGGCATTGCCGGGGCCGTCGGTGATGGCAACCGCTTTCAGATGAAAATCGTTAAGCGCAGCCATTGTTGCTTCGCGCGGAGTTTTTTCCCCGGTGATCTGGCGCAGTTCAGTCAGATTGATTTTCAGGATGGCATTTTCGGCGATTTCCAGCACTGGTTTAATATTCTGCCAGGAGTCGATGAGCAGCGGAATGCCGTAACTCTCCGCCAGCGTCGCGGCTTCGATATAAAGTTTTATGTCGGTTTTTCCCGGCAGCGTTCCGCAGAGCGCGATGCCAAGACAGTTCTTAATGTGCGCCTGCATGAAATCCAGCATTTTGCCGATAGACGCATCGTCAACGGTATGCGACGGTTCAATCAGTTCGGTCATTTCCCCGGTTGCCTGGCAGAGACAGGTTGTGCAGGTGCGGGTGAGGTGATCCACCGCCACCGTCGAATGACGGATGCCCTCGGCGTCCAGGCCGTCGCAAATCAGCCTGCCGGCGCTGCCGCCGGTAAACTGTAGCAGCATTGTGCGGTTTTTGCCCCATACTGATGATGCCCGGCTGAAATTGATCCCTTTGCCGGACGGGAAGCTGTTCATGTCATAGGCGCGATTCACTTCCCCGATAATCAGTTCTTTGAAAAAAAGCGTTTTCTGCCAGGCCGGATTAGGACCCAGCACCATAATAAATTTAGAGGATAAATCGCTCATCAGCACAAACCTTTCAATATTTCCAGTAATTCCGGATCGCTGAATTTACGCGGGTTCTTCTGCATACTGCCGGAACGGCAGTTTTCCAGGATGAAATTAAAATGCTTTTCGTCCAGACCGAATTTTTTGAATGTGTCAGGAATATTCAGTTCCTTCTGAATGGCGGTGATTCCGGCAATGAAGTTGTCTGCTGAATCGAAGCCGCATGATTGCGCAAGTTCTTTCAGGTGCGGTCTGCATGACGGGCGATTGGCTTTGAGTACAGGAATCAACAGCACGGCGCAGCACAGGCCGTGCGGTATTTTCAGTTTTGCTCCGATGGGATGACCGAGTCCATGGACAGCTCCCAGTCCGCTCTGTGAAAAAGCCATGGCGCCGAGCATGCTGCCTTCCGCCATGGCGGAGCGGGCGGCGGCGTCAAGCGGCGAGTTGCAGGCCTGCACGATGTTTGCCATAATCAGTGACGCGGCTTTGCCTGCAAGTAGCCGGGTGACAGTATTGGCGCCTTTGGCGATATATGATTCGACCGCCTGAGTAAACGCGTCCAGTCCGCTGGCCGCCGTAAGGGCAGGGGGACAGGAAAAAGTCAGTTCCGGATCAATAATTGCAACATCGGCGAACATGCTTTGATGGCGGATTGATTTTTTGATGGAATTTTCCGTATCTGTCAGCACGGCGTTGGGCGTGATTTCCGCGCCGGTGCCGGCAGTAGTCGGCAATGCCGCAAAGAACAGTCCCTTGCCTGGAATTTGGAGTCTGTCATAAAAGTAATCGGCAGTCAACCCTTCCAGCGGAATCAGCGCCGCGGCAGTTTTGGCCGCGTCAATCACGCTGCCGCCGCCGACCGCGACAATTGCCGTGGAACTGCTGTAACGGCCTGCCTGAATAAGTTTGTCCACTTCGGATAATGGCGGTTCCGCCTCGATGCCGCAGATGGAAGTAGTTTCAAATCCGATCAGGAGATGCTGCATGAAGCCCAGCAGACCGTCTTTGCCTGCATGGTTTCCGGTGACGAGCAGTATTCTGGAATCAGCCGGAATCAGGCCGGGAAGATCATCAACTGTTCCAGCTCCGAAAATAATCCTGCCCGGGAAACTTAAACTGTATTTCATGATGATCTGCTCTCCTGAAAAGACAAAATCAGAATTCTGGTTTCTGTTTTATTCTTCGCTTTCATTTTTTATGGCTCCAGCCTTCCTGCTTTCCATGTCTGACTCCTCCCTGGACAACTTTCTTAAAACATTCCGCTTAGCGAACTGTCTGATTCCGCAAGCTGAATCAGCGCACTTCTGGCGGCCTGACTTTCCGCCTGTTTACGGTTGGATGCCGAACCTTCGGCTTTGATTTTGCCGTTGACCGCAACACCCACCAGATACGACGGGTTATGGTCAGGTCCGGTTACGCTGATTACTTCATATTCCGGCGTGATACCCCATCTTTTCTGGGTGTACTCCTGCAGGGAGCCTTTGGGGTTCAGTCCAGGCAGCAGCTTGTCAGGTTCAGGAAACGATTCACTCATTAAATTATTGACGAAATTCCGCACTTTGTCGAATCCGGCGTCAAGATAATACGCCCCGATAAACGCCTCGAACAAGTCGGAAAGCGTCGAATCCCGGTCGTCGCCGCCTGACTCGATTTCGCCTTTCCCTGCGTACATGAATCTGCCCAGTTCCAGTTTGCGGGCGAGTTTGGCCAGCGCTTCCTGCTGAACCATCGCCGAACGCATTTTAGTCATTGCCCCTTCATCCTCTTCCGGATAGCGCAAATAAAGAAACTCGGACAGAAGAATCTGGAGAACGGCGTCACCCAGAAATTCCAGCCGCTGGTTATCGTATGCCAGATTATTTTCAACAGTGAAAGAGCGATGCGTCAGAGCTTCCTTCAGCAATGCTTTATTGTTGAAATCATAACCTATTTTATATTTAAATTTTTCTATATCTTCAGCCATTATTCGGACGGTATCTTTTTAAATCTGTTCCATTGTTCAGTGGAATACTTTATTCCGGACAGAATTTCCGCATCGCGCAAAAACTCTTTGGAAACATTAAACTCTATAAACCCGATTTCAAATTGTTTTTCCAATGCCTTGACAAGTTTTTCCGTCAAAATTGCGGAATCGCCGCCGGATGCCTTCAAATCAATGCTGCCCTGATGCAATATTCCGTCGCGGGTGCGCCGCTGGGCAGCGCCAGCATATTTTTTCCCGCCGCATAATACATCATAGCGGGTGGGAGTCACGAAACACTGCATGGTTGCCCGGTCCACCGCGCCGCATTCCGCCGCGGACAACTCCGCTTCCAGGCCGAAGCCGGCCAGCGCGGTTTTTACCGCACGGTGGAAAATATGGTAACTTTCCATCCGGTCAAGTTCGCATACCGGATGGCCGCCGGGGACAACCACCGTATAGGTGAGGTCTTTATCGTGAAACACCACGCCGCCGCCGGTCATTCTGCGGACAATGGCATAACCATCCTGCGGGGCGGCTTCATAATCCTGCACATAACCGATTGACGCCGACTTCCTGTCCCAGCCGTAAATGCGTACCACCGGAGTTCCAAATCCGGCAATGCGCAGCAGCAGCAGTTCATCGATGCTCATATTCATATACGGGTCGCGGTTGATATCCAGCCACAACAGCCATTTTTCATCTGCCTTCATTTCAATGCTTCCTCTTGCGGTTCAGATAATAGTCTATCAGCTTATTCAGCCTGGCGGTATCCATTTCAATGCCGCTGCATTCGCAATATTTCCTGTTGAATCCGCGGATGATTTTTTCACGATCGACCGGCACGTTGATATTGCCGGATATTATTATCCAGGAGGAAATAAGCCGGGCGTATTCCTTAACCCGCATGTTCTGACTTAACGGCCTGTTGAAAAAATCTGTTCCGTCGAAATCAAATAACCCGAACTCCAGTCCGTCGGGGTCTTTTCTGCAATAAATATTGCTTAACTTCAAATCCCCGTGGCGGATGCCCGCATCGTGCAGTTTTTTCAGATACGCGCAGATATGGGATTGAAATTTTGTATAAATATCCGGATGTTCAATGCTCTCCCGGATGTAATCTTCAGGCGGAATAATGTTTTCAAGGTTTTCCGTAAGCAGATAAGAGGCTTGCAGTATTCCCAGTCGCCGCCGCGAAAGTGCGGCGATTACTTCAGGGCAGGGGATCCCGAGTTTGCGAATGCCCTGCGTTACAGACAACACTTTAAATGGACGCGAATGGCGGAAAAAATATTTCAGCGTATAAATCAGGCCTTTATTATTATAACGCTTCAGGAAATACTTGCGGTTGTCGATTTCAACAATTCCGGCTTTGGTAGTTCTGGAATCTTTGAGGATTATCCCCTTATCCAGAAAACTGTCGGGGGAGTACAGGAACCGCTTCATTTCAGGCCAGGCTCCAGCGATGCGGATAAGTCCGTTGCAGCCGTTGAGTCCGCGGTAAAAGAAATAATCACTGCCGGCGGACCGGCAGTGATCTTGATCATTTTTCTTCTTTTGTGCCCTTGTCATAGGCATATCAGTGTCTTCATTTTCGTTTTACTGGGGTTAAAATGAACAGTTTCGCAACCGTTCTTTCCCGTATGTCCGGCACCGAAGCTATGGCAACCAGTTACCCTGTTTTCCGAATTTCCGGTTACCATTCTGACTCCTGACTTCCCTTCGGGGGCCGAATTACAGGTTTTCTACAACCAGATCGCCGACCTGTGTTGTGGAATAGCCCATTTTGCCGGCAGCCATTGATTTGAGCTTTTTGCCGGTTACATACATAATGCTTTTCTCGATCGCGGCCGCGGCTTTGCGTTCGCCGAGGAAATCGAGCATCATGCCGGCCGCGCCGATTGCCGCCAGCGGATTGATGACGTTGAGTCCGGTATATTTCGGGGCGGAGCCGCCGATGGGTTCAAACATGCTGACGCCTTCAGGATTGATGTTGCCGCCGGAGGCGATGCCCATGCCGCCCTGCGTCATGGCGCCCAGGTCGGTGATGATGTCGCCGAACATATTTTCGGTGACGATGACATCGAACCATTCCGGATTCTTGACCATCCACATACAGGTGGCGTCAACGTGGCAGTAATCCAGCTTTACCGCCGGATATTCTACGGCTACTTCGTGGAAAACGCGATCCCACAGGTCGAAAACGTAGGTCAATACGTTGGTTTTGCCGCAAAGGGTGAGTTTCGCGATTTTGCCGGCGGCGATATCTTTTTCAGACAGGCCTTTCCAGGGATTGGCTTTGCTGTGGCGTTTCATGGCCAGGTCGAAAGAGTAACGGATGCAGCGTTCAACCTGCAATCTGGTGTAAACCATCGCCTGCACTGCGGTTTCGTTGGCTGTTCCCTTCATGGTGAAGCCGCCGATGCCGGTGTAGAGTCCGCCGACGTTTTCACGCACGACGACATAGTCAATATCTGCCGGGGTCTTGCCCGCCAGCGGAGTTTCAACTCCGGGATAAAGTTTGACCGGGCGCAGATTGATGTACTGGTCCAGGTCGAAGCGCAGTTTCAGCAGAATGCCTTTTTCCAGGATGCCTGGTTTTACGTCCGGATGGCCGATGGCGCCCAGGAATACGGCGTCGTATTTCTTCAGGGTTTCCACCGCGTCATCGGGCAGCACGTTATTGGTCTTCAAATAGCGTTCGCCGCCCCAGTCGAATACTTTGCGGGTGGTTTTGAAGTTGAACTTCTTAGCCGCCGCGTCCAGCACTTTCAAGCCTTCGTTGACGACTTCCGGCCCGGTTCCGTCGCCGGGGATAACCGCGATCTTATAACTCTTTCCTGCTGCTTTAGCCATTTTAAACTTCCTTCTATGATGATTATGCAATTCCATGCATGGTAATACTATATGAGGTTGAAAATTTTATATAGATTGCGAGGATTTTGAGAATTGGTTCGTATTCTGAGAGGCTGCCGATACCGGGGTATCGAAAGCCTCGAAGAGTGCGAATCCAAACTCAAAAGATCGCAACCGCTTTGCGGTGAATGTCTTGCGGTTGTATTTTTCCGCTCCTCCTTCCGGCGATATTCATATCGCCTGTCAGTCGGATCGAAAAAATCCAATCCACAATCCTATTCATCTATGTTAAATTTTCAATCTTATAGAGTATAAAGACTCATATTAAAATATGGAATAAAAAATTTACTCCTCATTATGCTTTTTTTCAAGCACCATTAGCGTTTACACCAAAGTTTTTCCATATCCCCGGGCGCGTCGGCTTGTCCGCCTATGGCGTGATCGCCTGACCGGCTTTATGATTTAACAGGGCTGCCCGCCGGATGCGTGGACATACAGTGTATAAATGCTGAAAGTGGAAATCTATAAGTCACATAATTCCCATAAGCCGCATGAAAAGTGCCGCGTAAAGCTTAAGGCGCGAATAAGGCAATGATAGTAATGCGTTAGTAATAGATTAAACGCATTGCTTTTGCCGCAGCTGACATCTAATATTAACCTTATCGACTGGAATAATGTTCTATAACAATATGAGAGTCATTTTTTTATGGGAAACAGCGAAAACACAATCGGCAGACTTGCTCAACCGTCTACAGCGTTCAGGAGCAGGACACTGTTATGCCTGCAGGTTGACAATTATTTCCGCAAAGATCCGTCTCTGACGCACATGGTCATAATTGACAGTCATTCCAGGCCGGTAGGCATGCTGACCAAGAATTATTTTTACGATAAAACCGGCGGGCCGTTCGGTTTTTCATTGTTTGCCGGCAAGAACGCCGATACAATTGCCACCTCTCCGTTCCTTGCGATAGATGCATCAACGACGATTCCCGAGGCGGCCAGCATCGCTATGCGGCGATGTCAGAACACACAGTACGATCCGGTAGTTATAACCCAGAGCAATGGAAAGTTTATGGGTACCGTATCAATCAGCGATCTGCTTGAACGCTTTCAGGATGAACTCATAAAACACCGGGAACTGGCCGAGCTGGCGAACCGCAGCAAAAGCGTTTTTCTGGCAAACATGAGTCATGAAATAAGAACTCCGTTGAACGCGATCATCGGTTTTTCCGATGTTCTGGAGATGGAATTGTCCGACCCGGAGCATCGCAAATATTTAAGCTACATTAAAAATGCCGGCAATGTTCTGCTGAATCTCATAAGCGACATTCTTGACTTGTCCCGGATCGACGCCGGCAAACTGGACATCAAGTGCGAAAAAATAATTATTACGGATACTCTCAACGAACTTTTCAACATGTTTCAATGGAAAGCCCAGAGTAAAAATCTGAATCTGCTGTTTGAAACCAGCGGCGAACTCTCAGAACCCATTATGATTGACGGACTCCGCATCCGGCAGATTCTAATAAACCTTATCGGGAATGCCATCAAATTCACGGAGAAGGGTTTTGTCAAAGTAAAAACGTTTTCATCCTCGAATAAGATCATTTTTATGGTTGAAGACACCGGTGTCGGAATTCCCGCTGACCAGCATGCGCGAATATTTGAGGCCTTCAATCAGTGCGACGGGCAGGATATGGCGAAATATGGCGGAACCGGATTGGGATTGACCATTACCCAGCAACTGGCGCACTTGATGGACGGCAATATACAGCTTGCCAGCGACCCCGGACAGGGTTCAACGTTTACCGTGGAATTGCCGCTTCATCTTATTCATGAAAATGCAGTCAGCAGCAGTACCGATGATGTTGATACCCGCTCATATAACTTCCGCGGTTCTGTTTTGATCGTTGACGATGTGGAATACAACCGGCTGTTGCTGAAAACTCTGTTGAAGAAGCATGACTTGACGATTCATGAAGCTGTGGACGGAATACATGCCATTGAAATGGCCAAAAAATTCTGTCCGGATATAATTCTGATGGATATAAAAATGCCGCGGTTGGACGGTTATGCCGCAACCCGGGAAATACGCCTGATTTCTCATTTGAGTTCCGTGCCGGTTATCGCGATGTCTGCCGCGAGTCCGGCATTAAACAACTTTGATGCGTCGCTTTTTCAGGAATATATCATGAAGCCGTTTCAGCATAAACAAATATATGAAGCCATCGGCAAACACCTGAAGTCTTCAAATCCGGCAAAAAGAGAACTGGCGCAGTGCGCGAGTATTTAAGTTATACAGCGCTGATTACTTTCATCTGTCTTTATTTTATATTTATAAACTTGAAGCAGTCATGCTTGACTTTTGCATACAGAAAATTATGTTATTTTCACACTCAAACAAATAAGGGGGAATTCAGAATGAAAAAGATGTTAGCACTCGTGTTGTCCGTGGCTGCGGTATGCTGCATGGCCCAGCAGGCTGAAGTCAGAGTCGATGTGGACGGACTCAAGAGCGGGGTGGCGTTAACTCCGGTCAAGTCGCCTGCGCTTAATGTCAGCAATGCCTCGTGGCTGTCGGATAAAAAGGAATGTTACCTGGTTGTGAGCGGCGGCAAAATCACTAAGGACTGGACTGAGATGGAATTCAGTTTCGTGCCTGAGAACGATGGAACCGTATCGCTGGTATTGCGCGGTCCGTGGTATAAACGGGGAACAGAAGTAAAGAATATGCCGGTGTGGGTGGCTTATGATGATTTGACCGCAACCGGCGCGGAAATCAAAAACCCCGGTTTCGAAGACGTCAATCCGGCGGCAAGCGGATTCTTCAACGGCTGGGGCGGCGATCCGTCCAATATGGTTGTGGGTAAAGATGATTCAAAATCCGGCAAAAATTATGTTAAAGTCTGGCACAATGTTCCAGTC
>JBAWXM010000040.1:0-23441 GCA_037144075.1 Lentisphaerota bacterium | reverse complement strand
ATCCGGTGTACGCTTTTGGCATGCCGAAGATCGTGACGGCCTTCATCAGCAAACTGAAAGTAGCGCCCGGCTCATATGTTTTTGCCATTTGCAACTATGCCGGAATGTCCGGCAGCGCCATGAAACAGACGCAAAAAGCGCTGGCTGCGGTAAATATTAAATTGAATTCCGGCTTCGGACTGGTCATGCCATCCAATTATCTCCCGTTCGGCGGCGCCGAAGCAGAGGAGAAGTGTCAAAAAAAAGTAAGCCGCGCTGAAATCCGGCTGGAGGAAATCGCCGGCATCGTCAAAGCAGGGGAAAACAGAAGCATCGAAAATCCATGGTACTTCCCCTATTTTCTAACAGCGCTGGCCAGCAAATCCTACGTCAATGGTACTGTTAAAGACGTGAAGAAATTTCATGCGGACGACAAATGCACCAGTTGCGGCGCTTGCGTAAAAGTCTGTCCGTGCGCCAACGTGCAGTTAGTTGACGGCAGGCCGCAGTGGGGTGCCAGTTGCGAATTGTGCCTGGCCTGCCTGCAATGGTGTCCGGTTCATGCCGTCCAGATCGGCAGCATCTCTCCTGACCGCAAACGCTATCATCACCCCGACATCAAGGTCGAGGAAATGCTTTATAATAAATAGCGATCTTAATCGTCACACTTCAGATTTTTGCCCGGGAATTTTAAGCAGCGCGCAGTTGTAGCCCCAGGCGTCCGCGGCAGCACAAAAAAGTAGAAACCCCGCAGGAGTTTAATCCGGCGGGAAGAGGAAATGACACAAGGCGCTTAAACAGAAATTTACTTGACGTAGTATGTTTTCAACGGCGGAAAGCCGTTGAATTCCACCGAACAGTAGCTGGTGGTGTAGGCCCCGGTAGTCAGCCAGTACAGACGGTCGCCGGCGGCCAGATTCATCGGCATTTTATAGAGATAGCTCTCATACATAATGTCCTGGCTGTCGCAGGTCGGACCGGCAATGATGACATTGCCCATGTTGCTGCTGCGCTTTTCGCAGTAGATCGGGTATTTGATGCTTTCGTCCCAGGTTTCGATCAGGCCGTTGAACTTGCCGACGTCAAGATAGAGCCAGCGGTCAACGTTCAACCGGGATTTGCGCGAAACCAGCACTACTTCGCTGACCAGCACTCCGGCCTCGCCGGCCAGGTATCTGCCGGGTTCAAGAATTATTTCCGGCAGGTCTTCGCCGAAGTCTTCCTGCAGATAACGGGTAATTTCTTCAGAGTAGGATTCCATCGGGTTGGTTTTAACCACATAGTTTGCGGGAAAACCGCCGCCGAGGTTGATCATCTTCAAAGGGATACCTTCCTCAAGCAGGAAGTCGAAGATATATTTCACCTTGGCGATTGCCGAGTCCCATGTGCCGATATCGCGCTGCTGAGAGCCGACATGGAAGGAGATGCCGTAAGGCTCCAGCCCCAGCTTCTTGGCCTGGATCACCAGGTCAATGGCCATGTCCGGGTGGCAGCCGAATTTTCTGGACAACGGCCAGTCGGCGGTATCTGAACCTTCGGTCAAGATCCGGAAAAACACTTTTGAACCCGGCGCAGCCTTGGACAGATTGATTACGTCCGCGGCGCTGTCTGTGGCAAACAGGCGCACGCCTTTATCATAGAAATACTTAATATCGTTGAGCTTTTTAATCGTGTTGCCGTAGCTCAGGCGGTCGGGCGAAATGCCGAGCGCCAGCACCCGGTCGAGTTCATAGACGGACGCAATGTCAAAACAGGACCCGAGGTCGCGCAACAGTTCAAGCACCTCAACCGAAGGGTTGGATTTTACCGCATAGTAGATTTTGGCATACGGGAAATGCTTTTTCAGGTATTCGTATTTGTGCTGGAATATATTCAGATTGATTATCAGAAACGGAGTTTCATGCTTATCTGCTTCATCTTTGAATAAAGCCCAGTCTGTTTCGCTGTAATAATCTTGATAATCTACTAACACTGTTCGCGTCCCCCTTAATTTTAATATAGTGCATTTTATTGTTTCATAAAGAAAATTGGAGGCCCTTTTAATCATTTGTCAACAACAAACAAAAGAGCCTCCTCTTTATGAATAAATCATCAATGGGGATACGTCAAATGTCTAAATAAAATTAAGGGCAAAATTTTCGTAAAAAAATCCGGAAAAAAATAGCCGGACAACTTGATTTGACTAACTTTGACCGTCCGGTAAAAAAAAAAGCCTTAAAATCTATTTTTGCCGCAAGACATTGTCCTGGAAACGTTTGACATAAGCGTGGCAGTATGGCGCTGAATTTTTCCGGTTGTAATAATCCTGGTGATAACCCTCGGCCGGCCAGAATC
The DNA here is from genome assembly GCA_037144075.1 of Lentisphaerota bacterium. GTDB lineage: Bacteria > Verrucomicrobiota > Lentisphaeria > Victivallales > Victivallaceae > CAIPAT01. The sequence goes on along the minus strand of JBAWXM010000040.1, from coordinate 21,128 downwards.
TTCCGGACGGTTCGATCACGGTAACGGCGGCAATGCCATTTTCCCGCAGTATTCCGATAAGTTTTTCAGCTGTCTGCTTCTGCGCGTCATCCAGATAGAAAATTGCCGAACGGTACTGACTGCCGTAATCCGGCCCCTGATGGTTTAACTGGGCCGGGTCATGAATTTCCAGAAATAACTTTGCCAGCGTTTCGTAGTCAACCTTGCTTTTGTCATAGATCACTTCGACGGCTTCGGCATGGCCGGTCTTGCCGGAACAGACGTCCTTGTAGGTTGGATATTCCTTACTGCCCCCGGTGTAACCGGAAGTGACCAGCAATACGCCAGGCTGCTTTTTCATCCAGTATTCAACTCCCCAGAAACAGCCGCCCGCAAAAATCGCCCGCCCGAATTTTCCGGAATTGGCCGGTTCAAAACTCATTGAAATCGAATTCACGCAGTGCCGGGAGTTTTTAGGTGTCAGCTTTTCCCCGTTAAACACATGCCCTAAATGACCGCGGCATTGCGCACACATGATCTCGGTGCGCATGCCGTCCGGATCGGCAACCTTTTTGACGGCCCCCGGCAGTTCATCATCGAAACCCGGCCAGCCGCATTCCGTCTTGAATTTGTCGTCCGAACGGTATAACGGCGCATTGCACTGGCGGCAAATGTAAATGCCACGCCCGAACTCATCGTTATATTTGCCGGTGAACGGCCGTTCCGTGCCTTTGTCCTGAATAACGTGTTTTTCTTCCGGTGTCAGCGCGTTAAGTTTCATATTAATCACCCTGGTTGTGCGTTTCTTTACCGTTATCTGCACTTCCGCATGTTTCAGGAAGAATGGCATCATCGGACTGTTCCAGTAGGTTATATAAGGCTGTCCGTCAGCCTCGTAATCGGGATTTTTACTCAGCCATTCATCCAACTGTCCTCTGGCCTCTTCATAATTCGATTTGCTGTACGAACCGCGAATGCCCAGCGCCGCGACTGTTCTTGACGGACGTTCAATAACTTTTACCTCTTTTGTGTCTTTAAGCATTCTGCCGGCGGCTTCGCTGCCGACATGGAAACGCATCACGCCCGGATTGATTTCCGCTTCCACCGGCACGGTCATCGGAATGTCTTCGGCCTTTATATAATTAAATAACCGCATAAACAGGTTATTGTCGGCATCAAAATAAGTATTCCTGCTTTCCGTGCAAAGCATTTTACCTGCGGGGATAGTTTTTATTTCAAATTCGCCAGCCGGAGTTTGCTTGTAGATATCTTCGTAGGCCATGATCTTACCTCCCAGCAGCATGAATGCCGCCATTACAAGAAAAGTTGCCCGCATTTTCACAGCTGCCTCCAATATTCGCGCCAGACAATTACGCAAAACTTGTCGGCGCAGCCAGGGTTGATGTTTAAATAATCTGTTGCTGTTAATATAATAGATGGTAAAGCGCGGAAACGCAAATGCAGTTGAGAAATTCTAAAGTTCGGTTCCGCGAATGCGGGATCAAAATTCTAAAATTGTAAACCTCAGTATCATTCCCAATTTTTTACACCATTCAAGCTAATTCTGAACATCCTTAACGATGGTGACACCGAAAAATCCATTTCCGGTCTTAGTCAATTATGTTTTAGACTATTTTTTTACCGTTTAAAAATCAGATACATACGGAAGAACCGGATGCTTGAATTCGTGAACCGTTCGAAGCAGTTTTCTAGTTTTACATTTCCTTCTCATGCCAGAACAAGTCGCCTTGGTTAAGCCATTGACCTTCCAATTCCCGATTCAGCACGTAGACTAAAACCATATCATCGTCTCGGATGAACCGCAGGAACGTAATACACTCGAAACCCCAAATTATAATCCATGCAGTTTTGCAGGAGCAAACACATGTATCCTTTCTCAAACTGACAATCGAACACTGCGGGTTAAACAGTTATCAGCATATATAAATAATCTGAGCTATTCAACCTTTGTCTTAATCTCAAATACTCTCCGTCCATTATGACAGTAAAAGTAAAAATTTGCCAGAACTGGGAGGTGGCACTGTTTCAATAACTTACTGTAATAACATTTTCCTGATCAAGCGAAAGCATGTTCAGAGGAATTCGCTCGTCTGTATATTCCACGCCATTCAGATTTATTCTTGTTTTGCCGCGTTTTTCCGATCGACATATAACGCGAATTTTGCGCTTGCGCCAGATGCGTCTGACTTCGTAACCATACCATTCTGCCGGCGGCATCGGTTTGATAACCAATGCATCGAAATCAGGATAGACTCCCAGCATTTCTTCAATCACCCGCCGGAACCATGAAAGCGAACCGGTAAAGTTGCTGAATAGTTGCATTCCGAAATTTTCATGATCCGGTCCGACAGTGAAATTCGATTGCTGATGACGGGGTCCTGAAGTGATCTCCTGAACCTGTGCAGATGGGAGGGCAGCCAATAACCGGCCGCAACATTCATCCGCTTGTCCGGCCCTGATCAATGCGTAGAGGAAAAATGCTTCGCCATGAGTATAGATGCTACCATTTTCGAACATTCCCGGTTTCATGTCGACAATCCGGCCGACAGAACTGCGATCCGTATTGCGGTAAGACGGCCAGAGCAGGCGGTGTCCGCACGGAGTGTCGAGAGCCGCGATGGCTTGCAATACGTCAGCTTCTCTGCCTGCTGCCGCGGCTACGCCGGTAAACAACGCCCATGTATTGGAGTTCAGATGGATTTTTCCTTCTTCATTAGTCTTCGATCCGATAGGTTCGCCTTTGCCGTTGATAGCGTAAATATACCACTCGCCATCCCAGGCATGTTCGTTAATTAGCAAGGTCATTTCATCCGCAATCTTTCTCATGCGTGCGGCATCAACGGAACGTCCAGCCCATGCTGCAAGTCCGGCCATCTTGTCCGCCGCATAAACACATGCACAGGAGAGCCACACACTGACGCCGTTTTCGCCGCCGATTCCGGACAGTGCGTCGTTCCAGTCTCCATACCCGATTTTGCACAAGCCGTGATAGCCGGTAAAGCCAGCCAGCGATTCAACCGATCTCAAAGCATGTTCGTATGCTGTTCCAGCCAGTTCTGCATCAGGCTGACCAGTCGTTTCATTATAGTAAGGCACCAGCTCTTCAAGCAGCGAGACGTCGCCGGTTTCCTGAAGATATTGCACCAGCAGAGCCGGAATCCAGGACGAAGAGTCCATGTACATGCGCAGGTCATGACCGGCTCCGGCAAATTTTTCATACTGCCTGATTGCACGCCCGTCAGGTAACTGATATGATAAAGTCCGTAGCAGCATGGTTCTAACATAAGCAGGGGAAATGTCGCATACTCCGAGAAGATCCTGTAGAATATCGCGGTAGCCGATTTTATCCAGCGCCCGGACGAAACGCGCCTGATTGCGCGCCTGGTAGCGGGACCAGACATTGAAGTAACGGTCTAGTTCCACTTCAGGCGTTTTAATTTTGAACCGTTCTATTTTATTCCGCCAGTCCTGCTGTATTTGGATTGCAATCTGTTCATGGTTATCCAGTACCGACGTTTTGATTTCCGTAATGTATTTTCGGCGGACGTCAGAGTCATATGGACAGACGCCATAGGCCATGGTCCATGACCTGGTTTCGCCCGGTTCCAGCGTGGTATTGTACTGTGTTGCAGCGACCATTCCGGCGTAAGGCTGCAAACCAGGGGAGTTACGGCATTGACCGCGGCGTACAGCTTCTGGAATGGCGTTCCGTCCTCCGATTCCATCGAAACGCTCAGCCATCATATCATAGCCGTCGAAATTTGGAGATGCGGCGAAAAACGCCTGGCGCTGATGTTTGTTGCCACGATCATGATTGAGAAATATCATAGCATTGTCTTCGATAATCCCTTCACATACCACTCGCGGCACGAAATAGTAGAACGGGAAAGAATCAATATTAACCCGTATTTTCATGAACCATGAAAAAGTCCTGACACGGTCGCTCTTATTGGTTAATCCCAGTCGCATAATCTCCAATGGCCGGTTTGTCGGGACCATTATCCGCAATTGAGCGGCAATGCCATTCTTTTCCGCTTCAATCCGGTGAAAGTCCAACCCATGGTAACAGCGGGTTCCGGAATATTCCCCGGCATCGAAGCCGGCAGCCGGCAGCATTGCCCAGGCTGAATCATTTTCATGAATGAAAAATAACCTGGCATCCTGCGGTTCCGGCGCTGTAGGGACATAATTTGTATCCAGATGACTGCTCATTTTTCCAGCTATAACGGAGTCCAGGCAGGAAAAACCGCCTCCGAACTGATCCCAGAACGATCCCCATATGCCGTATTCATTGTCGTGATTAGATGCCATTAAATGCAGCGAAGGCCGGGGAGTGTTGAAGTCGTTGACGACCACTTCGCTTTCAGTAAGGTAGTTGTCATGGTCGAATGTATCGATGAAATCGGAATAGTGTTTCAGTACGTTTTCCCAGTCGATCGACGCAATTCCAGAGTTGACCGGCAGACCGGATCTCAGATTAGCATGAATCAGATTAATTGTATTTTCCATCTTAAACGTTCCTTAAGTATTTTTTACGACTTCATGATCATTTAGCATAAGTTGCGGAGTCGCACACCCCGATGAGTGACGCTGCACTCTATTTTGAAGATATAACAGTCAAAACGTAATTGAATATAATTTCGTAAGACCGGTCAGACGGGCAAATCCGGCCATGGAAGAATAACCGTACGCGGCGGAAGTTTATCGCTGGCGCCAATCTGATCGAGCAACAGAGCGGCGGCAGTCTCTCCCATTTGACGGGATGGCATCGGTTGCATAGTGATATGAAATGGCAGAAGATCGAGAAACGGTTCGATTCCGAGACCACGAAGTTGCAGCATGGTCACGTCCCTGAATTTGCTCATCGCGTTGACAACGTTCAAAATCAGTCCGGTATTGATCCCCCATAGACAATCGACCGGCATAAGCCGGCGGACGGCGGCTTCGTTGGCAGTGCCATTGGTTGTTGTTTCTATAATCGATTCAGGCTTAACGCCATGCTGAAAAAGAGTTTCAACATAGCCGCGAATGCGCTGTTTGTCGAGAGATGAGCATTCCGGCATGGTAACGGCCCCGAAGCACCGGCATTCTTTCGCAAGAAAGGCAAGTGCGGCGTTTTTACCGGCTTCGTAGTCGGAAAACAGGACTTTATCAACATTGATATGTTCGTCACGGCCAATAATCACCATTGGAATATTTTGTTCGACAATATTTTTTAGATAGTATTGTTGTACAGTATTATCTTCGGCTGGAGCGGAGGGGTAAATAATGATACCGTCAACCTGGCGATAAAGCATTCTTGACAATTCAGCCTGTTCCAGTTCAATATTATTCTCGCAAGTTGCCAGCACCATCTGATATTCTGTATTGCGCAGCCGTGATTCAACCCCTTCAATAATAGTACCTAGGAATGCGTCTATTTTGTTGGCCATGACCAGACCGATATTAAAAGTTTTGCCAGTATTCAGACTATGGGCGAAATAGTTCGGACGAAAACCTAATTCACGGGCTTTCGCCATTACTTTTGCCTCGGTTTCTGCTGCGATACGGCATTGTTTGGCTTTGCCGCTGAGAACACGCGATACAGTACTTGGCGCAACACCGATCAGCCGGCTTAACGTTTTAATATTTATCCGGTCATCTGCCATGGGGAAAACCTTTATTTGACGAATTTCGGGTCTTTGAACATGATTAAATTGCCTTCCTGGTTTTCTTTATTTAGAAAAACCACGCGCAACCAAAGGCATTTGCCGCTGGTTATATCTTTTAATTCAACGGTATAGGTCTGCTTCTGACCGGCCTTGAAAATGACTTTGCTCTGGAATTTCCAGCCATTGTCACCTTCCAGCCAGATTTCCGCGACGCCGTCTTTTTCCGGAGTGGCTTCAAATTCGAATGCCGGACAATCATCTTTAGTACGGAGCGGGAACTGAGCAAACCCGGAGTTAGATTTGGCATCTTTGAAAGCCAGCGTAAATTTGGTTATGCCGTTATCTGCAGGAGTTGTTGCGACTGTCGTCGTCTTTAAATTTGTGCCTTCAACTTCGAAACATCCGGGATACCACATGATCTTATCTTCCGCATGGAGGATAAATCCTGTACCGAATCCCAGAATCATCATGGCTGTCAGAGAAATCTTTTTCAACATTTGTCCTCTCCTTTGTTTTACTGGGCAATCATTGCGTTTTCTTTTTGTGCGCAAAGAAAGTTTTTCCCATTGTTGATTTTAATATTTATGCCTGAAGACGTTTTTTCAACTTTACTGACTAGAAAGTCTGCTTTTTCTACAACTGTAGCCTCGTTGCGTCCCCATAGCCACATGCTGTCACCAGGGGCTATTTTGATATTAGTCCGATATGCCGGAATACCATCCATAAAGGAATTTGTACGGATTTCCGCTTCAATTTTCTGCGGCAGCGGATTATGCACCCTGAAGCGCACGCCGCCCTGCCACATCCCCTCCCATTCGATCACGAGAGCCGGGTTACTACTCGATATTGGATGTCCGGCCACAATTTTGCCGGAGAATTCCGGTTTGACCAGAGCATACATTTTCTGTTCGAATGAACTGAAAGTCTCCAGCTGTCCATTCTGCCACAGGCCGCAACTCCAGCTAGGATTAATTCCATCAATCAGCAGCGGTAAAGGATCTGTTCCGGCTGGAACGGAAGCATCAAAGGCGGCAATGCCGTTTTCCGCATTAAGGCGGATGACATAATCTGTTGACTGCAATGTTCCGGCTGTAACATTACTGACCATTCCGGCGCGTTCGACATACTGCCGCCGGATTTTTTTGAGATCATTCTGGCTTGTAACCGGCCGCGGATAGAGCATCACCAGAAATGCAGTCCTGATAGTGTCGCCTTTTTTAATATCACGTCCGTTCAATCCCAGCTGGAATCGTTCTCTGACATTCCATGAATTTGCAACATTGTCAAGGCCGGCCGTATAGGAGTTGCTGTCCAGCGGAAACACCACCAGGCTGGCAAGATCGTTCGGCCATAACATAAGTCCGCTTTGTGCTGAATCCAGCGGTATGGAAATTTCCTGTCCGCTGGAAATGTCTGTGAATTTACCGCAGGCAAGCTTTCCTGATGTTGTGATTGCGGTATACTGCCACAGACGCGGCAGCGACGGCATCATGCCCATCTGCAGTACCAGCAATTTCCGCCATTCGGAGGCGGCAAGGTCGCGCTGTGCGCTGATAGTATTTTCCAGCATGACTGCGGTGGCTCCGTCATTTGCCGGGCGGAAGGCGGTAATGTCGGTACGTGAGTGCATTGCGGCACCGGGAGCATTAAAGTCGTAACGAATCAGGTTGAAAGCGCGGGAAGCTGATTTAATGCGCATCTCGGCATTGATATGGTTTTCAACGCTGCCGTCAGCCATTACAAGTTCGGGTCCGGGATGGAAGTATTTGCAGAGTTGAATAATTCCGACTTCGATAATCCGCGGCACCAGTTCGCGGGCATCGCGCATGACGCCCAGCTGGCCGGCGCTCTCGCCTGTATGCCAGTAAGAATGCTGTAGATACAATTCGCGGTCGTCCCGTTCAAATCCGGTCGGGGGCAGCGTTACGCTGCAGATGGAATTTTGATTGTCGGAACACATCCCAGCCAGAAAGGCGCTGTCCTGACACTGGAACCGGCCGCTGCGCGCCTCGGTGCCGTCGTCTGCCCGGATTACCCATGAAAGCTCGCACTGTTCGGTAATCAAAACCGGTTCGTCGATTTTAACGAAACGGCGGCTGGGATACCAGTGGCGTACAGGTTGCGTACCGCGATAAAGAATAACCTCAGTAATCGGCTGTTTATGATTGACGCTGAGATGCGCCAGCAGCCATACCCGCCGGCTGAAAAGGATGCCGCCGCCGTTTTCTCCGTCGCGCATATAATCACAGGAGTAAGCCAGCCGCTTTATCTCCGGTCCGGATGAGACCGAGGATGAATACTGAAACGGCGGCATTTCTCCCTGACTCGGAGCTAGAATCGTAGTCTTCCAGCCGGCGGCGGCGCGGGTGATTTCGTCCGTGCTGCGGTAATTGCCTGAAACCCGCGGATAAGGGCCGTAACCGCTGGCCAGCACGTCGGCATACAAGCTTCTGGAATCGTCGGCGGTTTTGCCGGTTGTGTCAAGCGTCAACAGATTGAACCCGCGCCAGAAACGCTGATAGAACGGACTGATGCCGTTACTGCCTGGCGTGAGCAGATTGGCATGGATGCCGCTGCCTCCGCAGTATTCGCCGCCGAGAAATTTCCAGAACAACTGGTAAGGGTTGCCTAACTCGTTATGATTTGGCAACTGGGTGATCTGTCCGAAGAAGTAAGCATTGACCGGTCCATAGGTTTTGGGATCGTCAAGCTGGCGGCGGCGGTCGGCGTAGGATGCGCTGAGCTGCAATCCTGGAATAGCGGAGAAGCCGGCATTTGAAGCGGCTTTGCAGTCCTGCTGCAATTTTGTCATTTTCTCCGGCGTGAGCTGATCAAGATCATCAGTGAAAACCAGAAAACGCATATCGGCAGACTTGGCGGCGGCGACCATTTCAGCAACGGTGTTTTTCCCCCCGGCATAGTTGGAGCGCGCCCCGATCAGACCGGGAAAATATTCGAAGTTGCCAAGCTGTTCACAACTGCCGCCGGCCGGAGGTTCGAAGGTGGCGGCTAGCTCTTCAGAAGTCATAGCCGGAGCATTTTGTTCAAACAGCCAGATTTCGCAAATCGAAGTAAAACTGCCGCTACCGCTATTGCCGCGTCCGAAGTTGACTATCAGCCGGTTATCGCTGATAGCGGCGGCAGGGACATCGATGACTTTAAAGAGCGGCCCCTGGCGCTGATCGAAGCGCGGCAGCGGGATTTTATCCAGAGATTTGCCATTGACGGCAATTTCCAGTTCGCGGGCGCCCTCTTTCTGATAAGCCCATACCATGATGCCCAGACGGTATTGTTTTCGCGAGTCCAGTCGGTCGAAGCGGTAGTCAAAAACTTTGATATCAGCTGCCCGGCAGTTTGCGGCGGTGGCATGAAAAATTTCCGACCAGGCCCAGCGGATCAGCCAGGAGGTTCCGGGAGTATTGACATAGCCGCAACCGCGTTCCGTACTGAAAGGAAGATCGCCGACAGCACCGCAGTCAATGTAATATTTGACGCCGAACCCGGCAGGTAGATATTGGCGCATTACATATTCCAGCCACTTTCCTTTGTCCGGAGAAACCGGTACATTGCCGGTTACAATAATCTCTTCTTTAGCTGCCGCCGGTGTTTCGTGGTTCATGGCGGCCAGCGCCGCCCGGTTGGTGGATACATAGCGGAACAGGTTGTCCATCAATTTGAGACCGTTGCCTTCGTTCAGTACGAAGCCTTCCCCGTATGACCAGTGAAATGCATCATAAATGAAATGACCGGAGGCGGTGGTAAACAATGCCAGCCTCCCTTTGCCGGTTTGACGAACTGCCAGGAACGGCGGTTCACTTTTCCATGTACCTGTTTCCTGAATGTTTTTACTGATTTTATTAAACGGATATGTGGCGCAGCTCTTCTCGCCGCGAATCAGCGTTTCCCATTCCGGCGACAGTGTCATGGAATAAGTTACGACGTAATGATTGCTGAAATCCAGGGGCAGCCAGATGTGATCAATGCCGCTGGTTACCGGATGATCTTTCTTCAGGTTGGTGGTTTTTAAATAACGGTAAGCCAGAACACGTACAAGCTCTTTCTGATTTGCCGGATCAAGCGGAATTTCGCTAAGCAGTCTGGCTCCGTGCGGTTCCAGCCATGGATTCAACTGCCGGACAAAGTCCTCCACGCCGTAATAGCTAGGTGCCGGGATCAAAATAACGCCCCCGCCCGCCTGCAGATAAGCATCCAGGTCAGCACCCAGCCGGGCATCTATCGCTCTGGTTCCGCAGTACAGCTGCGGCATCATGCCAACCACTATTGGATATTTGAACAGCGTGGCCCGGTCAGTTTTCTGATAGGTTCCAAAGTGCAAGTCGTAACCCAGTTTGCGATATGCTGCCAGCGCTTTGGGATCAATACTGTTGAGCCCTTGTACGGCGGTGTCTTCCGAGGCCAGACACAATACCGGAACAGGTGTCATTTCATCTGATGAGGCAATATTCAATACCATCATCAGCCCGCTGAATGCGATCATAATTTTCAATAATCTGTATTTCATGCTGCTTTTCCTTATGTGACTTAAGTTTATCTTAATTTTAGATATTTTCAACCCGTCCTGAAATTTCACCGGCACCACAGCTGAAGTGATAATTTACCCGCATCTTGTCCCCTGTACGGAAATTTTTCTGCATCGGATTCAGTTCGTAGCTCAGAACGAAGCAGCCGTTTTTCCAGTGCCAGCCGCGCAGGAACATCTCTCCCGGTGCCTGGTCGATAGTGAAAAAATAACTTGCTGCCGGATCTCCAGTCAATCCTATCGGTGAATCTGATTCCAGTGGAACTACGGACTGTGCGTCTATCGGCATCTGCAGCAAAGGCAGAACGCCCAGTGTGTCCCATTCTTTTTCCCCGCAAAAAGAATCCTGATGACCGGGATGCAGCAGTTCTGTCAATGCTATATTGCCGCCGGCCAGCCGGAGCTTATCGTTCCACTGATGCATGGAATGCGCCAGAGAGATGGTTTGACTTTCGGCAAGTTCAACATTACGCAGCCAGGTAATCTCAAGATCGATATTGACTGAGCACGGCTGGTATTTGCACCACTTGGGAATCGAGTAAACAGCGGAGCAGCACCAGAGTGAGCTGGGCGTTATAGACCGGGTTGGAATGAATGTTCTGCCGCCATGACCGATCCAGGTGGCTCCGGGACGGTTAATCCATGTACTGCCGGCGTCAGAATAAACCAGATGCAAATCCTGAGTGCAGGGGCCCAGACGGCGGAAATGATTGTTCAGAAAGTCAAATCCGGTCGGCCGCGCGAGAAATGGACTTGGGTGAAACGACTTAAAATTGCCGACCATGCTGGATACCTCGATTCCAGTCGGTATAATATCCGACCATGGCACCGGAGGTGTAATTCGCACGTAATCTCCCCATGCGTAGCCGCAGGTGACAAAGCCGTATGGTTCGTAATAGTTGTCGCCGATGCCAAGGAAGCCGTCCTGATTCAATTCAAAAACGTTGTGATAGTCATTCATCTGGTCGGAGCCGCGGTGCGCCCAGTAGTAACGGTTGCGGGTATGGAGAGGCCACGAGCAGCAGAGTTCGCCTCCGGCAGCATCTTTCGCAGTTACATGCAGATGCACATCATGCTCTAATATCATTGCTATTTCCTGTATGAAGCTGTTACTGTCAGGGGTAAAACGCTGCAGCAGCTTCATGCCGTCCCACAGACAGACTTCCGTCAGCGGGGAATCCGCCTCCAGTTCAAACTTCAAGGTACAATGCTGTCCAGTTTCCCATTCGTACCAGTAACCTTCCCAGTCATCAATAATCAGCTTGACGTCAGGAAAGTCGAAAAGCCGTAACCGCGGACCTGTAGTGATCTGGCTGAGATGAAGGTTTTCACTGACCGCTTCATGCCATGCTGATGGTTTTTCTGCAAGCAGCAGAGTCATTTTCTTAGACGCTGAAGGCATTTCACCGCGACTGATATTCACCCCGCCGATAAAACCGCAGCTGGAGACTAATTCCCGAAAAATACGAACATCATGATCATTGTCTATTTCAAGCAGATTATAGCCGCCGTTCCGCCAATATGGTAAACGGTTTTCAGCGAGGCGGGCATAAACGGCGGAATAACCGTTGATTTTTACCAGCAGATCTTCCAGCAGATTGGAATTAGGATAACTCAAGCGCTGGTCAGGAAGTTCATTTACGTTGAAAACTACGCTGGCATTTCCTTCCGCGTCAATTTGTTCATAGCCCGGAATGGCAATGATGCCATCAACCTTTGCCAGTTCTTCGCGCCGTTGCTGCCAAATTTCCGGACTCAGCTGGAACCAGTCATAAACAATGACTGCCGCGGCAAACCCGCTATGGATGGCATCGCCAAGCACTTCTTCAACGGTTCGTCCTTCAGGGATAGTACCGATCCACAAACGGTAAATATTCATCTTGTGCAGCCGCTCCCGTTCAGCTTCCGAAGCGTAACGGAAAGAGAATTCCCGGTTTGCTACTGCTGCAACATCCAGCTCCTGCAATGCTGCGGTCTCTCCGCGATTGGTTCTGATCGAGTGACGATGATTGAATAAAGCTACCAGGAGTTTGAACCCGGCTCCGTTATGCTGCGCCATCAACGTTCCTTTCCAGCGCGGTAAAAAGGCATTGGCAACCCACAAAGGAGAAGAACCCGGGAATGCCAGCACCTGCCCCTGTCCGTATCGTCGATATGCCCCGAAAATCGGAGCAGACTGTACGGCGTTGCCTCCTCCTCCGTAAAATCCCTGAGGGAAAGGCATGCTGCTGCAGGTTACGCTGCCGCGGAGGAATGGAATCCACGCTTTGCCGGGCTGACAAGTCAGGTGCTGCGTGCCGTGACCGCCATCAACGATTAAATCAAGAAGAGTGATGCCCTGCAATTCAGGCAGTACCGGGTCAATATCACAGCTGATTAAACGGCCGCAGTCGAGAAAAGGCATCATGCTCTGCCGCTCCGGATTCTGCTCTTCGATACGATTAAAAGCAAAAGAAATATCGAATCCGGCGGTGAATTCGTTCATGGCGGCTTCGCTCCGACCGTAACTTTCGGCGAACATCAGCACCAGATTGCCGCCGCATTCGACGTAATTATACAGCCAGGACGTTTTTTCCTGCAGTACAGGATGGTCATTGCGGCTGTGGCCAATCAAAGGAAAACGCATCAATACAACTGTATCAGCCTCTTCAAGATGTTCTCTGGTCAGTTGATTGATAAAACAACTGCTGCAGCGGATGCCTGCCGCAAGAAGACGCCGCTTCAATTCCGGATCCACCAGATATCGGAACTGGCCGTCGCCGCTGCTTGCAGCCAGAAACAGTACTTCTATATAATCACTCTTCATAAATCTTTTCCTTTCGCACTTTTTACAAATATAATGCATTTCCCTGCTAATTGCATCATTCTAATTTTAAACTTGTTTTCATTGATTAAACTATTTCATTATTACGGCCTATTTTATAGCACATTTGATTACGCCGCTAACAACTGCGCCTGGCTCAATGGTGAATTGGACCGGCTTGGAGCATGCATTCAGCAACGCGGCGGTGGAGATACTCACTGTCTTGCTGACGGACTTCGGATTATGAAGCGTAAAAGCGATTTTTTCAGACTTAATTGAAACAATGTCTATGTAGACTTCATGGTCATCGCACAGCAAAGGATTCCCAAGAAAATATTTACCTTCCTGCTCAATTGACAACCATAAACTACTATCCAAAACTCCGCCAGGATACCATGACAACGTTTCCCCGTCCATTTTCAGCGCACCTGCCGACCATTCCGCTCTCACTCCTCTGACCGAGATTGGAATTATACGGTTTGGAAGCTTATCTGCAGCACCGAAACTTGCCATGCATCCATCTCTCTCCAACTCGATGGTGACTATGTATGGCTCTGGAAGAAGTTTGCCTCCTTTTATATCCACTGGCGCATAGACTGGGGCACGGCGGCAGCCTCCAAGTCCCCACAGGCTGCTCAGTTCCTCAAATAGTTCCGGTTTTTCTCCACCTCCGTCCTGCGTGACAATCCAGTTACTCTCGATCTTGTATCCTCTTGGTAATGTTTCATTATTCTTGAAATCCATTCCAACTATGATTTCAGGTTGCCCAATGTTTCTGGCTACAACCGTCATCCCGTTATCGAGGCAATGAATTCCTAAAAGACCGTATGGATCCGGAGTCAAAGTTATATAACCGCCGGTACCGATGTTTATACGGCGAGACCATTTTTTATCGTTGAACTCCACTACTTCTTTCTGGTTTTTCCCTGCCTCGTCTATGTAGGCAATCTGGTTGAAATCTTTGCCTTTACCTTTATATGAAATGTCAACCATTTTAAGAGCGAAAACGTCATTATTGCCTTTTTTATCTATTTTAATATCCTCTAATGCCGTAAATTTTGAGATCCCCTTGACAATGATATAACCGTAGGGTTGAAAGCGATAGCGGAAAATAATTATCCTTGTCGAAACATCGGCGCCATTGATATCAAGATAGTATTTGCCGCCATCAGTCTTTCTTCTGCTTACCCTGGGAAATTTTTCCTCAAGTATGACAACATCACGTGTCGCCAGCAACTGCCGTCTGGCAGGCTCAACCGTTCCTGCGGGGATACCGGGAGACAATAACTCCGGATAGGTGGTAAGATTGTCCAAACCTGCGCTGATCTGCCCGGTTTCATATCCTTGCGGATGATATTTTCCGCCAGTCGCCGGATGGTAGAATTTGAAGTAGTTTCCCCAGCCGAATGCCAGCGTAACCAATCCCCCATGGCTGTACCGTTCACCCTTATACATCAAAGAACCGCCAGTGTCTGGATATATCGGGTTATGATAGTCATTCATGCGGTCAGAGCCGACATGATTCCAGTAATTCATATTTCGGGTGGCTATGGCATAGCTTATAAGTTTCCCGCCATTGGTATCTGTGGCGGTGACATAGAACGGACCTTCAGCCGCCATTGGAAGCTTTACTTCAACATTGAACTTGGCTGTATCCGGAAAAAATCGGCGTACTACTTTTTCCCCTGACATGAGGACTACCTCATTCAGAGCATTTTTCGACTCTATTGAAATGGCGACTGTTACTATTTCACCGGTCTGCCATAGCACATAGCTTTCCCAGCTATCTCTGACCATAGGATCAGCCTCGAATTTTTTCAAGACCGGGCCGCTGCTGATAAATCCGGGAACAAAACTGATGCTTGGAGTGTCGCGTAAAGTCTCCAGGCTCCTGGCCATTAGATAAAATGCATATCCGTTTCCAGCCGCATTGGCTAATTCATTAAGAGACCAGACCTTAGACGAGGCTACAGGCAGTAATGTCATTCCCGGTATTGGCTGGAGCCTTTTCAAGTACTCCATGGCCATTGATTTAGTCTGTCCGGCTTCCTGCGTTACGACCTCTAGAGCATTGACTCCGCCCGTCTCCCACGGATGACTCGGGTTCGCCTTGGGATTTGCAAAGACGTAGATACCTTTATATTTATTCCCGGAGGTTTGCAACATTGTATGAATAAAATTCAAATTTCTGTCCTGAGGCGGCCACTTCTCGATATTTACAGCATACCCTGTGTTGCCGGTAGTATCTTGCCACTCTACACCTGGAATCACCACCAGTTTGTTATCCGTAGCGGACGCGCATTGCTCAGTAAGTTTATTCCAGCTATCAGAATCCGATATGCTGTCGGTAATAATGATGAAGTCAAGACCCAGTTCTCTGGCTTTGGAAGCGAATTCTGATACAGTGTTCATTCCTCCGCTGAATGTAGTACGAACACCGAAGATTCCGCGGTATGGATGCATTCCCTCGAATATCTTTGCCGGCTCCATAATACATCCCCCGATATTCTTCCTTGGCGGAACAGCACCCTCCTTGAATCCTCCTGGAATTCCTTTGGCAAGTGAAGGTGCCGCCAGCCAGTCAAGTACATTTGACAATATTTTCCATGTGTCTCCATTTTTCAAGAGCCAGCCATTGTCATAGAAAAGATGGTACCCGTCATTCCAGTAATGGCTTGGAGTCGTCGAAAAAACTGCGACACGGCCGGACTTCCAGTCACGGACAGCCAGGCATGGCATCCCTTCAGTTTTAGTTTTTCCTCCGCTGACTCCGTTCGCCATTTTGACAATCGGCTCCCATGAACTGTCTACCGAAAGACCGCGTATCATATGGCTTAACCAGAAAGAAGAAGTACCTTTAGTTATCTCTCCGCGGCCGAGGCTGGTAGTTTTAAATGAATAATAGTATGAAGGATTCTGTAGATTGAAGCGGTGAATATTCTGCTCATTGCTTTCCTTGAAAGACTCAAACCATACTTTAGCCCCCATTGGCTCAAGAAACTTGTTCAAGAGGGGGCTGAAATCATCGGTATAACGTCCCTCTGTAAAAAATGTGAAAACGCCTCCGCCCGAGTTGATATAGTCATGAAGCTCCTCTATGTGACCAGATAAATTCTGTTTACTATCTTTGGTGTTGTTTACACTCTCCATGCTGCATTCATAAAGGATGACGACGGCGTTGAACCTGGAAAGAATTTCCGGCGATAATTCTGAAAACCAGCGCTCTCCGATAGACCAGCCTTCAGCTTCCAGTCGCTGCTTTGCCCGGGGATGGACAAAGTACTTTATTCCACTGTCATCGTGCGCTACGAAAAGTACGGCTTTGTTGTTTTTTGATACAGATGGCATATCTTCCGCTTTCAAATTAAATGAAGATACATATAAGATAGATGCCACGATTGACACTACCAATGAGCTGTAGATTGTCGATCTAAAGCAATATTTCCGCACTTCGGCGCCAGCAGTTTCCCTGCCGTTCATTTCTGTATCTCCGTAGTGTATTTTTTCAAAAAATGTATCCTATGTTAAAAACTTTTTTAGATTATAAAATTTATTCTGATGGTTATATTACCATTTTCAGGCAGTTACTGTATAAATTGAACACATAATTGTGATTAAGTTCTTCATTGACTACCAAAGTAACTCTTATTTATAATTGGGTAAGAAGTTCCCTTCTAATCTGATGTGACTCAAACACCAGATTTATATCGAAATCATGGTCCCGCCACACAACTTTCTTCCCTTCAGCTTCGAATAATAGAATTTCCCATTTCCCGGGTCCCAGGTTTCGCAATCCGGCAATAACTACATTTCTCGGTAATCCTGAAAATATTTTCAAATTCTGATATTCAGGAATCGCAGCGGCGGCAATATTAAATTCCATACCAAGACGATGCAGGTCGGCGGTTTCAGGTGGCGCGGTAAAAGCGTAATAAATGAATTTGAACCGGCGCCTTCCATTGTCCCATGCTGCTTCAGAAGGGGTTACCGGAAACCATGGAGCCCAGCGCTTGACTGGACTGCGAAGCAGCAGCGTTTCCAATTGGCCGTTTCGCAAAGCATGTGCCGGAGTCCCTTGATTGATAACGGCAAAGTTTTCAGTATGCACCCAATTGAGAGCCGGAAATACATCACCCTGCATCATTGCCGGCGAGCAGGCCGTTCGTATGATTGAACCGAACGGTATCTCCGCCCGGCACGAGGACTGCTGCCTGCCGCAGTGATCCCAGCGGACGGCTATTTCTGTAGAGCTGCCAAGCCAGTCAAGGTCATACTCTATCTGCACCAGAGGCGATGAAGCTGTAAAAGTTACTGTCCGGCGATAAGTCAGTATGGAAAATCCAGGCCACATTTCCTTGAACCGGTTGCAACTGCCGCCGGTTACCAGCCTGGCTCCGCAGTCATCACATTGCCAATTGATGATTTCATCTTCACCAGCAGCAAATATCCTGCTTTTTCCGGTGTACTCTTCAGTCCACATTGTGCCGTTATCCTCCCTTAGCGACAGTTCGCAGAATGTTCCGGTATCGAGACCGCAATATGCCGCCCCGGCAAATCGTCCGCTGGAAAAAGTGAATGACCAGTTGCCGCATTTTACAGTTCCGCTTTCAGGATTAGATACCAAGGCAGGGCTGTATGGAGCGGGTAATTGCCGCGGCCATGGAATGACGGACGGACTGTTCTGCAATAATCTCATTGATTGTGAATAAAAAGTTCTTAACCGGTCAGCGTTTTCGTCAACATGACACCCGCCGGCGGCATCATGGAATTCCAGTAAAAAGAGCGATTCCCAGCATGACCGGTCTATTGCGGCCCCGCCGGCTTCTGCCGCAAAAATCCGGTGTTCCAGATGTCGCGGCTGCGTCTTGCTGTCTTGCCTGGAAGTGTAACATCCTGTAAATATGCGAGATAAATCCATATCATTCCTGATCATTGGAACCTTATCCCAGTAATCGGCGGCCAGTGTATTGAAATAAGCAAGATATGATGAAAATCGGAAATCCAATTCCGGATGTTCGTGATTCATCTTTTTGACCAGCATGCATAACTCTGGATAAATATCGTGTTCTTCTCCCATAGCGACAAATAAAATATTTTTATTTTGATTGGCAGAAACGGCTTTTTTCAACTGCTCCTGGATACGTTGCCCTCTGACAACCATGTTTACGCCCTGATTCTCATCCGGATTATCAGGATAACCCCAGCCCCATGAGCAGCATTCCGGTCCAGGAGAAACACATTTTACGATGGAGCCATTCAACGCTTCCCATAGAAAATCTCCGCAAAGATCATCCTGGCCCGGACGCGGCATCCGCCCGGCTTTGTAGAACCGATAACCATTCAGGTTGAGCAGTTGAGGGAGTTGAGCCGAAACTCCGAAGGCGTCTTCAAATGCTGCGGCAATAACTTCATAACCGAATTCATCTTGCAGCCACTGCCGCCCCATTACAATATTACGGTCTATTGCAAACGGGGAACTGAGGTTAAGATCCGGAATCGTTTCCGTACCGCCGGCAATTTCGATCCGTCCATTTTTCAACCATGCCGTAAACTCAGGTTTTAATTCCGGTTCCTGTTCAAGAAGCTGCCGCAACGGCCATACCTGGCAGAAGGTGAAAGTGAACTCAGTATTTTCGCGCAGCATCTTGAATACCTGATAGTAAAGTTGCCGCCGCCTGGTCTCATACCAGTCAAAATCACGCCGCCAGATCAGGTCGAAATGCTGGTGGGGAATAATATGCACTACCCGTTTACTCATTTAATCATAATCCGTATTTTTTAACGTTATGTGGTTATATCGCTTCTTAAATCTTCTTTCCATGCGCAACCAGTTTCGCCAATAATATTTTATCTTGTTAATGTAACTTTGTCAATCCCTTCAGAAAAATTATTTAGCAGGTTCGATACTCACTTCATGAAGAAAGGCGCCGAAACCGTCTTCAGGTGTCCGGTCAGTAATTTTGACATAAATCTCACCGTTTGTCCATTCAGCAGGAATGCGCCAGGAGAGTTCTTTTTGGGGCATTCTGCCTGTGGAGCGGAATATTTCCTTATAATCTCTGCCGTTATTTGAAACTTCAACAATATAATCTGATGCTATAGAAATGTTTAAGTTCAATGCTGGTTCCGCTTTAAACGATTTCAGCGGTATCTCATACACCAGGCATCCCTTGCCGTCAATGAAATAATATTCCCGCTCTTTGCCCGCGCCAGTACTGGCTTTGATGAACTGTTCGTCGCAGCCGATTTTCAGAGTTAGAAGTTTCTTGCGCGGCGGCAGCAATTCCGGCGGCGTGTAGACAGGATAATCTTTCTGCGGCGGATCAATGCGGAAACTACTTCCCGCATTCGCTCTTTTGAACGCTGTGAATGCGATGTCACGGTCCTTGATTGCTATCAGCCGATACCCTGGCGCCTCATATCCGAAAGAATTGGTTGACGCGGTCGTGGTGACAATATTGACTGCCGGCAGTCCCGTATACAGGCACTGGACGAGATAATTACTATGCCAATGTCCGCAAAACACCCACACCTGATCATGACATTCTTTAATGGCGTTAATAACTTGTTCGCGCAGAACGCGGATAGGTTCGAAATCTTTCTGCTGGACCATGCTGTAATGCTGGAACAGAAGCAACCGCTTATCCCGGTTGGTTTCGATGTCCCTGCTTAGCCACTGGCATTGCACATCGTCAAGTTTACCGGTATTGCCGTTATCCAGTACAGCAAAGTGCCATTGCCCTTGATTGAAAGAGAAGTATGCCTGCCGTCCGGGGAAAACTTCCATGAATTTATCGGCGCGGTCGTGGTTTCCCATCACCAGATATAATTTAATTTCCGGCTCGAGTGCAGAGGCAATCTGTTTTAACCGCAAATACTGCTTTACTGTTCCTGAGTGGACCAGATCGCCGGTAATTACCACAAACGCCGGACGTGGTTGAAAACTGTTAATTTCGGTGAGCAGGCGTTTTAGCCCATCTGCCAGATCTGAGTTGTAAATCACCTTGGCCTTAGGATCGGCTTCATCTTCGCCGTAAATATGGGTATCTGTTAATTGGATAAAATAGAATGAACTATTGGCGTCTGGAACAAAAGAAAGTTTGTTGAAAAGAGTTTTTACGTCACCGATGGAAGTCTGTTCGCCAAGACTGTAACACTGCTTCGGGGATTCATCGGTCAGGCTGGAAGACTTTTCCTGCATGAAGCGATCGTCGGCAGTTACGCTGTTCAATAAAATCGCTCCGAGCAGAATAAGACTGGGCAATATTGACCTGTTCACTTGTCAACCTCTCGTTTTAATGACCGGATTAAGAGCATTAATTGCAATTGCAGTAATGCTCGGACCGCATAATACGGCCCGGGCATCATATCGCAGGGAGTTACTTCGCTTGTTTGGCCGACCACCATACTCTGCTGTATACACCGCCACCCATATCTGTAGCATCGTCGAAGTTTTTTGTCATATTGATGAATTTTTCAAAAGTGACGTGGGAGTCCGCCCATAGCAGATTTTTACCGTCATTATGCTTCCTGTTGGCACTTATAATATCCTTGTAAGTAGAACCGCTGTCGAATGATACGTCTTCCAGGGGTTTGTAAAGGTTTGCTCTGGATGACCAGGTTGGAGTAAACAGCGTTTGAATGCCGGTAGCATTATCCCCAAGCAGAATAGTCCGGCCCGGCTTGTTGAATTGTGACAAACGGATACTCCAGTTCTGGCCGATGTCCCACCCGTTATGCTGTTTTAAGTAAATATTAACCCCGTAACCATAATATTCGCTGTAAGCCTGTGAAGCTGTCCAGCGGATAGCCGGACAGAACATGGTTTTAGACAGTTTATGCTGTTCTACGTCATTGCCAGCCTGTAATGAAGGATTAAGCAGCGAATACCAGCGGGCCCAGGTGCCGCTGCCGTTATCCTGCTGATAATTCGGAAACCATTCCGCATTACTGCCGTAATACATATTAAGCGCGGTTCCAAGGGTTTTTAAATTATTTACACAGCCGATGTTGTAGGCGGAATTCCGAGCCTTGTTCAAGGCCGGCAATAACATTGATGCAAGAATAGCAATAATAGCTATCACCACCAGGAGTTCGATTAAAGTAAAACCTCTAAGCATCAACGAGTTGCGAC
>JBAWXM010000039.1:0-23483 GCA_037144075.1 Lentisphaerota bacterium | reverse complement strand
AATGTCAGACTCCGGTTCGGTAGATAGATTCAAAAAAACAGGAAAACTTTAGTTTTTATATCATATTCAATAAACACTTGGATTTAAGCTGGAATAATATTGTTTACTGGTTTGAAAATTCCTGTATGGGGCTTTACACTCCGTTGCAAATGATCTCCTATATGTTTGACCATACGCTTTGGGGGAACAATGTCGTCGGCTATCATTTGCAGAATGTTTTTTGGCACATCCTGACCGTCATTATAATTTACAAGATATTTATTGAACTGAAAATAGACAATCGGCTTGCTTTTTTTCTGGTTCTGATTTTTGCGATTCACCCGCAGCGAATTGAGTCTGTGGTATGGCTTGCAGAACGCAAAGATGTAATGTCCGGATTTTTTTATTTCTCTTGCCTGCTGGCCTGGTTGAAATCATATAAACAGGGAAGATGGTTTAGTCCGCTATCTTGTATTCTGATGATTCTAGGATGCCTGTCTAAACCGCTGGCGATTACTATTCCAGCAGTTATTTTTTGCTTGCTCTGGCATAAGGAACATAAATTTGTATTTAGAAACTTTGCGTTGCGCCTTACTCCCTATCTGATAATCAGCTTTACGTATGTCTTTTTTAAGTTCATATATCTAGCCCATGTGGTTAAAGACTTCCTAGCTCCGGAAAAAAATTGGCATAGAACGCTGCTTATGGTTCTTGACAATTTCAGGATGTATTTTGTGAAAACATTCCTGCCGAATGACCTGATTCCGCTTTATCCGTATTTCGAGCAGTCCGACTCCGGCATTACCCTGATTTGCTTGTTTTATCTGCTGACAGCAGGACTTGCAATCCTGCTTTTATTCAAGGCTAAGGATATTTTGCTTTACGATATCATACCCATGTTATTATGCTTCATCGCTGCGGTACTGCCGGCAGTCGGATTATTTAATTTCAGCAATACTGACTTTGCCGACAGATACAGTTATACATCTTCCGTATTTCTGCTGTGCGGAGTTGCGCTTGTTATAAACCGTTTCAAGCGGGCCGGCACTGAAACTGCAAATATGCAGGCAGCATTTTCACGAGGCAACAGATATTACTGGCTAAGTTGGTCCGCGGCGGTCTGCTATATATTATACATTATAAGCTATACTATATTTTATCTGCCTTGCTGGAAAAACAATTACACTCTTTACCTTTCGATATGTGATCACGAAAATCCGAATTTCAGAGGCTTGGCGGCATTGGCTAATATCGAATACTCAAATGGCAATTATCAGGCAGCAATTGCTTATGCCGATGCGATTAAGCCCAGTCCTTGGATGACTGGTCTTCAGAAAAAAGTCATTGAACTTTTCAAGGATTATATCAATAGCATGGTGTGCTGCAACACTGGCAGGAAAGAAGAAGCCATGAGCTATTTCTCCCGGATTCTGGCGGATCCGGAAATGCCGGCATTGAAATCAATGGTAGAGGAGAGTTGCCGTGAAATCATCTTGGCCGCCGGAAATTATTATATTCAGCAAAGAAAACCTAAGCAGGCTGCCTGTTTGTATGCAATACTTCCTAAAATTTACCCGGAAGAGGTTGGTGATTGCCACTTTTATCGTGGCTTGTCGGCGTTTCTTGACGGCAATCTGGACTTGGCGCGAACCGAGTTTATGGCGGCACAAAAAATTGCCCCTGCAGATGTTAGAATTGCCGCTAACTTGAAACGTGTTGAAGAGTTACTGCGGGAAAAAAAAGTAAATAACCCATGATTGCAGTTTGCTTAACTGTTGTAACGGATAAAACGCCATAAATATCATTGATTTCTGGTTAAATTCTGTGCGTCATAAAATTTTTGTTCTTGCCTTATGCGTTTATGGTGTTACTTTTATAGCATTAATTTGCATGTTTTTTTAAGGAATAATCTTGTGCGTATCGATAAA
This sequence comes from Lentisphaerota bacterium, assembly GCA_037144075.1. Classification (GTDB taxonomy): domain Bacteria; phylum Verrucomicrobiota; class Lentisphaeria; order Victivallales; family Victivallaceae; genus CAIPAT01. Next base: position 21,576 of record JBAWXM010000039.1, on the reverse strand, counting down.
ATTTTAATATTGCTGGGTTCCGCGTTGTTGTTTGCCGGTTGTGCTTCTGTTAAATCGCCCGATCCTGATCCTCAGCCTCAGCCGCTGGTCAGTAATGCCGGAAAGGCCGCTACGGCAAAACCTGCCGGTCCGCAAGTTTCTGTAAAGGCTCCGGCCGCCGCCGTGAAAAAAGTAGAAGTTGTTTCCACTGTCGGAGCGACAGACAAGAAAGACGATTCTGCAGTAGATCCGCGGCTGGATTTATCCGAAAAACTCACCGGGCAGGATTCGTGCGAAGGTTTTAACCGTACCATATACAGCATAAATCACTTTTGTGTACGCTGGGTTTTTCGCCCGGTAGGTTCGGTTTATGGTTCAATCATCCCGCGTCCTGGAATTGACGCTATCAACCGGTTTACTGATAATATTGGATTTCCGGTGAGGATGTTCAGTTGCTTCTGTGAAGCCAAATTCAGCGGCGGCGGGGTTGAGTTCCTGCGGTTCCTGTCCAATACCACTCTCGGTGTTGCGGGATTCTTTGAAGTTGCCGACCCGTGGTTCGGATTGCGGCGTCAGGACGATGATTTCGGCAAGGCATTTTATTGCTGGGGTATCGGAAACGGATGTTACATGTTTCTGCCCGGAGCCGGCCCGGCGAATGTCCGCGATACTGTCGGCAAGATTTTCGACTATGCGTTCGATCCCAAGTCATATATTTATTTCGGGCAGACTTTCACCTACTTGAATCTGGGAACCAGGCAATATGCGGATTACGAGCGCATGTCGCTGGCAAATTGCGACCCCTATCAGCTATTTAAAGATTTAGGCGGCATTAAACGGGAATTGACATTAACGGACTGGGGGCCAAGGCAGATAGAGGCAGCTAAAGCAGCCACGGCTGATCAGAAGACTGCCTCAAAAGACTCAGATCCGGCCGGGCAGAATAATGCGGATATACAACGGACAGCAGCCTCTCCGCTGCTGTCGGAATTCGGTAATGATGTCATCCGGTTGAATAATTACGACTCGCAGGGCTCCGCAATCGATACTCTCCGGATGGTGATGTTCAATATGCAGAAAGACGAAGTTTCATTGTGGGTTGATCTGTCCTGGTGGAACAGCGACTTCCCGAATGCGGGTTCAGTCCGTTCGGTGCAGATTCACGCTGATAAACCGGCAATGGAATATAAAGTCTGGTATCAGGACAAAAAAGACGCGCCGCTGGCGATTGTCATCCCGGGACTGGGCGGTCATTGTACCAGCACTACTGCGGGGGCGCTGGCGGAAGTCTTGTATAACCATGGCTATTCGGTGGTGACCATGAGCAGCGGGTTGAACTGGGAATTCATGGAATCCGCATCTTCGGCGCTGGTGCCGGGGTATACCCCGGTTGACGCCGCCGATGTCCGGAACGCCGCCTGCAAAATACTGGAAGACCTGACGGTTAATAAAGGATTGAGGCCGGAGCGCAAGGTAATGGTCGGGATATCTATGGGTGCGCTTCACACGATGTTTATCGCTCAAATGGAAATGTCAGGAGACAAACTTGGCATAGAACGTTATGTTGCCATCAATCCGCCGGTCAATTTGAAATATGGTTTAAGCGAGCTTGATAAATATTACAACACTATGGAAGAGTGGGGCGATGATAAGCAGCAGTTTGAGCACATGATGAATGCGGCCGGCAAATTTATGATGATGATCAGGCGCAAATATCCATGGCAGGATTATGCAGAAGGCGTTTCGCAGACTGCTGCCGCAGTCCAGGGCGTGAAAGCTTCTCCCGCTGCAAATCCATATAAGGTCAGCCTGAATGAAAATGAGGCCAGGGTATTGGTCGGATACAGCTTCAAACGGACTCTTGACGAAATAATTGTTTCGATTCATCACCGTCAGAACATGGGTATCCTGACAACGCCTTACAGCTGGGGCAACCGGACGGCATTGTACCATGAACTGGTTGATTATTCATTCAGCAAATATTTGAATGATTTCGCGATAAAATATTACTCGGAAAAATGGCAGCGCCAGGTTACGGCGGATGAACTGAACAACCAGTCCAGTCTGACGGCCGTCGGGCCGCAGCTGGCGGGCAACCCCAGGGTCAGGGTTATCCATTCCCTGAATGACTTCCTGGAAAGCGATACCGACCGGATCTGGCTCAGGAATACTTTCTCCGGCAGAATTGTATTTTTCGAATACGGCGGTCATCTGGGCAATCTGTATCTGAAAAAACTGCACGACGTCATGCTGAGCATGCTGGACAGCAAATTGCCGTCCGGCACGTATTTAATGTCATCGCCGACCACGCTGCCTGGATTTGTTCCGGAAGCGGAAGAGGAACACAATTCACCGCTTTTCGATGCATTTGGAGATGTATATTCGCCGGCATACTATTAGTAATTAACCGGAGTTAGCATAATATTTAACCGTAAAACGCATAAAAATGTAAATATTATTAAAAAAAATCAGTTCAGCCATTGAATTTAACATTTTTTTTTGCTATGCTAATCTTATTCAACATTTTTTTGTAAATGTTTGAAAATAACTTCAAAAATACAGGAGTTATGACAGAACTGCAGGATGATTTACGGCTGTCACAATGTTGTGCTGTCCCCATGATTGACCGTTTGATTCATCGCAGTTGAGGCAATAATTAGAAAAAGTTAAAGTAAGGATCAGCAAAAATCTAATAGCCCCGGGGACTGTACAAAATGTGTTTTAACAGAACTAGAGTCACAAGTAGTGAGGGATTAAGAAAAAATGAACATCTACGTCGGGAATCTGCCTTATACGTTGAGTGAAGGCGAATTGGAAGAAGCGTTTGGCGCTTTCGGTCAGGTAACTTCAGCACGAATCATCAATGACAAATTCACGGGAAGATCCAAAGGTTTCGGTTTTGTCGAAATGGCTAATGATGCTGAAGCAAAGGCAGCTATCGAAAAACTCAACAATACCGAATTCGGCGGACGTACCATTGTTGCAAACGAAGCCCGTCCCCGCGAAGAAAAAGCCCCAGGCGACCGTCCGTTCAGAGGCGGCGGCGACAGGGGTGGCGACCGCCCGTTCAGAGGCGGCGGCGACAGAGGCGGTGACAGAGGCGGTGACAGAGGCGGTGACAGAGGCGGACGCAGAGATGACAGAGGCGGACGCGACAGAGGCGACAGCCGCTGGTAATTCCGTCTTACTGATAAGTTATTACAAAAGCTGCACTCCAGTAAAGAGTGCGGCTTTTTTATGACTGCCGCACTGGAATGGAATATTTATGCCGAACCGCATTCTTATACCGAATCGGTATTACGGTTTGACTACAGGCTGTCCCTGCTTGCCGCTGAACAGTGAACTGGGGTTCTGTTCAAGATACTGCGCAAGCAGTTTGAAGGAGCTCAGCGTATCTTCCAGTCGTTTTGAGGCAGTCAGAAGGTCATTGCGCAGCACGGTGAACTTGTATTCCGAAGAATTCATGAAATTCCGGGCGCTTTCCGTGGTTTGCGGAATATCGGATTTTTTTACTTCAGTCTGCATGAAGTCAGCCAGATTGCCGACCCGGTCAAGCGTCTGGTTGAGATTTTTGAATGTATCATCCATTTTGCCTTCTGTAAGCGATTTGTTGACTTTCTCGACGATGCTTTTCAATTCCGATGCGGTAACCTTGATATCTTTCAGGCTTGACTTGAGGTCTTCGTCATTAAGCATCCGGTTCGTTGAAGTCAGGACTTTATTTAAATCGTTTAAGGTCTGGTCATAATTCAGGTTGGCCAGTTTATTTACAGCCTTTTCGATGTTCTCGATGATGGAGGCGATCTCCACCATGGGAATAGACGGCACATACAGCAGGTCTTTTCCAGCCGGCTGATAACCGGCGCCGCTGGCTTCAGGATATTGCTGCGGATCATAAAACTTCAGTTCAACATACAAACTGCCAGTGATGCCTTCCAGCGCAAGCCGTCCGCGCAGCCCCTTTTTAATATAGCCTTCAAAATCCTCTGTCAATCTTCTCTCATATTCGCCGGGAGAGATATTCTTGTAAGCCGGATCCATCTTCTTCATCGGAAATTCCATGTATATATAAATATCCTTCTGCTTGAATCCGATGGCGACATCTGTGACTTTGCCGATGGTCACGCCGCTGTACTTGACCTTGGCGCCGGGTTCCAGTCCCTGCACCGACTGATTTACCACGGTGTAGGCTTTGTATTTCGGCGCGAAATATTCCATTGCTCCCAGCAGCAGCAGGGAAATCACGATCAGCAGTAATCCGGCAGCCACGAAAATCCCGACTTTGTACTTGTTGGCAATATTACTCATACTATTTTATCCTCTCATTGATAAGCGGTTTAAAAAATCTCTGACCCATTTATTGGCGCTGTGGTCGCGCAGATAGCGCGGATCGCCCTCCGCGACAATGCCCTTAATCTCCTTATCCAGAATAATCACCCGGTCCGCCACGCTGTAGATACTGTCCAGTTCATGCGTGACGATCACCATCGTGGTCTTCATCGTTTTGCGCAGTTCCAGAATCAGCTTGTCCAGTTCCGCCGACGAAATCGGGTCCAGCCCTGCGGACGGTTCATCGAAAAACAGTATTTCCGGGTCCAGCGCCATCGCCCTGGCCAGCCCCGCCCGCTTTTTCATCCCGCCGCTGATCTCGGAAGGCATAAAATCCGCAAATGCTTCCAGCCCGACCAGGCTCAGTTTATATTTAGCCACCGCCGAAATCATTTCCGGCGAATAATCAGTAAATTCTCTCAGCGGCAGTGAAATATTTTCCTCCAGCGTCAGCGAACTGAATAACGCGCCGGACTGGTACAGTACCCCGAATTCCCGGGTTAACAGGTCCCGTTCCTCTTCCGTAGCGTTAACAATGCTGCGCCCCTTGAGCCGGATATCGCCTTTCAGCGGCTTGCTCAAGCCGATCAGATGTTTCAAGGTGGAACTCTTGCCGCAGCCGGAACCGCCCAGGATAACGAAGATTTCCTCTCTGCGGACTGAAAAATTCAGATCCTTCAGAATCACATAATCGTCATAGCCGACGGTTAGGCCGGTTACTTCAATAACATTTTCACTGGCGACAGGCATTTTAGTATTGCATCCCCGTAATATAGAATACCAGTAAAGGATAAATGAATGTGACAAGCGCGTCCGCAATGACGATCAGGAAGATTCCGCTTACCACCGACGAGGTCGTTGCCCGCCCGACGCCTTTAGCGTCGTTCTGCGCCTCCATGCCGCGCAGGCATCCGACGCTGGCGATCAATACCGCGAAAATAATGCTTTTCAGCAGGCTTTCAAATATGTTGGCCGGTTCTATCGCCTGCAAGGTGCGCCCGTAGAACGCTGCGAAAGTGATATCGCTGGCCAGTATCGACACCAGGGTTCCGCCGAGAATGCCGATGATGTCGCCGATAATCGTCAGCAGCGGCATGGCGATAAACAGCGCCAATATTTTAGGAATCACCAGAATGCGCTCAGGCTTGATGCCCATTGTGATTAATGCGTCAATTTCTTCGGACACCTTCATGGTGCCGATTTCCGCGGCAAACGCCGAGCCGGCGCGTCCGGTGCAGATCATGGCAACCATCAGCGGACCAAGTTCGCGGACAATCCCCAGGCCGACCAGGTCGGCCACGTAGATGTCGATGCCGAACCGCTTCATCTGGCTGATCCCCTGAAATCCCAAAATCATGCCCATCAGGAAGCAGATCAGGGAAACGATCGGCACTGCGTCAACCCCGGTCTTATCAATGTAGTAAAGCGTTTCCTGCACCGGAATCTTGCGCGGATTCCTGATCATCTTGTAAATTGCGATCAGAATACTGCCGGAGAAGCCGACGATGCTTTTAGTGTCGCTGCCGAATTTATACGCGGCCGCGCCCAGCGTAAGAAATATTGAGGCCGGTCCTTTGCTTTTCGCGCTGATGTCGGTATAACTGCCATCCTGACTGATACCGGATTTCGCCAGAACGGCCTGCAGTTCGCCGCTTAGATTGAGCAGGCCGACGGAGAAATTTTTCTCCGTTGAAAGCGTTATCACGCTTTTCAGCAATACGACGATTCCTGGATCGGCCGCTGGAATGCCGTTCAAATCGAATTCCACCCGCTCCGTGTCTTTCAGCCGGGTCTTAAGATCATTGAAAATACGGCTGATCCCGCTGACTTCCATGCCTGGAATCAGGCCGGTTATTTTTATGATCTGATTGTTCTTTTCAAATTTTATCATCGACTGAAATTGCTTTCCGGTATGATGTCTATCTGGCCGCAGTCAGTCTGTCGCGGATGGCTCCGGCGATTTCAAGCGTCCCCTTCGAGGCGGCGGCCGCGAAAGCCCCGGCGGTTTCCTGCTCGATCTTCACGCTCCGGGTAAAGACTTCACGCCAGGCAATCCGCTGCGACGGATATTTCCGGACGGTAACTGCAATCGATACGGTCACTGTTTTATCCGGCAGATCGCAGCAGAACTTAAGGACATTGCCCTCAATGGTCAGATCCGGCGAACCGGACTGTTCACTGTTTCCGCTTAAATATGCTGCCAGCAAAGCCCGCACCATTTCATCCGGCGGCGCCGCCCAGCGGTTGAACTCGTCAAATTTCACCTGATGTTCATTGACTTTGAAAACCATTCTGACGCCGTAAGCGCTTTCCGACTGGAACGGCAGCACCATGACTTTAGTCGCCGCTGCCGCCTGAGCCGTCACCCCCGCCGGTTGAATGTCAAAGTAGTTGACCGCAGTCCCGTCCGGTTTCGGGAAGATACTGCATCCGGCGAGAAAAACCGTTAATAATCCGAATATGAGTCTGTTCATGGCAACATCTCCTTAATTTTCTGAATAGAGTATAAAACTACATTTATTTTTTTCATTGTAAAGCAATATTCCGCCGATTTTGGAATTTATTTAAGCGCGACGGTTCATGAGTTCTGAGACATTCCGATCCCCAGTCCGGCACGGACGGAGCTGCAACCAAATCATTTTAGGAATTCAGGACACATGCTGTGCAGAACCGTTTTCTCCACAGAGATCACTGAGAACGCAGAGATATCCATACTTTCCGGTTTCACGGTTTTACGGTTTTACTGTAATAACGTTAAACTGTAATGCCGTAATACCGCTTTATTCTGACTGAATTCTGGCTTCTGACTCCCTGTCTTTTGGGTTGCGGGCAAAGGCCGCCTTAAAATACGAACCAATTCTCAAAATCTTCACAATCTATTTTAAATTTTCAGCCGTGCAGAGGATATTTCCTGCATTTAAAGAAATTTCATATTTTTTTGCAAATTTAGTTGACATATAATTAGTTTGTATGTAAACTAATTAGCATGTTCTAAATTTGAGAGGTTGATATGGAAAAGAAAAACTGTCATAACGAACTGGTGAGTTTTGAAGAACGGGACCATGAAGCGCTGATGGGCGTCTGGTGGACGGGGATATTGCTGAAAAAGCGGGCAAAGCATTTTTTCAGCAACTTTCTTTCCTCGGAAGTACAATTCAATATCATGATGGTGTTGAAATATGCCGCCAAGCCGCTGACCCAGAGCGAACTTGGCGAGCAGCTGCTGGTGGACAAGTCAAATATTACCGGCCTGCTGGACCGCATGGAAAAATCCGGTCTGATCCGGCGTTTGAGCGTGCCGGATGACCGCCGCTGCTATCATATAGAATTGACCGGGACAGGCAGAAAAATTCTCGAAAAGGTCGAGCAGCCATACCGGGATCATGTAAAAAAGCTGATGTCAGTATTTTCTCCGAATGAAATTGATGACATCAACAGGTATATGTCGCGCCTGGAAAAAGCTGTAGCCGCTGAAGAATCCACCGCATTTAATGACAGGAGTTAATCATGGGACTGGAACTGTTTAAAACACGCCGTTTTCTGCCGCTGTTTATCACTCAATTCATGGGGGCGTTCAACGACAATTTTTTCAAAAATGCGCTGCTGATCCTGATTACCTACAAACTTGTATCAATGAGCGAACATGCCGCCGTGCTGGTCAATGTTGCGGCGGGAATTTTTATGCTGCCGTTTTTTCTGTTTTCCGCCACGGCGGGTCAGCTTGCGGACAAATATGACCGCGCCGCAATTACCAGGATTATTAAAATCATCGAAATCATCATTATGGTACTGGCCGGAATGGCGATGATGATGATGACCTGGGATGGAGCGCCGCAAATATTCAAGAGTCCCGCGCTGCTGTTGTTTCTGCTGTTTATGATGGGGACTCATTCGACATTTTTCGGACCGATCAAGTACGCATTGCTGCCGCAGCATCTGAAAGAGAATGAACTGATTGCCGGCAATGCCTATGTTGAGGCCGGCACCTATCTGGCGATCCTGGGCGGAACCATCCTGGGCAATGTGCTTGTCATGAAGCATTATGGCGAGCTGATCGTGGGCGGCGGACTGGTTGCCGTCGCGGTTACCGGATACCTGGCGAGCCGCCGGATACCGTATTCACAGCCGCCGTCGCCGGACCTGAAAGTCAACTACAATTTCATACATGAAACCATAATTATTCTGAAAAGCGTCAAAAGCCAGAAGACGATTTTTCTCTGCGTGCTGGGGATTTCCTGGTTCTGGGCCATCGGCATGCTGCTGCTGTCGCAGCTTCCGGTATTCTGTAAAAACATACTTGGCGCCGATGAAAATGTCGTCACCTTTTTCCTGACGATTTTCACGCTCGGCATCGGTATCGGCTCCGTGATGTGCAACCGTCTGCTCAAAGGGCTGGTGCAGACGACATTTGTGCCGCTTGGGGCGCTGGGCATGTCGCTCTTTATCGCCGATCTCTATTTTGCCTCCAAAGGCGTAAAACCCGGAACGGCGCTAATCACGCTGCCTGAATTTGTCCGGCATTTTACCTGCTGGCGGCTGGCGGCGGACATGTTCATGCTGGCGGCCTGCGGCGGAATCTTTATTGTGCCGCTCTATGCCATGCTGCAGCACCGGGCGGATCCGGGCGAGACGGCGCGGATTATTGCCGGCAACAATATTGTCAATGCTCTGTTCATGGTCGCCGCCGCGCTGGGAGTGGTTGCACTGCTGCGGTTTAACATGACAATCCCGGAAATATTTCTGCTGACAGCCATACTTAACCTGCTGGCGGCCATTTATATCTGCCGGCTGCTGCCGGACGCGCTGTTCCGGTCGTTATTCCGCAGCGCGCTTACCGCGCTGTTCAGAGTCGAGGTTAAGAACCTGGAGAATTACACAAAAGCCGGGGATCGGGTGCTGATTATTGCCAACCATTCTTCACTGCTGGACGCGATGCTGATTGCGGCATTCATGCCGGAGAAGGTCACTTTTGCCGTAAATACGCAAATGGCGAGAAAATGGTGGGTGAAAGCTGGTTTGTCGCTGGTCAACGCTTTCCCGCTGGACCCGGCCAAACCGATGGCCACCAGGTCATTGATCGAGGAAATCCGGAAAGACCGCAAATGCATGATTTTCCCGGAAGGCAGAATAACCGTTACCGGCGCTCTGATGAAAGTTTATGAAGGCTCCGGCATGGTGGCTGAAAAGTCCGGGGCGATGGTGCTGCCGATCCGGATTGACGGCGCTCAATATTCCAAGCTCTCCTATATAAAAGACAAAGTCCGGACCCGCTGGTTTCCGAAAATCACTTTGACCGTGCTGGAACCCCGCCGTTTCGAGGTGGGGCCGGAGTTCAAGGGCAGGGAGCGCCGGCAGAAGATTTCCGCCGGGATTTACGATCTGATGGTCGAGATGATGTATAATACCTCGCGGATAGATGAACACCTGTTCCGTTCGCTGCTGAATGCGTCGCATATCTACGGCGGCGGCCACACGATTGCCGAAGACTCCACGCGCACTGTGCTGAATTACCGTCAGTTGATCCGCAAAAGTTATATTCTGGGCAATGTCCTGAGCAGGCGCTGCGGCGGTGAAAAGTATATCGGCCTGATGATACCGAATTCACTGCCGAATGTAGTTGCATTCTGGGGGCTGCTGGCTTATGACAGAGTGCCCTGCATGATGAACTTCACCGCCGGTACTGCCTCGATTACCGCCTGCTGCAAAGCTGTCGGGATCAAAACCATTTTCACTTCGCGCAAATTTATCGAGGTGGCGCATCTGGAAGCGCTGGAGGATGCGCTGAAAGACGCCGGGCTGCGGGTGATCTGCCTGGAAGATGTAAAGGCGGGTATTTCGGTGTTTGAGGTAGGAGCCGGAATGTTCCGTTCATTGCTGCGTCTGATGCCTGCGGCAAAACCGGATGAGACCGCGACAGTTCTCTTTACCTCCGGTTCCGAAGGCACTCCGAAAGCGGTATTGCTGAGCCACCGCAACATTCAGGCGAACCGCACTCAGGTTTTAAGCGTGCTTTCGCTCAATGCGCGGGACCGCATTCTGAATTGTCTGCCGATGTTTCACTCGTTCGGCTTGTGCATGGGGACGGTTCTGCCGCTGCTGACCGGGATCAGAACCTTTTTTTATCCGTCGCCGCTGCATTACCGGCTGATCTCCGAGCTTTGCTATGACTCGATGGCTACGATAATATTCGGCACCGATACGTTCCTGGCGGGGTACGGACGCGTGGCGCATCCGTATGACTTCTTCAGCGTCAGGTTCGCGGTGGTTGGAGCTGAAAAACTCAAGGAGTCCACGGTAAAACTGTGGATGGAAAAATTCGGGGTCAGGATTCTTGAGGGATACGGCGCTACCGAAGCCGCGCCGGTGATCTGTCTTGATACTCTCATGTATAACAAGTCCGGAACTGTCGGACGGCTGCTGCCGTGCATTGAGCACCGCATCGAACCTGTGCCGGGCATTGAAAACGGCGGAAAACTGCTGATTAAAGGCGACAATGTCATGCAGGGATACATGCGCCATGACCGTCCGGGAGTTTTGCAGCCGCCGCCGGACGGCTGGTACGACACCGGCGATATTGTGGAGATGGACAATGCCGGGTTCGTATCAATCAAAGGCCGGATAAAGCGGTTTGCCAAGATCGCCGGTGAAATGGTTTCGCTGACCGCGGTTGAAACCGCCATCAACGCGCTATGGCCGAAGGCCGTTAACGGGGTGATCGCGATTCCTGACCAGCGCAAAGGCGAGCAGCTGATTTTGATAACTACGAATCCGAGCGCCGATTCCGCGACTCTGCTTAAGCATTTTCGTGAAAATGGCTTGAGCGAACTATGGGCGCCGCGCCGCGTCATGCCTATGAAAGACGCCCCGCTGCTCGGTACCGGCAAATTCGACTATGTGACAGCCAGGAAACTGGTGGAAGAGAAGTTTTCCGCAACGGAATAACATAGGAGTTGTAAAGAAATAAGTGGTATTTTTATACTGAGGGTATCGGGGGGAAATTTCGGGGTTGACGAAGAGGAGCAAAGCCGCAGCGCTTTGTAACGAAGCGGCAAAGCCGAAAGTGCCCCCGAGACGCCAGTAGAAAGTACCAGTTATTTTTGAACGACTCCATAGGAGGAGGATCAAAATGGGAAGCAGATATCTTTATAAAGTTGCATGTCTGGATGCGGAGTTTGCTCAAATTCACCGGCTGAATCATGATACATTTGCGCACGAGATACCTCAGCATCCGGTAAGGCCGGATAGAATTCTCGTTGACAAATTTCATCAGGAGAACACTTACTTTATTTGCCTGAAAAATGGTGAACTCATCGGGATGGTTGCAGCCAGAGCGCAAAGACCATTCTCGCTTGATTACAAAATCGCGGAACTTGATTCTTTCCTGCCGCCGCACAGAAGCGTATGTGAAATTCGTCTTCTGGCGATTCGTAAAAGCTACAGGGCGAGTTATGTGCTGCTAAAACTCATGGAACTGGTTGCGCAATTCTGCAAGGAGCAATGCCATGATTTACTGGTTATGTCCGGAACGCTTCGTCAATTGAAATTATACCAGCACATTGGATTTGTTCCCTTTGGCGCTGTTGTGGGAACCCCGGAAGCGAGTTACCAGCCAATGTATATTCAGCTTGATGATCGTCTTTTGGAGAGATTTTTTTACCGCGGAGGTCACCGGGGGGTATCTTGCGGAAAGGCAAATTTCCTGCCAGGCCCGGTTGGAATGCATCCTGATGTATATGATGCCATATCGGAGCCGGCAATCTCCCACCGGTCGGACAAGTTTATCCGGCTGCATGAAGCGGTGAAACACAGGCTTTGCTGCATTGTCAATGCGGCAAAAGTGGAATTGCTGGTCGGAACAGGAACACTGGCCAATGATGTTATCGCCGGACAATTATCCCTGCATGACGAAAAAGGCCTTATCCTCAGTAACGGAGAGTTTGGAGACAGGCTTTGCGATCACGCGGAACGTTTCGGACTTACGTTTGAAACATTGCAGGCAGTTCCCGGCCGCACATTCGATCCTGGCGCAATCAGAAACTTGCTGAAGACTGATCCATTGATCAGATGGCTCTGGTTTGTGCACTGTGAAACTTCTACAGGAGTATTGAACGATCTGGAAGGAATTAAAGCAATCGCAACTGATGCCGGGCTGAAGTTATGTGTCGACTGTATCAGTTCTGTCGGTGCGGCAAAAGTTGATCTGCACGGCGTATTTTTTGCATCGTGTGTCAGCGGAAAGTGCCTCGGCGCCTTTCCCGGCATGGCGATGGTCTTTTATAATCATGCGCTTTCAAAAACGGCAAAGCAACTGCCGCGATATCTTGATCTTGAATTTTATGCGGGTAAAAACGGAATTCCTTTCACCGGATCTTACAATTTGCTGAATGCGCTTCACCGGGCTCTGCTTAATTTTGACCTCGACAGGAAGATGAAAGAAGCGGCGGCTAATTCGACGCGGATTATTCATGCGCTGAGAACCGCCGGCTTTGAACCTGTCGGAGATGCAAAGAATATTATCCCGTCCGTCATTACAATTGAACTGCCTGCATCCATGCCGTCTGCGTTTGTCGCCGCGCAAATGGAGAAGATGGGAATTTATATCAGTTACAACAGCGAGTATCTTCGGCGGCAGAACAGGATTCAGATATGCCTGATGGGAAGCGTGGCACAACACGATATTGCCGGTCTTTTAAGAGCGCTGGGAAATTTGAAAGCATAAGCCCGATGTGTTCATCTGGCGCAAAATACGAACCTGACCAAGACCAGGCCCAGGCATGCGAAAAATGAATACCAGAAATGCCGCCAAGGCCACACGTCCCTGCGTTTAGCTTTGAATCGGGCAATTTGTAATGAAACAAAACCTGCCAGTACCGGGGAAAGAAATAAAATTAAGATTCTCAACCATGAATATGGAAGCATGACTTTTGGGATAAATACCCAGGACAACAGGCCGATGATGGTTCCGACCAGAAACATTAAAAAGCATTTTAAGGATGTCTGATTTTCATCTGCTCTTTCATTAGAGTAAGAACCCAGATCAAAAGGGACGCAAGTAAAGGAGTTCAATGCTATTTCAAGAGCAACCTGAAAAATCACGATAATAATCTCTTCCATATTCACCCGATTTTATGATTACTAATCCCGGGTACCCAGATTTTCCCAGAAATAGTCGGTGTAAAGAAATGCCAGGATGCCCATAATAACTGCTCCGCCAAGGGCCGGAAGCATATTGCTGCTGCCGCGATAAACCTTGTATCCAAATGCCAGCCCGGCAAAAAAAACAAAAATAGCTCCGCATATTCCGTGAAGGATCTTTTTGGCAGTTTCGCTCTTCATACAAATAGTCTTCTCTTTATGAATTAAATAATTACTCCGCTGGATGGATACTCTACTAACGGTGTTACTGCTTAACGGTATTACAGTAAAACCGTAAAACCTAAAACCTAATTCAATATCCAATATCCAACAAGGAATATCCAATATCCAACGGAGAACAGCCAGAATGAAAACCTAAAACCTAATTCAATATCCAATATCCCGTCCCGCCCTGCGGGATCCCGCAAAGCGGGAAATATCCAATGTCCAAGTTTTAACAGCCGGGACGCTGGAGTCAGAATAAAACCTAAAACCTAAAACCTAAAACCTAAAGTTGAATTTTCAACCGCGCAGAGTATTATTATGCGCAGAATATGGGAGGTCCGCTGGAAATAATTTGATTTACTGGTAAACGGGCGGAGATGGATACCCTGCGGTATGGTTATGCCGCAGGCGTCAATGTGGCTGGAGCCGGTGCTGTCGAGAACCAGCGGCATATTGTCCGGGGATTGACCGATTGCGCCGACCCAGATTACGACATGAAAGGCTTCTCCATTTTGACGGGTGAGAAACAGCAGATCGCCGGTGCGCAGCTCACGGACAAAGTCCTCATAAGTTTTGGGACGTTCAATACGCTCAATTCTCAACTCTTTTTCCTGTCCGTGAACTTTAACATGTGTCAATTCCGCCTGCAATTTGACATCGCTGGTAAATTTTATGCCCAATGCCAGATTGTAAACGAATGCGGTAAAGTTACTGCAATCCAGTCCTTTGCCATTATGCCCGGCGCCGACTTCCTTCCACTGCCAGTTTTCCGGCGGATTCCAGTCCGGGACATGGTGATGCTGATAATCATAACCCATAAAGCGCAGACCGGTTGCAATCACCCGTTCCTGTTTCCATTTTACAGTCCTTTTGTGAATCCCCTCCGGCGGCGGATAATGGCGTACCGGCGGCCCCCAAGAACCGTATTCTTTGCGCACTTTGGGCGAATACCATTCATGGAATGGAATACTTGATTCATCTTTCGGATCGCCGCGCCGCCCCGAAAGCATATCCCCGATCAACTCATCCCTGGAAAAAGAAAACTTGACAGCGTAAGGCGATGAATATTTGCCGCCGGTATGCGATTTTTCCATTTCGGCGGCAATATTTGCCTGTCCATGCAAAAGCGGAGTAAACATAATCGCCAGCAGACATGACAGAACGTAAAATAAGCGAGTCATAATTCACCACCTCCGGGCAACGATATTTATGGAGATATACTCTGCACTGCTGAAAATTTAGCATAGATTGCGAAGATTTCGAGAATTGGTTCGTATTTTAAGGCGGGCTTTGCCCGCAACCCGAAAGACAGGGAGTCAGAAGCCAGAATAAAGCGGTATTACGATATTACAGCTTAACGGTATTACTGCTTAACGGTATTACAGTAAAACCGTAAAACCTAAAACCTAAAACCTAAAACCTAAAACCGTAAAACCTAATTCAATATCCAATATCCAACAAGGAATATCCAATATCCAACGGAGAACAGCCAGAATGAAAACCTAAAACCTAAAACCTAAAGTTGAATTTTCAACCGTGCAGAGTATAACATCAATAGCGGAATTATAAGTTTTACATGGAATTTGCATTTACCTTTTAACGGGGGCATATTTAGTGGATAAAACAGGAGATTATAAGAATGGCTGGAAAAAGTCCGGTCTATGACCAGGAATACATGTTGAATAAACTGCTTGAGCTGGCTTATGATGGCATTGTCGTGGTGGACAATCACGGGATAATTGCGCTTATCAGTAAAGCCTATGCCGATTTTCTGGGAATTTCCCGGCATGAAGCCATCGGGCGGCATGTGTCAGAGGTTATTGAAAACACCCGGCTGCCGGAAGTTTTGAAGACCGGGAAAACTGAAGACGCTCATCTGCAATTAATAAACGGGCATTACATGATCGCCTCGCGGATTCCTTTAATCCGGGATGGCAGAATTGTCGGCGCAATCGGCAAAGTTTTGTTCCGCAATGTTGAAGAACTTAATGTAATGCATAAACGCATAGTCAGCCTTCAGCAGCAGTTGGAACTTTTCAAGGGTAAAATTGTCATGGGGCGCTATGCCAAATATTCTTTTTCGAATATTATGGGCAGAAGCGACAAAATACTGCTGGCTAAAACCATGGCGGAAAAGTCCAGCATGACCGATTCAACAGTTCTGCTGACCGGCGAAAGCGGCACCGGCAAGGAGTTATTCGCTCATGCAATCCATCAGGAAAGCGTCAGGGCCGCCAAAGCGTTCATCAAAATCAACTGTGCCGCCATTCCGGCGGAACTGCTGGAGTCGGAGTTGTTCGGCTATGAGGAAGGAGCTTTTACAGGCGCCAGAAAAGGCGGCAAAACCGGCAAATTTGAGTTAGCCGACGGCGGCACGCTATTTCTGGATGAAATCGGAGATATGCCGGTGAGCATGCAGGCAAAACTGCTGCGCGTGCTTCAGGAAAATGAAATTGAGAAGATCGGCGCACAATATTCGCAGGAAGTTGACGTAAGGATCATTGCCGCCACCAATCAGGATCCGGAGAGTCTGGTGGCCGGCGGAAAGATGAGGGCGGATCTTTTTTACCGGCTTAATGTAGTCAATATTAAGATTCCGGCGCTAAGGGAAAGACCTGAAGACATTGAGCCGCTGGTGACTTATCTGCTGAATAAAATCTGTAATCATCTGGGAAAATATGTTGACGATATATCGCCTCAAGCCTTGCAATTGCTGAAAAGACATTCATGGCCGGGCAATATCAGGGAACTGGAAAACGTTCTGGAACGGGCGGTTAATATTATCGGCAAAGACGGCGTCATCAGTCCGAAACATTTGCCGGAGGAAATCAACGGTAAAATGTCCTGCGGCGAAATTATTTCCATCAATGAAACTCTCCAACTGGCGGAAAAAAGCGCCATAGAAAAAGCCATGCAGCTTGCCGGCGGCAAAAAAGCAAAAGCCGCAAGACTGCTGAAGGTCAGCCGGTCAAATTTATATGAACGCATTGCCCGACTGAAAATGTCTTGATTTAAATACACTATCGTTTGTAAATAATGCTTAAGTGTCTTTATTTAAGCACACTTATTAGATGTAAATTAGACTGTGTGCGTATATTACTACACTTGCTGCGATAACTGTTTACCTTCCTATGCTTAATGTTCAAGCATAAAAAATTTCTGCAATTATTGATTAATATGTGTAATATTCTAATTAAAAACATTTTACGCGTATTCTTATTGACCTTCGCCGCAATTCTATGACGCAATTCTGCAATCTGGCACATGATTTGCTACAGGCATATAAGGTTTGATGGAAAATCTTATGAAATAAGGATTGCTAATGAGAAAAGTCAAAATTATCTCCGCGCTTGAAGCGGCGTCAATGGTAACCAGCGGGTCAACCGTCGCAACCGGCGGATTTGTCGGATGCACTCATCCGGAAGCGCTTACTTCCGCCCTGGAGGAACATTTTTTAAAGAGCGGTCAGCCTCGCGGCCTGACACTGGTATATGCTGCCGGACAGGGGGACGGGAAAACCAGGGGGCTGAACCATTTCGGGCATGAAGGCATGCTCAAGCGGGTAGTCGGCGGGCACTGGAATCTGGCTCCGGCAATGGGACGGCTGGCGCTGGAAAATAAGATTGAGGCCTATAATTTTCCTCAGGGCGTAATCAGTCATTTATTTCGGGAAATTGCCGCCGGCAATCCTGGCAGGCTTACTCATATCGGCCTGAAAACTTTTGTTGATCCCAGAAAGGACGGCGGCAAGCTCAATGCGAAGACAACTGAAGATTTAGTGGAGCTTATAGAAATCGGCGGCAAGGAATGGCTGTTATATAAAGCATTTCCCATTAACTTCGGTCTGCTGCGGGGATCTTCCAGCGATTCTTTCGGCAATATATCCTTTGAAGACGAAGTGATAACGGCGGAAGCGCTGTCGATTGCCCAGGCCGTCAAAAACAGCGGCGGCAAAGTTATTGTGCAGATTGAACGCATGGCGGATGATTATTCGCGGGATCCGCAGAAAATTAAAATTCCCGGGATATATGTTGACGCGGTGGTCATTTCTGACAAGGAGCATCATATGCAGACTTATGCTGAAGATTTCAATCCGGATTATGTGAGGCAGGGCGATATTCAGCAGTTGAATCTGCCGCGCATGGAGGACGGTCCCCGGCGTTATATTTCCAGGCGGTCATTTCAGGAAATTAAGCCTGGCGCAATTGTCAATTTAGGGATTGGCCTGCCGGAAGGCATTGCGCAAATTGCCAAAGAGGAAAGCAAACTTGATGAAATGACCATGACGGTTGAATCCGGTCCGATTGGCGGAGTCCCGGCGTCAGGATTAAGTTTTGGCGCGTCAAGTTTTCCTCAGGCAATTATTGATCAGCCGTATATGTTTGACTTTTATGACGGCGGCGGCCTGGATGTGGCATTCCTGGGGCTGGCGGAGTGCGACAGCGGGGGCAATGTGAATGTAAGCAAGTTTAATGGCAGAGTGGCCGGCGTGGGAGGATTTATGAATATCACCCAGACCGCCGGCAAAGTGGTATTTGCCGGAACGTTCACCGCAGGCGGCCTGGAGGTAAGCTTCCGTGATGGCAAGCTGAATATTGACCGGGAGGGCAAATTCGATAAATTTGTCAGCAACGTCGAGCATATTACTTTCAGCGGCAGTTACGCCAGGGAAAAGGGGCAGCAGGTCATGTATGTCACAGAAAGGGCAGTTTTTGAATTGACCGGAGCCGGACTGAAATTGATCGAAACCGCGCCGGGGATTGAGATTGAAAGAGATATTCTAAGTCATATGGCATTCAAGCCGGAAATCAGCGATAATCTGCGGATAATGCCGGTTTCAATATTTGCTTAACATGATGATAACTAAAGGGGATAATATGAAAGAAACATTAATCAGCGGCGCGGTCAGAACTCCGATCGGCGATTTGAACGGTGCGCTTGCGGGAGTCAGCGCGGTGGAACTGGGCAGAATATCAGTCTCTGCGAGCTTGAAAAGGGCTGACATTGATCAGGCCGATGTGAACGAGGTAATAATTGGCAACGTGCTTCAGGCCGGGCTGGGGCAGAATCCGGCAAGGCAGATAGCCATCGGCTGCGGAATTCCGCAACAGGTTACGGCTTTTACGGTTAATCAGGTTTGCGGTTCCGGGTTGAAGGCTATTGAGCTGGCCCGCCGTTCAATTCTGCTGGGAGAGGCGGAAGTCGTTATCGCCGGAGGAATTGAAAGCATGAGCAACGCGCCTTACATTCTTCCGGCATTGCGCCAGGGGGCCAGGCTGGGCGAATGCATTGCAAAAGATACGGCTGTAAGTGACGGGCTGACAGATGTTTTCGGACAATATCACATGGGCGTCACCGCGGAGAATGTTGCCGCTAAATACGGAATCACCCGCGAAGCGCAAGACCGTTTTGCTCTGGAAAGTCAGCAGCGGTATGCAGCGGCGCACAGGAAAGACATTTTTAAAGCGGAAATTATGCCGGTTACTATTAAACAGCGGAAAAGTGAGATAACCATTGAAAATGACGAGCATCCCAGGCCCGATACTACCATCGAGGCATTGACAAAGCTAAGGCCGGCATTTAAACCTGACGGCACAGTTACTGCCGGTAATGCATCCGGGATTAATGACGGGGCGGCTTCAATCGTGATTTCTAATGGAGACCGTGACGCCGACAGAGCGCAGTGCGTAAGAATTAAAGACATCGTGTGCGCGGGATGTGAGCCGGAGTTGATGGGAATCGGGCCGGTGGCGGCGGTAAATATGCTTCTCGCGCGGCAGCGCATGAACATCTGCGATATTGATGTATGGGAATTGAATGAGGCTTTTGCGGCGCAGTCGCTGGCGGTTCTGCGTGAACTATGCATTGATCCGGCGAAGGTTAATGTAAATGGCGGCGCGATTGCGCTTGGACATCCGATTGGCGCCAGCGGAACCCGCATAGTGGTATCGCTGATTCACCAGATGAAGCGGCAGAACGCCGGATTGGGAATCGCTTCGTTATGCGTCGGCGGCGGAATGGGTCTTGCAATTTTACTGGAAAATATATAATTGGAGCAGAACAATGAAAAATGAAATTATTGGCGTTATAGGCGCCGGCGTGATGGGGGGTGGCATTGCTCAGATGTTCGCGGAAAACGGTTTCCAGACTTTGATATGGGATGCCTGCGAAGAATTTACCGCCAGAGGTTATGACAATATCAGGAAACGCTTGAATAAAAGTGTGGAAAAAGGAAAACTGCCGGCGCATGAAGCCGAGGCGGTCATCGGCAGAATCAAGCCGGTAACAGCGCTGGAAGAATTGGCTACGTCCGCCTTAATTATTGAAGCTGTTATAGAAGACTTTGAAGCAAAAAAACAGCTATTCGCCCGGCTTGAGAAAATCCTGTCGCCGCATGCCGCAATTGGAACCAATACCAGTTCATTGAGCGTCACTGAACTGGCGCAAACGCTTTCCCGTCCGGAAAGATTTATGGGTATTCATTTCTTCAATCCTCCGACAAAACTTGCACTGGTTGAGCTAATCGCCATTCCCGGCGTGGATTCAGACATTCTGCAAAAGGTTGAGGCAATATTGTCAGCTTGCGGGAAAACGGCAGTTAAGGTAAAGGACTCGCCTGGATTCATCGTCAATCGCCTGCTTCTGCCGTTTATCAATGAAGCAGCCAAACTGGTAAGCGAAGGCGTCGCCGGCGTGGAAGATATTGATACTGCAATGTGTCTTGGCGCACTGCATCCTGCCGGGCCGCTTCAGGTGGCAGACTTGATCGGGCTGGATGTCTGCAGCAACATACTGGAGACTCTGAGCAAATCGCTGGATGACCAGTTTTACAAACCCGCAAAAGCAATGGTTGATTTAGTTGAATCTGGGAAATTAGGCAGAAAGACCGGACAGGGATTTTACAAATATTAATACACAGCGGGCATAGCCGCAACCAAAAAATACACCTTAACCACGAACCACACGAAAAGCACGAAAAAATCAAAGACACGAAAATGTTATCCACAGATGGACACAGATGGACACAGATGAAAGGCATGAAGCCGGAGATCCCGGGATTCCTGGGTAGGGTCGGCCGTCCCGGCAGACCGTCTTTATGCATTTCGCCTTTGGCGACCAACGCCTCGCCGTTGGATCACGCCCGGCGGGCCGCCGGTGGCGAATTGGGAGAAACAATGTTTTGTTTGCAGGGGAAACCCGGACAGTTCCGGGTTCCCCCTCGCGACCCTCCTCCCGAACTTTTATTTGACGGATAAAGAGACGGAATTTCTCCACTGCATTGCGGAATATTTTAAACGTTGAGATTAAGAAACTTATGTAGATGGCCGCATGAAAATCTTTCTAAAAAACAAAAATATGACGGATAGTAGTACGGAATATCCAATGTCCAAGGGGAACAGCCTGGAGTCATAAGACAGAAACTGGTATTACTGGAGGGTTGTGCTCATAGCTATCAAGTTAAGGAATTTTGAACTGAATATCCAATAACCAACAAGGAATATCCAATATCCAACATGAAACAGCCGAAATGAAAACCTGAAACCTAAAACCTAAAACCTTATTCAATATCCAATATCCAATATCCAACACGGAATATCCAATATCCAACATGGAATGTCCAATGTCCAAGGGGAACAGCCTGAAGCCATAAGACAGAAACTGGTATTACTGGAGGGTTGTGCTCCGTCACAACCGCGTTTTTGTTCTCATGGATGGTTGTGCTCCGTCACAACCGCGTTTTCGATCCCGGTTTGGATATTGGATGTTGCAATGAGTTCATATCGCACCCAACGCACGATGTTGCAGCAATGGACTTTAAAGAAGTATTGTTTTCTATCGTATATTTGTTGTAATATCTAAAGTTTTCCTGTTTTTGAATCTATCTACCGAACCGGAGTCTGACATTCG
>JBAWXM010000038.1:0-24226 GCA_037144075.1 Lentisphaerota bacterium | reverse complement strand
TATTGTCAGGTCGCGGCCGCCGGTTCCGCGGCGGCGATATCGTTCTTCTGCGAGATTGGCAGCAGCACTTTGAAAGCGGCGCCTTCGCCGGCCTTTGAATCAACTTCGATCAATCCGCAATATTTATTGACGGAATCCAGACAGAAATGCAGTCCTATGCCGCGGGCCCCGGAATTGCTCTTCATTCTGGTGGTAAAGCCGAAGTCAAAAATTTTGCTTTTAATTTCATCCGCAATGCCCGGTCCGTTATCCCTGATTTCAATCAAAGCATAGTCTCTGGAGCCTCTGGTTTCATTTTTCATGGCAATCCGGAGCTGATATTTTTTGTCCGGATTGTTTTCGGAATCCATTGCTTCAACGGCATTCTTGATCATATTAATGAAGACCTGGGTCATGATTGAGGGATCTATCAGGACTTCCGGCAGTTTCCGGTCAAGCTCGGTGATGATTTTAAATCCGCGCTTGTTGAATGATTCATCAAAAATAGCCACGGATGATTCCACCACGCCGGCCAGTTGAACCATGTTTTCAGTGCCGAGTTCCCCGACAAACCGCTGCTGCAGTTCAATGATTTCGCTGATATGGAAGAGCTTGTCGGAAACCGACTGGACCATTCTGGTCGCGTCGGCATTATTGCCGCGCATATGCTCCAGCAGTTCCTGCATAATGTCCAGATACTGCTTTCCGGCTTTGTCTGTTTTGAGGAATTTCTCCAGATCGCCGCTCTTTAAATGTTCCTGTATTTTCGGCAGCATGTCATCCAGGATCAAGGATTCCGGTCGTTCCTCTTTCTTGAAATTGACTTTCTCCATCAGGCCGCTGACTGCCAGTTTGGCAATGGTCACGGCATTGCCGATATTGTGGATTATGCCGGTGGAAACCTGCAGCATGCCTTCCTCGCGGGCGGCCTGGAGCTGTTTTTCGTAATCCTGCCGCTTGTTGAAATCTTTCATAACTTCGATGCACAGCGAGGCTATTTCGGCCAGACGGAGCAGAAAAACCCCGTCGTTTGAAGTAATTTTATATGAATCAAAGTCCTCTCTGGAGGTAATAATGATGCAGCCGTAATTTTCACTGCGGTATTTAATCGGGGCAATCAGGCAGCGCGGCCCCTCGATCACAAAGCGTTCAGGAAAAAACGGCGGATTTTTCCCCTGATAGAAAACATAACCGTCGCTGCCGCAGGCTTTATCCAGATCCTCTGAAGTAAACCTGGTTTTGTAACCCTTGATGAATTCAGTGTGTTTTTTATCATGGGCAATAAGCTGCGCTTCGATCTGCCGGGTTACCTCTTTCAGCATTGGAAACGTTCCGGAGACCGCGCAACCGTAGAAATGCTTGTCTTCGCCGCATAGGAGCAGCGCACCGCCGGTGGCTTTCATCGAGCGGACGGTGTATTTGATGAAATTGGGCAGAAATTCTTTTTCCTTGTCCTGCGAGGCAATCACTTCCTTGGACAGTCGGAGAATGTCCGCAGTGGCGTTCCGTTCTTTGGAAATGCCTTTCTTCAAGCTGTAACTGGTGCGGTTGGTAATAATAATCCTGAAACGCTGAATCACTATCACTACGAGAAGCGCAACTATTACTACAGATAGAATCAGTATTGGCATAATTTTTCTCCGCTTATGGTTATATATTATGTTCTCTTGCCATAAATTAATTTTTCCTGATCAGTTCCGCCGCATTATATGAACTGCGGACCAGCGGGGCGCTGGCGACAAAGGCGAAGCCGAGTTCGCGGGCCGTTCTGCCCCATTCATCAAATTTTTCCGGTTCCACATAGCGGTCCAGCGGCCAGTGTCCGGCGGAAGGCGGCAGATATTGGCCGATGGTCAGAATCGACACGCCGGCGGCGCGAAGGTCCCTGAGCGTCTGCACAACCTCGTCATCCGTTTCGCCAAGTCCGGCCATAATGCCGGATTTTACCGGAATTGCGCCGCCGCCGATCTCCGCGGCAGCCTTCAGTACCGCCAGCGAGCGGGAATAATCCGCTTTGCTCCGGATCATTACGGACAGCCGTCTTACCGTTTCAACATTATGATTAAAAACTGTCGGCCCTGCGGCCAGAACGGTTTTAAGCGCATCCGTATCGCCATTGAAATCAGGAGTCAGCACTTCAATCCCGGCTTCCGGAATTGTGCGGCGGAGGGCATTGATCACCGCTGCGAAATGTTCCGCTCCGCCATCCGGCAGATCGTCCCGCGTAACGCTGGTAACCACCACATATTTAAGCTCCATCTTCGCGGCGGCGGCGGCCAGCCTTTCCGGCTCATCCGGATCGGGCGGCGCCGGCGCGACGTTATGTCCAACCGCGCAGAAGCGGCAATTCCTGGTGCAGTGTTCACCCAGGATCATGAAGGTCGCCGTCCGCCGGTGCCAGCATTCATTAAGATTCGGACATCTGGCGCTGGAGCATACCGTGTTCAAGCGCAATCCGGTCAGGATTGAACTTACTTCCTCCCGTGCATGTCCGCTGTTTACCTTTACCCTGATCCACGGCGGCAGCTTCGGGCGGTGCGGTGTTCCTGTGCAGTCCATTTCAATAAATCCTGAAAAAGCCAGCCATTAGTCCCGACAGCGGGAAATAACCAGGCTGACATTGGTGCCTCCGAACGCAAAACTGTTGCTCACTACATGACGCAAATCAATCCCGTCGCGGAGTTCGCGGACAAAATCCGCCCAGCCGAATTCCGGTTCCGGGTTATCCAGATTGATTGAAGGGCAGATAAAACCTTTCTCAATCATCTGTGTGCAGAAAATGGCTTCGACCGCGCCGGCGGCCCCGATCATGTGACCGGTCATCGACTTGGTGCTGTTGATCGCTACTTTTGAACCGAACACCTGCTTGATGGAATCCATTTCGACCGGATCTCCAATCGGAGTGCCGGTGCCGTGGGTATTAATATATTGAATATCTTCAATCTTCAGTCCTGCCGACGCCACCGCTTCCCGCATTACAACCGCATTCGACGGCGCATCCGGAACCACCATGTCGGTGCCGTTGCTGTTCGCCGCGCTGCCGGAGAGTTCGCAAATTGCGCGAACGCCGCGCCGTTTAACGCTCGCTTCAGATTCCAGCACCAAATACCCGGCGCCGCAGGCAATTACAAAACCGTCTCTGGCGGAATCGAACGGGCGGCTGGCTTTTTCAGGCGTGTCATTATAGTTTTTGGACAGCGCCCGGATGGCGATAAAGCCGAGGGCCTGGGCCCAGCTTAATTCTTCCGCTCCGCCGCATACCACCATATCGTAGAGTCCGAACTGTATCAGGCGCATTCCGGCCAGAAGGGCGTGGGCGCTGCTGGCACAGGCCGAACTGATATCGTAGCTTTCTCCGGAAAAACCGAATATCAGCGACAAATTGGCGACGGCGGAAGACGGCATCACCCTGGGAACAATGCACGGGTTGACATTGCGCAGTCTTCTGGTCGAATCATAAGCGCGGGCGGCTTCATAAGTTTCCTGATAATTGCTTCCGGCAACCCCGCTGATCACCGCAATCCGGTGACTTCTCACTTCATCCAGCGGAATAGCCGCTTCCTGCAGCGCCTGCTGCACCGCGACGACGGACATTCTGGCGTTCGCCGGGGCAAACCGGAGCCGTTTCTTGTCCAGCAGATCGCACACCGGATTCTGGTCGGAAAATCCGCCGACCTGGCAATCCATCCCGCGGTCTTTCCAGTCCTGGACAAACGTTGTTCCGGAGCGGCCCGCTCTCAGCGCTTCTTCGTTTATTGATAAACCATTACCTAAAGGTGTCAGCAAACCCCTGCCGGTAACTAAAACTTTTCTCATGGATGAAATTTCCCTTGTCGCCAAAACATTTTTGTCTCTACATTTATACCCACACGAATATACTCATTTTTATATTAATTTCTATTGCGGAAACGAATATTTTTGCAGTAAATGATATTCCAACTGCGAAAATTACACCAAAAACATGTTTGACAGGACGCAGATGCTTCATTCACAGAAGTTTCCGCACTGTCTGTCATGTCTGACGCCGGCCTTTATGTCTGTCCGGACCGTTATAACCGGCGCCGACTTGAACAGGCACGAGGCAGGCGTTCGTCGGAAAAACAGGAATTTTTTTTGCATTATTTTAAGGTTTGCTATTCGCAAAATTCCTTGTGCGGGTTATTTTATAGGCTTGGCAAGGCGTGGTGGCCGAATGGCTAGGCAGTGGTCTGCAAAACCTCGTATACCGGTTCAATTCCGGTCCGCGCCTCCAGTTTTTAAATTCAGGCTTAATTTTTGCATAATCTCCTGCTTTCCGGCTGATCAGCGCTTCAATTATGCAGAGAATGGATATTTTCTTAAAAATTCCTTACATAATTCTTGCTAAATTGATAAAATATTTTATCTTTACATGCAGGCAATTTTCTAAAGTTGATTTGCAATGATTGTAAAACATATTTAAATATTAATTTAACATAAGGTTAAAACAGTAATGGTTATCAGAAAGATGAATTCCATGTTCTCCAGGCATGGACGTGTAATGTTCGCGGTCATAACCCTTGCGGTCATAGTCTCTTTTCTGGGATTTCTGACCCCGGGGTTTACGAGTCTTTTCAGTCAGGGCGGAAGCGATATGAGTTTCGGCTCCGTTTTCGGGCGGAAAATTTCTCACGACGAATTCCGCAATCAGGCCGGCAGAAATATGATAATTCTGTCGCTGATTTACGGCGGTATCCCGCTCGGCAATCCGCAGCTGGATGAAATGGCCAGGCAGGAAACATTCCCGTCGCTGTGCAGAATTGAAGCCGCCAATCAGCGCGGCATCAAAATAACCGATCAGCAGATTGCGGATTTTATCGCCAAATTGCCGGTATTCCAGGGAAAAGAATCAAAACAGTTTGATATTGCCCTCTTTCAGAAATATTTAGATAATGTGCTGAAGCCAGGCGGTTTTTCGCCGCTGGACCTGGATGAAAGCGTCAGGGGGTTTCTGCTTCAGCAGGAACTGGAACGCGAAATCGAAGAAAGTGTAATTATCACCCCCGGCGAAATCAAAGCCTACTACAATGAATTTAATGAAAAGTTTGA
This sequence comes from Lentisphaerota bacterium, assembly GCA_037144075.1. Taxonomy (GTDB): domain Bacteria; phylum Verrucomicrobiota; class Lentisphaeria; order Victivallales; family Victivallaceae; genus CAIPAT01. Next base: position 19,180 of record JBAWXM010000038.1, on the reverse strand, counting down.
TGTCTGGATCGGCCGTTTCAAAGTTGAAGACCATCTTGCCGCGGTGACCGTCTCGGAGAAGGAAATGAAAGATTATTTCGATATCAACCGCAAAAAATTCATCATGCCAGCCAAATTCCAGGCCTCGATTGCAACTTTTGATTACAGCGGCAGCGCCGCTGAGGCCGCCGCGCAAATCAACCCTGCCGCCGTCAGGAAATTCTACGACGACAACAAGCAGCTCTTCACACAGCCTCCGGCTGATGATAAGCAGGAAGCGAAAGTTCTGCCTTTTGAGCAAGTAAAAGACAAGGCCGGAAAAATGCTGGATGATAAAATCCGCGGCGATATCGCATTAAGGAACGCTCAGGTCTTTGCCCGCGACGTTTATGAAAAAGTCAGCGAAACGGAAAAAAACAGCCAGCACAAGGTTTTCAACGCCTTTGTTGAAAAGCAAAAATTGAAAACGGTTAAAACTGACTGGTTTACCGCGGAAGACCAGGCGCTCGGAGAAATCAGGGAACCGGAACTGGTCAAGCAGATCGCGCAGGTTTATGAAAACGTGCCGGTTTCCAACGCCGTCGCCGGCAAAAAAGCCGCATATGTGGCATATATGACCAGCAAGCAGGCCGCGCGTCCGAAAGAATTCGATGAAGCCCGCCGCGAAGTATTGAGCGAAATCAAGAAAGCCAAAGCGCTGAATCTCGCCGTGGAAGCCGCCCGCAATACCGCGCTTGCCCTGTCCCAGGCGAAAACTGCGGAACGGCTCAAGTCCGTCAAGTCCGTCAGCGTTCCCAAATTTGAAAAACTTGATTCCTTTATTGTCATGGATCCGCCTTACGGTCCTGAAGGCGCCAGAATTGCCCGGATCGTCGAAAATCTGCCGGTCAGCGGTGTTTCCCCCGCGATTCCGGCCGAGTACGGCTCATTTATTCTTTTTGTTGAAAAGCGGACGCTGCCCGATGCCGCGGAATTTGAAAAACAGAAAAAATATATTGAATATGTCTATCATCAGAAAAAAGCAGGCGCAGCAAGGGCTGCTTTCACCACCTGGCTTTTGTCAAAATGTCAAAGTCAGGGAATTTGAAAGTTAAAAATGCAAGGAAAGCCTCAATGCGATCATAGAGATTTTGCTCTCGGCAAACATATGACCGTTGAATTTTATGATTGCGACTCGCAATTTTTAGCCGACGCAAAGAAGATGGAAACAGCGTTTCTTGAAGCGGCCAGGGTCAGCAACGCGACAGTTCTTGGCTCAAATTTTCACTCATTCGAGCCTCAGGGGGTCAGCGGATTTGTCATTATCGCCGAATCCCATTTTTCGGTGCATACATGGCCCGAACATGATTATGCCGCGGTGGATATTTTCACCTGCGGCGATAAGATTGATTTTAAATCAGCGGTAGATTCGCTGAGCAAAAACCTGCAGGCGGGCGGTTCAGTGATTTCCAGCCTGATGAACCGTGGCATCGTCTCCAATAACGGCGTGGAAAAGCTGGTGCCGGTATTCAAAAACTGTACTCATCTTTATGCGCTCTCCTGGAAAAAAAGGTTTCAGGAAAGCAAAGCCTGGGGGCTTACCGCCTCGGTGGATATTTATAACTGCAATCATGCATTGATTACTGACGCGGAGTATATCAGGCAATTTGCTGCAAAGTTATGCAAAAAAATCAAGATGAAGGCTTTCGGCGAATGCAACGTCGTTAATTTCGGCAAAACCAGGCGGGCGGCCGGGTTCAGTATGACCCAGTTGATTGAAACCTCGCTGATTTCAGGCCATTTCGCCAGCGCCGCAAATGCGGCATATCTGGATATTTTCAGTTGCAGGTTCTTTGAGCCGCGTGTTGTCGCCGAATTCGCCACTGAATTTTTCCAGGGTAAACATTACCGGATGCAGGTCGGCCTGCGCCGCTGAACGGAGTCACGCAAATGATTGATTTGAAAGGCAACTGGGTTACGGAAGGCAATTCCGGATTCGCGGTTTCAATCGAAGTCGGCGAACATCTTTTCAGCCAAAAAAGCGCTTTCCAGCAGATTGATATTTACGACACTCCGTTCTGCGGCAGACTGCTGGTGCTGGACGGTGTGGTTCAGCTTACTGAATTCGATGAATTCGCCTACCAGGAAATGCTCACTCATATCCCGATGTTTTCCCATCCCGCCCCGCGGCGCGCGCTGGTTATCGGCGGCGGCGACGGCGGCGTGCTGCGTGAAATTGCCAGGCATCAATGCGTCGAGGAAATAGATATCTGCGAAATAGATGAGGAAGTCATTAATGCGGCGCGGCAGTTTATCCCTTCAACAGCCTGCGGATTTGACGACCCCAGGGTGAAAATCCATATCGCCGACGGCAGCGTGTTCGTCAAAGAGCGCCATGACTTCTATGATGTTATCATTGTTGACTCAACCGATCCGGCCGGCCCCGGCGAATCCCTGTTCAATGAAAAATTCTATTACGGCATGAAGACTGCGCTGCGGAAGGACGGCATTATCACTTCCCAGTCGGAATCGGTTTTCCTGCATCCTAAAATAGTCTCCAGGCTGGTATCCGTCACGAAAAAACTGTTCCCGGTTTATGGCTATTTCCTGATTATGGTGCCGACTTATCCCAGCGGCAACATCGGAGCCTGCATCGGTTCCGCCATCCACGATATCCGCCACCCCGCGCGGAAACCGGATGCCGTTATGCAGGCGGCACTGCAATATTACACCACGGACGTTCACCGGGCCGCCTTCAAACTGCCCCGGTTCGCCGAAAAACTGATCGCCGGATTATAACGCGCAACAAGAATATGGAGGCTGGATCATGAAGTTCACTTTTGTTCACAACAATCTGAATGTTTTCAATCTGGAAAAAAGCCTTGCGTTCTATCAGCAGGCGCTGGGCCTGAAAGAATCAAGAAGAAGCGTCGCTCCTGACGGGGCATTCATCATTGTCTATCTCGCGGACGGCGAGTCAAAGCACCTGCTGGAACTGACCTGGATGCGCGATATGGAACGGCCATACGATCTGGGCGACAATGAAATTCATCTGGCATTCAGAACCGATAATTTTACCGCCGCTCACAAAAAACATCATGAGATGGGTTGCATTTGTTACGAAAACAAAGGCATGGGGATCTATTTTATCGCCGATCCGGACGGCTACTGGCTGGAAATACTGCCGCCCTCTAAACCATGAACCGGACGAGTATAAATGTCGGCGGATATGGCATCCGTCACTTGTCCGTCATTTGTCCGTCAAATAAAATTCAGCAGTACATGACGGTTAATGACAGGTTTTCCCGGTCCGCTGTTGTCAAAAATGGATATTCTTTACAAACGCATGCATTGCCGGAAATAAAACATATTTTAACTGTTTGAAGAATTTAAAAAATAATTTCAAGGTGATTTTAATATGCTGAGTGACAAGCGGAAAAAACTTATATTCGTTTTTTGTACAGCATTTCTATTTCTGCTGACGGCTTTGCTGACGAAAAATGAAGTGACTATGGCGGGGAATGAATCCAGCCGTTTCGGCACTATCCAGGCGCTGGCGGAGCAGAACACTTTCGCGTTGAACCATACGACATTCAGATCGGTAGACCGGATTGTCATCGGGGATAAAATATATTCCGATAAACCGTTAATGCTGATGGTGGTTCACGGCATGATGTTCAAAGTTATTGCAGCAGTGACCGGGATCAGCTTTAATTCACATTATTACCTTGCGGTTTATCTGACCAACCTGTTCGGCATCGGCTTGCTGAATATCATCCTGTTTATATTATTCTTCAAGCGGCTCGACCGCGATGTCGAAGCGCCTTTTTACAGCAAACTCTTTTTAAGCGGCAGCCTGCTGATTTCCACAATGCTGCTGTCCTATGGCGTCACGATGAACAATCATACTCCGGCGGCGCTGATTCTTTTCATTCTGTTTATGCAGCTTATGGATTATCCCGTAAAAGACAGCATGATCCGGGCCTTTATGATTGGCGTCACCGCCGGGGTATTGCTTACCGTCGAAATACCGGTCGGCGGCATTTTTGGAATCAGTTCTTTCCTGATTGTTCTGCTTTTTTCTAAAGCGCGGAAACTGGCAAAATCCGCGTTTTACTCGGCCGGCGGTTTGCTGCCGATTTTCGTCATGTGCATAATAAACTATATTGCGACCGGCAGGATTTATCCTCAGTATTTTGGAACCGGCGGAACTTTTCAGATTGCGCTGACGGATATTTCCGGCGATTATTTTTTGAACATCCTTTTCTGGAACAGAGGCTTTTTCTCATATATGCCGGCGATGCTGTTCATTATACCGGCGCTGCTGATTAACCGCCGCATACTTAAAAACCGTCTGGAAGGCATTGTTCTTTTAACTGCCGCCGCGATTATTCTGTTCTATGGATTATTCACGGGCGAATACGGCGGCTGGGCTTACGGATTCCGCTATTTGATTCCGATTATTCCAGTCATCTGGTTTTTTATCGCGCGGGAATATGCGCCGAAAGTGCATTCATGGCAGTATATTGCTTTATGCGGTTTGATTTTCTGCGGCATTGTGACCAGTTACGCGGGGACATATAATCCATGGTGCAGTTGCTACGAGGCGTCCAGGTCTCTGCCGAACAGCGTAAACTATTATGTCCGCAACTCTTTTGCGGCGAATGTGCTTTGCATCAGTTTCGAGCAGAACCCGGACTCCGAGTTAAGCCGGTTTATGATAAACCGTGTTTACGGTCCGGTAATTGCAACGGCATATTTGAATGAAGCCTTTATCAATACAAAAAATATAGAAAAATTGCTGCAATTGCGGGAATACTGTCAGAAAAATCCGCAGACGCAAATGAAAGTTCAGGCCAGGTGACTTCAGCCTGAAGAATCCGGATTAGAACGATACATTGACGTCGCCGCTGATTTTCCATGGCGGCGGCATCAGCACAATCCCGGTTTCCTGATCCCAGTTCCGGTCCCAGGTGCGCAGCAGCAGCGGATCGGTGGGTTTGCCCCACGGATTAATGTCAATTACCAGAATATCTCCATCGGAAGTCAGGTAAATGTCCATGACAAGGTTTTTAACCGGCAGAGCCCAGGCGATTTTTTCAAAGAAAATCTCACCCTTCTTCCATAGATTTTTCTTTATGCCTTCCAGGCGCCGGAAGTGGCGGATGAGCCAGTACTGACTCATGGCCGAGAGTTTGCCGTCATAAATAAACAGACGGAATTCACGGGTCTGATTCATTCTGCGGAACGGACGGATGCACACATATTCAACCATTCCAGCCGCCGCCGCAGCCCGGACTTTCTGGCTTTTTGCAAGAAAATTCCAGGCGCTTTCCGGAGAGAACACGGCCCCCCGCTTTCCTCTGAAACGTTCCGTGTCGGTGGGAGAGACGGTGTCCACGGAGACAAAGCAGTTTCCGGGGATGGAATTCATCGGCAGCCGCATCCGCTTGATGACATCGGCTACATTATTACCTTCAGACTCGCCATTGGCCAGCGCCGTTATTTCGTCGTCATGAAGTTTCACAAACGTGGTCAGAAAGGTATGTCCGGCCAATACAGGATACCATACTGGAGTCCGGCAGAAATCATTCTTTTCCATATCAGTTCCTCATGTCTTTAATTTGTTTATTATTACATAAAATCATCATCATCCGCCGGCGTTTCCGGTTTTTCCCCGGACAAATCACGCTCCAGTCTGGACATGATATAGATAAAATATACCGCGAAACAGAAAATGAAAACCGTGTTAAAGTCCAGCGGCAGGTCGAATGCCGGAAAAAACGATGCAACAATGATCGCGGGAAAGCCTGCATAGACCGCGGTAACAAAAATATTCCTGAATTTCAGAATCTTAAAATTGCGGCTTCCCACCAGATTGAAAATCATGGTGAAAAGGGCGGTCAATAATACAGTTTGAAACAGAATTTGAAGAAACTGGAAGCCCAGTGTAATGACCGTGGCGTAGATTTTAACCGGAATTTTCATATCTGCGGCATTTATTGAACTAACGGGCAGTCTGAACGGATTGCCGGCAGAAGAGTTTTCTTTTAAATACTGCATGATGCCGTCTTTCTGAAACGGCCTGGCGGATATTCTGGCCTTTTGCGGCGCGTAAATCAGCGGAACCAGCAGATACTCCGTTGCATCGGTTTTATACCATCCGGCGACCAGGCCGGGCGACCAGAATACTCCTCTGGTGCTGTTTTCGCCGTCAAAATCCGGCAGCGTTGCAGTATTAAGGTCGGGAATGTAAGTAATAGTTGCAGTCTCGGTAAGTTGAACTACTCTGCCCCTGCCCGGTTCGGTGGAAGGGAATATGCCATTGTCGGTAAATTTTACCGGTCCGAACTGTTCCGCAACCGCATCGCAGGCAATGTCAATATCTTTATAAAGCGGGAAAGTCTTTACTGTCGTAATAAAGATCGCACAGAGAGTGGTCAATATCAGCAGATGCCACAGCGCTTTCCATGGAGAAAGCCTGAACAGTTGCATAAAAATTTCTGTTCCTTTGCAGACACCCAGCAGTGTATTGAAAAAACTCATTAACGATCCTGTTCTTAAATGATCAGTTAGCCGGATATTTTTCGCTTAAATTCGTTTTTACTGCCGGATTTTTCCAGCTCTTTAAGTTCCGGTTCGATGATTGCGAATTCAGCGGGCGACAGTCTGTCCACGAAAAGCATGCCCTCAAGATGATCCATTTCATGCTGAATACAGCGTCCTAGCAGTCCGCCGCATTCAAAATCTATAACCTCGCCGCCAAGCGTGACGCCGCGCAGCCTGACGCTTAGCGGCCTGATGACAGGAGCATAAATTTCCGGAACGCTCAGACAGCCCTCGTTTCTGATACCGAGAGCGCCGCCGAAAGAAATTATTTCAGGATTGATGATTACGAACGGCATGCGCGGCAATAACGCATTTTCTCCGGGAGAGTTGGCTAGTTCCGCTCCGTCGTCAGGGTCTTCCGGCAGATTCAGCGCCATCATTTTCAGGCTGATGCCGATTTGCGGCGCCGCCAGGCCGATGCCTTCAAAAACATCTACTGCCCGGAGCATCTCATTGCCTATTTCCAGGATATTGCCGTCAATTCTGTCCACCGGTTCGGCCGGTTTTTTCAAGACTGGAGCGCCGTAGGTATAGACGGTGTATTGTTTTTTCTTTCGAAAAATCATATTTACTCTCCTGAGGAGATTTCCTTCTGATAATTTTCCAATAACCTGGAAATGCGCACTGCGCAGCGGCTGCCGCCAATGAGCATTATCGTTTCATCCAGCTCGGCGCCGCCGGCCGCGCCGCTGACCGTCAACCGGAGCGGCTGGAAAAGTTTGCCATGCGGAATTCCGAAATTCTCTTCGGCTTCAGAGATTATAATGTGCAGCCATTCTTTTGTCAACTCGTCGCGGCGGTTCAGCTCTCCTGCGAGAAAGCCTAAAGCTGCTCTGACTTCGGCGGAAGCCAGCTGTTTTTTGAAGACCTTGTCATCAACGGGAAAATCATCGGAGAAAAAATATTTCCAGGTTGCGACCTGCCCGAACTGTTTAACCCGTGACTGCATCAGTCTGGCGACTTGTTCAAACATGAACTTGTCGTTAACGAAGTCACCGGCAAATTTGCCGGCATAAGCGACAAATTTTTCAAAAGGCATTTCCGCGATATATGCCCCGTTCATGTTCAGCAGTTTATTGCTGTCAAGCTGAGCGGGAGCGCTCTTGACTCTTTCCAGCGTAAAAGCGTCAATCATTTCCTGTGCCGTCATTTTTTCGCGATCGTCGCCGGGCGACCAGCCCAGGAGGGCCAGATAATTGAACAGCGCTTCCGCCAGGAACCCTTTATCCCTGAAATCGCCGACAAAAGCATCGCCGTCACGCTTGCTGTAAGGTTTGCCTGAACTGTTGACGATCATCGGCAGATGGGCATATTCCGGCGCTTTGCGGTCAAGCGCGTAAAAGAGCATAATATGACGGTAAGTATTTTCCACATGGTCGTCGCCGCGGATGATATGCGTGACGTTCTGGGTGATATCATCAACCACATTGGCCAGATGGAATATCGGAGAACCGTCGCCGCGGACGAGAATCAAATCTTTAATGCCGTCAAGCGGTTTAGACAATTCCCCTTTGATAATGTCCTTATAAAAAATCTCCCTGCGGATGAACGTCATTTTCACGCATTTGTCTAAAGAAAAGGACTGTTTTCCATGAAGAACAGCATCAATATTTTTTTCGAGTTCAAAAACAATATTCCCGGTTCCGTCATAAATTTTCATCTGACGGAATCCGGCAAGACAGGCCGCCGCAGGCATCGGTGCGCCTTTTTTACTGACAGTGGAGAAACTGATGCCGGTAAAATCAATTTTTACAGGAGCTTCAGGGTGGAGTTCAAATTCCGCCGGTCCGGTTTCGCGGATTGACGCAAAATCCGGGCAGTCCCATGGAATGCGGAAGAATATCGGGGACTGTCCGCCTTCGGGGGCGGGGGCTGCATAGGCCAGACCTTTGTCCATCATTTGTCCGGCAGCTTTAATATGAGCTTCGCGCTGGCTGGTCTGATACATGATTTCGCCATCGAAATTCAACCCCAGCCACTCCATGCATTCCAGCAGGGTGTCAATGGCCTGGCGGGTGGACCGTTCAAGGTCGGTGTCTTCGATGCGCAGCAAAAATTTGCCGTCGCAATGACGGGCGAAAAGCCAGTTGAAGATTGCGGTCCTGATATTACCGATATGCACCTGGCCGGTTGGAGACGGAGCGAATCGCACTACTGTATCCATAAGAAACCTTATTTAAAAATTAAAAGTATGCCGCACCGGCATCATGCATCATGCGGGTCATATTGCCTTAATACTCGATCGTTCCCGGATTGCCGTCGGTATAAACAGAACCAGTGGTATTGGTATTTGTGGATGCATCGAGCTGGGCTCTTGCTTTTCTGACGTTAACCAGCGCCTGGACCAGGTTGGTGTCCGCCTCCACCACATTGCGCTGCGCTTCATTCAGGCGGGTCAGTTCCGTGTTTCCGGCTCTGTATTCCTCTTCGACCAGATCGCGCTGTTTATTGACCAGCAGCAGAGTTTTTTCATATAATTTTGCCTGCTTGATGTTCTGGACGTAATTATCATATGCGCCGCGGACTTCCTGAATTATGGAAATCCAGGAGGATGCCGCTTCGAACTTAGCCCTGGACAGTTCAGCCTTCATTTCCCGGACAATATTCTCACGTTTCAAGCCGTCGAACATCAGCAATTCAGCCTGAACGCCGACTTGTGAACCTGGATTATTGTTGTAAGTGTGATTAATTCCGCCGTTGCCGCCGCCGTAGCGGGTTAAGCTGGTGCTGTAATCAAGAGTGCCATAGGCGGAAACAGTCGGGGAATATGCCCCGTAGCTTCTATATACTCCATACTGGGCGACTTTGACAAGGTCGCGATATGATTTCAAATCCGGGCGGTTATTCAATGCGGTATCAAGATATACATCAACAGATGTTAAGTGTTCATCCGTATCCGGATTAATCGGCGGGAATTTGATGTAAGCCGGCAGTTTCGCCGTCGGAATGCCCATCAGCGAGGAAAGCGAGTAAACCGCGATATTGTAACGGTACTCGGCGGCAATCTGGCTGCCGGTCGCGGTGTTATTCAGAATTTTGAAGTTAAGGACATCGCTCAATGGAACTGCGCCAGCCTGATATTTAAGCTGCGTTTCTTTCAAGTTTTTAAGCTGGAATTCCATGTCCGCGCGGGCAATGCGCTGCTGCTCGATAGCCAGCAGAATATCGTTGTATGCGCTAGCCACGCTGTTCAGTAAAATTCGCCGGGCGTTCTCTTCCAGCTGCTTTTTATTGTCCGCCAGATATTTTGTGATTGAAACGTTCATTTCCCGGATAAAACCGTCAAACAGCAGCCAGTTGGCGTTCAGGCTGGAGGAAGTGGCAAAATTGTTGGAAGTCGGAGTACTGCTATTAACCTGACCGGTATACTGATTGTTAGTCAGGCCGCCGTTGAAATTTGACGTTATTGTCGGGAAATAAGCTCCGAGCGACTGATAATAACGCATTCTGGCGGCGTTAACAGCATGATATACCGAAATATAGTTAGGGTTGTTTTTTACTGCGACTTTCTGTGCATCGGGAAGAGAAAGGACGCTGATTTTTGCCAGAAGTTCCTCGCTGGCGTCTTTCTGCCTGGCGGTGTAAATATCGTTTTCCGTGGCAACTGGCGGCGGAGTATAGTTATAGCATCCTCCGGCCGTAATTATTACAGCGGCAAGAGCAAAGATTTTCGATATCAGATTCATTTTAAAAAAAACTCCAACACTCAATCGTTATTTAAAGACTTTATAAAGGCCTGCTTAAAGCTAAAGTTATAATTTATAGCTAAAAGACTGTATTTTCAAATATATAAGAACCAAAATATTACTCTATTGCAGAACATGGAGAGACTGCAAGAACACATTCCCCCTTCCACTTGCGTCCGGATGTCTTTTGAATAACATCCGCGACCTGTCCGCGAATCACTTCTTCAAACATTTTTGTGGCCTCGCGCACTACGGCAACCTGAGTTCCGGCGCCGACCCCGGCGCTGATTTCATTGAGCAGTTTTTCTATCCGGTGCGGCGATTCAAAGATCACGCAGGTTTTAGTTTCCGCGGCGATTTGTTTTATAGCCTCTCCGCGCCGCCCTGATTTTACGGGCAGAAACCCGTAAAAAATAAATTTGTCAATCGGCAGTCCGGATGCTACGGCGGCAAAAGTCAGCGAAGAAACCCCGGGAATGATTTCCGGTTCAATGCCAACTTTTACCGCTTCTCTGACAAACAGGAATCCGGGGTCGGCAATGCCGGGAGTCCCTGCATCTGAAACCACCGCCACTTTCATTCCGCTGTTAATCTGGTCAAGCAGTTCAGCTGTTTTGCGATGCTCGTTGAACGCGTGATAGCTGATCAGCCGGGTGGATATCTGGTAATGTTTCAGCAGAATACGGGTGTGACGGGTATCTTCCGCCGCGATCAGGTCCGCTTCTTTCAGAACCCGCAGCGCCCGCAGCGTGATATCCTCTAAATTGCCGATCGGCGTTGAAACTATGTACAGCTTGCCGCTGTTTGCATTCTCCGTCATTTCTATTATAAATTCTTTATTGGGTTGCTGTAAGCAAGTTAATATGTGCACGGCATTTACAACTGAAACAAAATCATATTAAACAAATGTTTCATTCATTAGATTAAAACAACTGTTTGAATTTTTCAAGTGCGATTAATCTTTTTTTGTATATTTTTAGCGATCATCATAATGTCTCCGGTAATTTCAAACGTATATTACTATGTCGCAAAGAAAGACATCATTAGTTACACAAAAAATAAAAGAATGACTGTAAAAAGCACAAATACTTTTAATCCGGAAGAAAGCACATTCAATCTCAGCCGCTTTCTAAGTCTGTCCGGGGTTGCCTCCCGCCGGAAATGCGCCGACATCGTGAAATCCGGGCTCGTTCAGATAAACGGTCAGACCGTGACAGAGCCGGGCTGTCGCGTTAACGCCGGCGATGACGTTCTTTATGACGGCCGGCCGGTCCGTATCGAACAGCGCACTTATATCATGTTGAATAAACCCGCCGGCTACGTCTGCACAAATGATGACCCCCATGCCGAAAAACTGGCATTCGACCTTATAAAAATTGATGGCGCCAGGCTGTTTTCCGCGGGAAGGCTGGATAAGGACAGCGAAGGGCTGCTGATCATCACCAACGATGGCGATTATGCCATGCAGCTTACCCATCCGCGATATGAAATCTTCAAAACTTATCTGGTGGAAACTGATGGCGCAATCTCAGCCGGAGAACTGAACCGCCTGCGGCACGGGATTATCGACGACGGCGAACAGCTTATGCCGCAGAAAATTGAAGAGACGGGCAGTTGCATTTACCGTTTTATTTTGAATGAAGGGAAAAAGCGCGAAATCCGGCGCATGGTCGCCGCCGCCGGCAGGAAAACAGTCTCTCTGCAAAGAATTTCCATCGGATCGTTAAAACTTGGAGAACTAGAATCAGGCCAATGGCGTTTTCTATCTGAAGCGGAAGTAAAATTGAGCCTTCTGCCGGGTTTTTCGAAACTGTAGCCTGTTCTGCTCCGGATATGGTATTTACCGGCTGATTTCTTCAAACAGCAACAATCTTGAGTCATTTTGTGCGCTGCTATTTTTCTGGGTACTGTCTCCCTCGTTTTTATTCTTTTGCAGGTTTTTCAAAGGTTCATAATATTTAAGTTCGCCGTCATCGCTTTCCGCAATCAGCTTGTAAAATTTCAGAGTTTCATCACGGATATAATAAAAACGGATTCCGGGCGAGGCAAGAATCAGCGGACAGTCGGACTCCGCCAACTGTTTTGCACAAATTTCCTGCTGCCTGACGGTGAAAATTTCCTGTTCATTGAAGTTGGGAATTCCTGAAGTAAGTCCGCTCTCCGCGTAGTAAATTCCCTGATAATCGCCAATAATATTTATTTTTTTGCGCGCGCCGGCGCTCTTCAGGATAAAATCTATGCGTTGCCGGAACTGTGATTTACTGTCGTCAACAGTAAGAAAACTGAGTTGCATAATCGTTCCGTTGATAATAAATTTTGAATTATATCCAAAAATAAACAGGGCGCCGACGCCAAGCAGAATTACAGGAAGCGCGGGCAATGCAAGCGCGATCAATTTCCGGTCATTTTTTGATATTCTGAGACAGCGGTCGGCAAAGCAGAACATCAGCAACGTGGCCGGCGAGATCGCCACCCAGAGATTACAAACATGCGAGCGGTTCAGATAATACGAAAACTGGCCGAGTCCAAGCACTCCGAGGAAAAGGCATGACTGACTGAATAAAGTTTTGTGCCCTGAAAACATACCGCGTAAACCGGCAATAACAGCGGCAACATAAATTCCGGCGAAGAAAACCCACATGCATGGCCACAGCGGCATCGGCAGCGACCAGAAGCCTGTCCTTAAAATTAGCAGATAGCCTTGCAGGAAATAATCAGGCGGCAGTATTCGGCCGAAACTCCAGCAGCATGCGCCGTACAACGCCAGCAAAGATATGATAAATACCGAGCCGAACCATGCCAGATGCATTAATTTATCGCGGCGGAATCCGGCGGATGCAGTTTCAGCGCCAAAGAAAAAAACAAAAACTCCGGTTACAGCAATGCCGCTGTCAATATTCCAGAATAAACTGAGTGCGCAGCATATCGCAGCGAGCAGAACATATTTCAGCCTGCCTTTTGATGTATGGTAAAAATAGAAAATTAACATTGCGACAGCAGGCCAGAATGAACGGATGGGGTGATACTGAAAATATGGCTCAATATAATGCTGGTAGATTGTAGACGAGCAGTTCAGTAATATCATAAAAAAGACCATGAGGAACAGCAGGATATAATTCTTTATCAATCTGGAGCCTAGAAAAAACATGGTCATAAATGTGAATATAAACAGGATATTCATAACTAGCGAGAAATTGAAGATAGAAGGTTTGATCAAGACAAACAGCGGGGAAAGGATCCAGTGATAATTTCCGTATAAATGCCACTCCAACTGGCCTTGTGCCGCATGCGACACCGCGTAAACAAGGATCTCAAGGTGATAAGTGTTGGGCGGAACCCAGCCCAGATAGTACATTCTATTGAAAATGACAAGCATCAGTAAAGGAAATATTGCCAGCGGCCACCACTTGCGGAGCTGCTTTGGGTAAAGTTTGAGTTTTATCATCATTGCTGCCAGCGCAATGGCGGTCAAACCGCATGGGAGCCAGCTCCACGGATAGCTGACCAGTGGTTTGAATATGACTTCAAGAAAATCCATTATGCCCACAAAACACCAGATAGTCAATGAAAAAAGAAGAATGCAGCCGGCCCATAATAGTTTCAGCCATTTAGCCTTGCTCTGCAGGCTGGGATGCTCGTGGTATTTTCTGCCGTGCAACCGGCAAATATAAAGCGTGGCCAAAGCCAGCGGTATCAGCAGCAGGTAGAGCAGAGTAAAAACTGTTTTTTCAACAGGCTCAGGAGCAAGCACGCTCCGCAGCGATTCGGGGAACAGCGGAACACATTTTGCATATATTTCCCTGGATTTGTCCGGCATCAGGCAACCGGTTGCAATACCGCATACTGTCAGCAGCGCCAGAGTTATAAACAGTTGTATAAAAAAAGACAATACTTCGCTTATTTGAAAATACTTTTTCATAATGTTCCGGATTCATAAGTGATTTGAGTTCTATAATAGATAGTGAATTACTGAAAAATCAAACCGCTTCTCGGTCGGAGTTGCTGAACCGGTCGTGCCGCCGGTTGAAATCAGAGCAGGAGAAGGCATATTAAGCAGGCAGAAATATGAGGTTGTTTCATGTTGTTTAAGATTATCGCGGTTGGAAAATTGAAGGACAAGGCGCTGGCGGCGAAGACTACTGAGTTTGAAAAGCGCATTCAGACGTTCGGCAAGCTGGAAATTGTCGAGTTAAAAGACAGCGGCAAGGGGAAAGAGAGTGTCAGGATACTGGAGACGCTGGAAAAGGAGCGAGGCCTGATTATCGCATTGAGCGAGGAAGGCGCGGAGCTTACATCGCAGGCGTTTTCCGCCATGATTTCCTCGGCTGACCGGAAGATCATTTTTGTGATCGGCGGGCCTTACGGTTTGTCGGACGAAGTAAAAAAACGTGCGGAAACGGTACTTGCGCTTTCCCGGATGACATTCACCCATGAAATGTGCAGGTTTTTTCTGACGGAACAGATTTACCGGGCGATCGCGATTGCCAAAGGCATAAAATATCATAATGATTAGGATGCGGATTTATGAGCTTATCATCGGCTGAGAAAGAAAACCTGCTTTATTCAATCTTGTCGCTGTTTGCGGGAGCGGCGCTGGGTTATGCGGTTTATCTGAATACTTATCTGCTGGACGGGCTTGGAATCATCACTTACGAGTATATGCTGAAGACAGAACTGCCTTCGGCGGCTGCCGGCTGGTACTTTGGCGCTCTGGGGGTTTTATTTGTGGCCGCGCTGTACTGGGTCTGTCTGAAAGCGTCGCCGGTGGTTTTCAACTGGAAAATCCTTGGAACGGCCCTGCTGCCGCAGCTGATTCTTTTTCCGACATTTTTTTTCCCGGTCGGCTTTTATTCCCCGATGATTTTTACCGCAGTGTCCGGATTGACGGTATTCCGCCTGGCGCTGGCGCTTCCATTAAAACAGCGTTTGAAACCGGAGATCAGCAGCCGGACCGGATTGCTGCTGGTTTTGCTGTTCTCGCTGCTGCTGGTGGCCTGGTGGGCGTTTATTCAGGCGAAAGCGGTCAAAATTCTGTTCATGGGCTATCATGACTGGGGTCTGTATTTCAATATCATCGACAATACTTTAAAAGGCAGATGGTTTTATGCCGATATTGCTCAAGGCAGTTTTCTGCCGACGCATTTCGAGCCGGGCATGGTTCTGCTGCTGGCGCCTTATGTATGGCTGTTCAGGACGCCGGGCGCATTTTTCGTGCTGACTTCCGCGCTGCTGTTCTGCGGCGGGATATTTGTCTATCTGTTTGCCAGGCATTTCAAGGTCTCGCCGCGGGCGGCGCTGGCGCTGTCATTCTGCGCACTGCTGTTTCCGTCGCTTTCCAATATGAATATTGCGATTTTTTACGGGTTTCATTCGCTGTATGTGACAATTCCGCTGATTTTCCTGTACTTTTATTTTTTTGAGAAGAAGAATTATACGGCGGCGTTCTGCATGTTCATGGTTGCGCTGACGATCAAAGAGACGGTCGCTGTATTCTGGGTCGGGCTCGGTCTGGTGTATTTGATAAACGGGAACAGGAAGTTCGGTTTATTGCTGATTGCCGTGGCCTGCGCGTATTTTTTAATCATTGTCAAGGTTGTTGTTCCGGCGATATCGCCGCAGGGCGCGTATGATTACAGCAACCGTTACACCGAATACGGCGGCGGGATGATTGATATGCTGCTTGCGCCGTTCACCCGGCCCGGCCTGTTCTGGGGAACGCTGTTCCGGCCGCACTGCATTGCGTTTGTGCTGCTGCTGATAATTCCGTTTTACACATTGCTGCTGAGCCGCCCTTTGCTGCTGCTGGCGGGGTGCATCACCATTGGTTTTGTATGCCTTCAGACCAACGACCAGCTTCAGAACATCTGCATCTGGTATCAGTCGGAATATGTGGCGCTGCTGCTGACCTGCGCGGTATTGAACTACAAAGGGCTGCTGGAGACTTATCATCAGCGGATCAACCCGTGGTTTCGGGCGCTGGCCTGGAAAATTGATCTGGACAGATGCCGGGAGAAACTGCCGTCGGCGGTAATTCTTTCGCTGCTGACAACGACATGTTTTTCATATTATTTTTTCGGATTGAGCGTTACCGGCAAAAATTCCGTAATGCCGATACTTGGCGCAGAGAACTGCGATGAAGATGTCAGGCGGATATTGCAGATTGTTCCGCCGGGAATTGAAGTGACTTCATCCGCCAGAATCGGAGCTCATTTTATTTTGAGGAATCCGGTTTCAATCGGATATGTGTTCGGGCAGAAATTGAAAGATTATGTGATTCTTGACGTCAATGATCCGATAGATGTCCGGTTCAGCGATCCGGCGCGGTTCAAGCTTTTAAAAGATAAAGAGTATAATTTGATTGTAAATCAGAAATTCAAAGGGCATCAGGTGCTTATTTTTCATCGCGAACCGCAAAGTTATTTAAAGTCGCCGCTAGTTCAGATCCCGGAGGAAAAGTGGGGATTGGCCGGAAAAGAGATTACGGTTAATAATCCGAATTTCGCCGTGCGCGGCGGCATCGCCGCCGGCAGTTCTGGAAACCGCTGCGCGGTTTTCTTTGTCAGGTTGTTGAATAAAGTTGACCTGGATGTGGAAACGGACATACAGCTTTATAATGGAATTAAACTGATTAATCAGAGATTCCTCTTCGGGGACGGCGCCTATCCTGCATGTTTCGCCAGTCCCGGGGATTGTTTTCCGATAAGAATCCAGCTGCCGGATGATTTCGGCGACGTCAAATCCTTTTCGGTGGAGATCAGGGAGCGGGTTCCTGTATCGCGCTGGACGGCCTCGGCAGTCGGCAGCCAGTAACCGGCAGCCAGTTGAGTTTATGCCCTGATGGCATTATATTAAAGCGTAAATATTATTTATTGAGATATAAGGAGTTTCAAAATGGTTCTTCCCCGCGGCGGGTCAAAAAAGCAGAAAGCGATGCTCATGGGAGTCGGGCTGGACAATAAGGACGGGCATTCGCGCATTACTAAAGGCGATAATTTTGTAATGATGGGCGGTTCAGAAGAAACCCATGAACGCATGACTGAAACCGCCATTAAAGTGAATGAAAAACTGTCCGCCAAGGGCAAAGCTCTGGAGGAAGTTTCTCCAAAAGAACTTATCGACATTATCCACGACGTCCGCAAGTGATACGCAGACAGCGCCGGGAGGCCATAATGCTTACAGTCGGAACTTTGCTTGAAGTCATCACGCTCCGGCTGGACGCTGCCGGCATTGAAAACGCCGCCGCCGAGTCTGAACTAATTATTATGGAAGAACTTAATCTGTCTCGCGGGCAGCTTGCGGATGGCAGCGGGAAAATCATTTCTGATGAAAAAGCGGAACTGCTTGAACGAATTGTCGAGCGCCGCCTGAAACATGAACCGCTGCAATATATCTTTGGTAAAGCATATTTCATGAATATATGGTTCCACGTGGCGCCGGGAGTCCTGATTCCACGCCCTGAAACCGAACTGCTGGTGGAAAAGGTCTGCCGCGAAGCTCCGCAGCAGGCTGAAATCTGTGATCTGGGCTGCGGTTGCGGCACTATTGCTCTTGCCATCGCTTATGAACGCCGTGATGTTAAAGTGACGGCTGTTGACGTCAGTCGCCCGGCGCTGAAAATTGCCGAAGAAAACCGGCGCGAATGGACGCTGGAGAATGTCCGGATTCTCCGCAGCGATCTGTTCTCCGCGCTGGCCGGATGCAGCTTTGATTATATCACCGCCAATCTGCCGTATATCAGCCCGGCAGAATACCAGCAGTTGTCCGCGGAGGTCAAGGATTATGAGCCGGAACTGGCATTGCAGGCGGAAGACGACGGCTTGGCGATCATTCGCCGCGCTGTTGCCGCCGCACCGGAATTCATTAAACCTGAAGGCAGGATAATTTTTGAAATCGGCGCGGCACAAGGCGATGCGGTAAAAGGATTTATGTCATCAACCGGCAGTTACGACGATATCAATATAATCCAGGACTACAACCGCCGTGACCGCTTCGTTTCCGGCAGAAGAAGCACAGTTCATTCCTGAAAACGGAGCAGAAACTCGCGGTGAACGGCCTTGTCGGTATATGGATCGGGCGACGATATGACAAGTTCTTCAGGCGCATAGCCGGATTTTATGTCAGTAATATCAATATTTTTACCGGGTTCATCCAGCTTGAACCGCATCCGCCATGTGCGGCAGGCGATAATAAATTCGGCGTCCGTTCCGCCGGAGGAGATTCTTTTTCTTGATTCGTTCAACGGGTCATGCCCCAGTTGCACTTCGCAAAACTTCAAGTCCAGCCCGTAGACGTTTAAAATCCAGGCAGCCTTTGCTGACGCCTGCCCGGCGAATGCGACTTTGTAAGGTTTAGCGTCAACGTTTTCCAGCCAGCCGGTGCGGGCTTCCGGAAAAGCGTCCGCCGCCGGAATATAAGGTTTCAGATCAATCACCGGGGTGTTATCCAGCATGTCGAAATTGCGGATATGCACGTCCAGACCGTCTATTTTTACCAACTCGACGCAGCTCAATCCGACCGGGTTAGGCCGGTGCGGCGAACGGGTAGCGAACACGCTGATTTTCTTTTTACTGCCCGACACCGGAGGGCGCACCAGCGGCTTCCAGTCGCGGTTCAGGTGGAAACAGTAGATGACCCACAACCGGTCAAACCCGGGCAGGTCACGCAATGCCTGTTCAAAATTGCAATCCGGATTCAAGCGGATAATGCCTTCATTCCCGGCGTACACCGCCTGGCGCGGCGCTTCGTAGCGGTATTTCTGCGCGCATCGCACATATCCGATCGGTTTGAACGCGAATGTTCCGCTGTTTTCCACTGACGGCAGAGTTGTTTTGGTATCAATATTCATGGCTCAAATATAGTAAGAAATATGCCGTATTGCAAATCATGCCGTACCCTTTCGTTTAATATACTTTAAGGGACGGGTAACT